>JBEKZS010000001.1:0-76304 GCA_049509635.1 Roseiarcus sp.
GGAACAGCGGCCGGATCGGGCGATCGATCAGCCGCGAGGTCAGCGTCTCCTTGTCGGAGAGCCGTCCCTCGCGCTTGAGGAAACCGCCCGGGATGCGGCCGGCGGCGAAGGCCTTCTCCTGATAGTGGACGGTCAGGGGGAAGAAATCGATCCCCGGCTTGGCCGATTTGGCGGCGACGACCGTCGCCAGAACCGTGGTTTCGCCCCAGCTCGCGAACACCGCGCCGTCGGCCTGCCGGGCGATGCGGCCCGTCTCCAGCACGAGATTGCGGCCGCACCAAGTGAGTTCTTCACGTTGAATATCGAACATCTCTCATCATCTTTCCATTGAGATGGTGAAAGCTTCTCGGCCAGGTGGTCTTCCAATCCGGCGGGTGAGTTCCCGCCATCATCCATGGTTCGCCATGAGGTCGGTCATGGGCAAGACGGCGAGAGGCTGGTCCGGCCCTCGTCCCGGGCGGGAGCCAGCATCCGGCGATCCTGCCATGACGCGCAGCTTTCACCTTCGATCGCGACCGCGGCCCCATGCCGCCGTCGTCGTCCTTCCTTCGGGCCAACCAGCCCGGTTCAGCGGCGAATCCCCAGCCGCTCGATCAGCGACTTGTAGCGGGCCTCGTCGCCCTTCTTCACATAATCGAGGAGCGTGCGACGCTGCGAGACCATCTTCAACAGGCCTCGGCGCGAATGATTGTCCTTGACGTGCGTTTTGAAATGGCCGGTCAGATTGGTGATGCGTTCGGTCAGGATCGCGACCTGCACCTCGGGCGAGCCCGTATCGCCGGCCTTCAAGGCATATTCCTTAACGAGCGCGGCCTTGCGCTCAACGCTTATCGACATCGGGTGGTCCTTTCGTTGCGGGAGCCCGCCGCCGGCGGGCGCTTCCCTTCAGGGTTGGCCGAGCCGGGATGTCGTCCAGGTCGGTCAGATCGGGCCGGGGCCGCGAAGGCCGAGGCTGCGCGGGCTTATACAGGATTGCGGCCGCCGCGCCACAGAATTGTGTCCGCGCATCCGGACCCGCGCCCGGCCGGCGAACCGGTCTTGCGGGGTGGCTCGGTCACCCCGGCAGGTTGAACACGCGCGTCGAGACGAAATAGCCCGCCTCCACCACGCCGAACGCGACGGGCGCGCCGAAACAGGCCGCATAGGCGAGCCCCTCTTCGGGCGCGTGGCCGCCGCGCAGCAGCAGTTTCTGGCCGCGCCGGAGGATGGCGGCGCCGTCGCGGTCCAGAGCGATGCGCGGCAGTTCCGCGAGCCCCGCTTCGACCGGCAGCGGCGTCCGGCCTCCCACGGGCGCGGCGCGCAGGCCGTCGAGCGTCCCGGCTGCCTGCTCGCCGAACGGACCGACCCGCGTGCGGCGCAGCAGCACGACATGGCCATAGCAGCCCAGGAGCCGGCCGAGGTCGCGCGCGATCGCGCGAACGTAGGTTCCCTTGCCGCACTCCGCCTCGAAGATCGCCATGTCCGGCCGGCTCGAGAGGAGATCGAGCCGATGGACGACGATTTCGCGCGGCGCCATCACGAAGTCGACGCCGTCGCGGGCCAGGTCGTAGGCGCGCTCGCCGGCGATCTTGATCGCCGAATAGATCGGCGGGACCTGGGTGACGATTCCGACGAACCGCGACAGGTTGGCCTGGATCGCGGCCGGGTCGGGGCGCTGGTCCGAGGCGGCGACGACGCGGCCCTCCGCGTCGTCGGTGTCGGTCTCGGCGCCCCATCTGACGCCGAACCGATAGACCTTGACGCCATCCTGGACCACGCAGACCGTCTTGGTCGCCTCGCCCAGGGCGATCGGCAGAACGCCAGAGGCGAGCGGATCGAGCGTGCCGGCGTGACCGGCCTTCTTGGCGTTGAACAGGAACTTGATCTGGGCGACCGCCTGGGTCGAGGTCAGGCCGACCGGCTTGTCGAGACAGACCCAGCCGTTGACCTCGACGCGGGTCGACCGCCGCTGTTCGCGCCGGTCGCGGCTCGGCCCCGCAAGCGGCGCTTCGACCTCGGCTTCGCTCATGACGGTTCCTCGTCGCCGTGGCGCAGGTCGCGGGCCACTTCGGGCGATTTCAGCAGCGCATCGATGCGGGCCTGGGCGGCGAAGCTCTCGTCGACGACAAAACGCAGCTCCGGCGCGTATTTCAAATTGACGCGATGGGCGACCAGCGTGCGCAACACCTTCTTGTGGCGATCGAGCGCGGCGATGATCTTGTCGACGTTCTTACCGCCCAGCGGCATGACCGAAAGCGTGGCGAGCTTGAGATCGGGAGACATTTTCACCGAAGGGATCGTCACGACCTGCCGGGCGAGCGCCGGGTCCTCGACTTGCCCGCGCGCCAGGATGTCGGCGGCGGCGTGCCGGATCAGCTCGCCGACGCGCAGCGCGCGCTGCGAGGGCCCGGCGGTCTTCTGGTCTGGGCGGGGCATTGCGGTTCGTCGGCCTGGGTTTGTCGCTTGTGGAGCGGGAGGGCGCGGCCCGAAGGCTGCGGCGCGCGACTTGCGCGCGGGCGGGCCCGGCGGTCGGACCCGCGCGCCCGGGCCCGCCTCACAGGGTGCGCCGAACCTCTTCGACATTGTAGCACTCGATGACGTCGCCCACCCGCATGTCCTGGTAGTTCTCGAACGCCATGCCGCATTCCTGGCCCGACTGCACTTCCCTGACTTCGTCCTTGAACCGCTTGAGCGTCGACAGCTTGCCCTCGTGCACCACGACATTGTCGCGGATCAGCCGCACATGGGCGCCGCGCTGGACGACGCCGTCGGTGACGCGGCAGCCTGCGACATGGCCGACCTTCGAAATCGAGAAGACTTCCAGGATCACGGCGTTGCCGAGCATTTCCTCGCGCAGCGTCGGCGCCAGCATGCCCGACATCGCCGCCTTCACGTCGTCGACGAGATTGTAGATGATGTTGTAGTAGCGGATCTCGATGCCCTGGCGTTCGGCGAGGTCGCGCGCTTCCTTGTGCGCGCGCACGTTGAAGCCGATGATCACCGCCTTCGAAGCCTCGGCGAGAGTCACGTCCGATTCCGTCACGCCGCCGACGCCCGAATGAACGACGCGCGCGCCGACCTCGTCGGTGCCGAGCTTGTCGAGCGCGGCGACGATCGCCTCCACGGAGCCCTGAACGTCGCCCTTGATCACGATCGGCATTTCCCGACGGCCCGCCGTCTTCAGCTGGCTCATCATGTCGGCGAGCGAGGTCCGGACCGAGCCGCCGCGCGCGGCGAGCTTCTCGCGCTTCTGGCGGTCGCGATATTCGGCGATTTCGCGCGCCCGCGCCTCGCTCTCGACGACCGCGAACCGGTCGCCCGCCTCCGGCGCCCCGGAAAAGCCGAGCACCTCGACGGGCGTCGAGGGCAGGGCCATTTCGACGTTCGCGCCGGCGTCGTCGAGCAGCGCACGCACCCGGCCCCATTGCGACCCCGCCACGACCAGTTCGCCGACCCGCAGCGTTCCGCGCTGGACGAGGACGGTCGCGACCGGGCCGCGGCCGCGATCGAGACGGGCCTCGACGACCGTGCCCTCGGCGCTGCGGTCGGGATCGGCGGTGAGGTCGAGGAGCTCGGCCTGCAACGCGATCGCCTCGAGCAGCTTGTCGAGATTGATGTGCTTGGTCGCGGAGACTTCGACCGCGAGCGTGTCGCCGCCGAACGACTCGACCTGGACGTCGTGCTGCAGCAGTTCCTGGGACACCCGCTCGGAATTGGCGTCCGGCTTGTCGATCTTGTTGATCGCCACGATGATCGGCGCATGCGCCGCCTTGGCGTGACGGATCGCCTCGATCGTCTGCGGCATCACGCCGTCATCGGCGGCCACGACGAGGACGACGATGTCGGTGACCTTGGCGCCGCGCGCGCGCATCGCGGTGAAGGCCGCGTGACCGGGCGTGTCGATGAAGGTGATCTTGGTTCCGCCGGGCGCGACGACCTGATAGGCGCCGATGTGCTGGGTGATGCCGCCCGCCTCTCCGGCGACCACATTGGCCTTGCGGATCGCGTCGAGCAGCGAAGTCTTGCCGTGGTCGACATGGCCCATGATGGTGACGATCGGCGGGCGCGGCACGGGCGCGCCGTCTTCGTCCGGCCGATCGAACAGGCCCTCCTCGACGTCGGACTCGGCGACGCGTTTGACGGTATGGCCGAGCTCCTCGGCGATCAATTGCGCCGTATCGGCCTCGATCACGTCGGTGATCGTCACCATCTGGCCCTGTTTCATCAGCAGCTTGATGACGTCGACCGCGCGTTCCGACATGCGGTTGGCGAGTTCCTGGATGGTGATCGTCTCGGGCAGCACGATCTCGCGGGAGAGCTTCTCCTTGGTCTCCTTGACGCCGTGCCCCTTGAGCCGCTGGGTGCGGCGCCGGAACGCGGCGACCGATCGGGTCCGCTCCTCCTCGCCCGCCGTCGCGCTGGTGACGGTGAGGCGACCGCGATTGCGCTGCTCGGCGCCGCGCGTCGGCCTCGGCGGCAGCACGATCTTGGCCGGCTGGATCACGGCGCTCGGCCGTCTGATGACCCGCCGGGTCTCTTCCTCTTCGGCGCCGGGCGCGCGCGGCGTGACGGCCCCGGCCGGCGCCGCGGCGACGGTCGCCCCTGCGAGGGCCGCCGCCGGCTTTCGCGCCATCGTGACCGCGGGCGTCGCGGAGGGCTCTCCGCCCGCCAGTCGCCGCCGCGCCTCGTCTTCCGTCTTGCGCTTGAAATCGGCGTCCTGCGCCCGGCGGGTTTCCTCGTCGCGCTTGCGCGCGTCGGCCGCCTCGCGCTCGGCGCGCTCGCGCGCCTCGCGTTCGGCGCGCAGTTTCGCGTCGGCTTCCTGTCGGCGACGATCCTCGTCCTCGCGCGCCCGGGCGCCCTCGAGCGCCCGCGCCCGGGCCTCGCGCTGCGCGTCGGTCAGAGTCGGCAGGACGACGCCGGTCTTGAGGGGCGCCGAGGGGGCGGCGGGCGCCTTGGCGATCGCCGCCTGGCTCGTCGGGCCGCGCGGCGCGACCGGCGAGGCTGCGGGAGCCGAAGACGGACGGAGCGCGACCGGCGCGGCCTCGCGTTGCGGCGCCTCGCCTGGGCCCGGCGCGCGACGCTTGACCTTTTCGACGACGACCGCCTTGCTTCTCCCATGCGAAAAGCTCTGGCGGACCATGCCCTGCTCGACCGGACGCTTCAAATGCAGCGTCTTCGAGGGGACCGCGCCCAAAGTCTTTTCACCGGTGTTGTTCGTATCGTTCATGCGTCTTTCCAAGTGCCCGGGCTCTGCCCATTCGTGGCTTCCGCCGCCGCCGACGGCTCGCCGGCGGGGTCCAAAATGGCCGCAAAGGGCGGATTGCCTGTTCCGTTCGATCGGTATCCGGCGAGCCTGCGCGCCCTATATAGGAAGGCTTCGCTGGCCTCGCCCGCGCGAAGCGCTGCATGTATCACATTTGTCCGCCCCAATGCCAAATCCAATTGGCCCGACGAAAAGAGAATTATTCGCGCGAGCCGTCCGGCCGCCGGGCCGAGCCGGGCGCGCGCCGCGCCCTCCAGCTTGGCGGTCCCGTCGGCCGAGCCGTCCGTCGCGTGAATGAGCGCGATGACGCCGCCGGCGCGGATCGCCGCCTCGACCTTGGCGGCGCCGGCGACGATCAGCCCCGCCTTGTTGACGATCGAGAGAAACTGCAGCGCGTCGCGCTCGATCATTCCATCCAGCTCGGCCGCCAGATCCGGCGAGGCGACCGCCTTGGTCTTGAAGCCCCTGGAAAATGCCTGCTTGCGCGCGGCCTCCGCGACGACGGCGGCGCTCAGACTCGTCCACACGCCTCTGCCCGGCAGCTTGCGCCTGAGGTCGGGAACCACCTTGCCGTCCGGCGACAGCGCGAAATGGATCATCGCCTCGGGCGGGCCCTTCGAGCCGGTCACGATGCATGTCCGCTCCGGCCCGGCTCCGTCCGCTCTTGCGCGCGCGCCCAACTCGAGTCTCCACGCCGCGCCCTGCGCCGGGTTCAGGACGAATATGAGAAATGCGCCCTCGCGGCGGCGACGCGCGGCGGCCCCGCGCTACTCGGCCTCTTCGGTCACGGCGGGCTCGGCTTCGCCCGGCTCCGGCGCGGCCTCGATCCAGCCGGCGTTCACGCGCGCGCTCATGATCATCGCGTCGGCCTGCTCGCGCGAGAGGTCGAAACCATCGAGGAACCCGGCGTGCCGTGCGCTTTCGCTCTCGCCGCGATCCGTCCAGCCCAGGAGATCGTCGGTTGCGCAACCGGCGAGGTCCTCGAGGGTCTTGATGTCGTTTTCGCCGAGCTTGACCAGCATCGGCGTGGTCACGCCTTCGACCGATTTCAACTCGTCGGCGACGCCCAGCGCCTTGCGCCGCTCGTCGAATTCGGCCTCGATGCGCGCGAGATGCCCGAGGGCGCGGGCCTGAATCTCGGTCGCGGTGTCGGCGTCGAATCCTTCGATCGCGGCGAGTTCGTCGAGCTCGACATAGGCGAGCTCCTCGACCGAGCGGAATCCCTCCGAGGCCAGCAGCTGGGCGACGGTTTCGTCGACGTCGAGCGCGCCCATGAAGACGTTGGTCCGCTCGACGAATTCCTTCTGGCGCCGTTCGGACTCCTCGGCCTCGGTGAGAATGTCGATGTCCCAGCCGGTCAGCTGCGAGGCAAGGCGGACGTTCTGTCCGCGTCGCCCGATCGCCAGCGACAATTGGTCGTCGGGGACGACCACCTCGATGCGGGTGGAGTCCTCGTCGAGCACGACTTTCATCACTTCGGCCGGCTGAAGCGCGTTGACGATGAACGTCGCCGCGTCGGCCGACCACGGAATGATGTCGATCTTCTCGCCCTGGAGCTCGTTGACCACGGCCTGGACGCGCGAGCCGCGCATGCCGACGCAGGCGCCGACCGGATCGATCGACGAATCGTTGGAGATCACGGCGATCTTTGCCCGCGAGCCGGGGTCGCGCGCGACCGACTTGACCTCGACGATGCCGTCGTAAATCTCCGGGACTTCCTGGGCGAACAGCTTGGCGGTGAACTGGGGATGGGTGCGCGACAGGAAGATCTGCGGCCCCCGCTGCTCGCGCCTGACGTCGTAGACGTAGGCGCGGATGCGGTCGCCGGGGCGGAACATTTCCCGGGGGATCATCTCGTCGCGCCGCACCACCGCCTCGCCGGCCCCGCTGCCGCCGAGATCGACGACGACATTGCCGTATTCGACCCGCTTGACCACGCCATTGATGATTTCGCCGATGCGGTCCTTGTAGACGTCATATTGCTTGTCGCGCTCGGCCTCGCGAATCTTCTGAACCAGGACCTGCTTGGACGACTGGGCGGGAATGCGGCCGAAATCGAACGGCGGCAGCGACTCGGCGATCCAGTCGCCGATCTGCGCGGACGGGTTCTTCTTCTGTGCGTCCGCGAGGGCGATCTGGGTCGCGTCGTTCTCGATCTGCTCGACCACCAGCAGCAGACGGGAGAACCGGATCTCGCCGGTTTTCGGATTGATGTCGGCGCGGACCTCGGTCTCCTGCCCGTAGCGCGACCGCGCCGCCTTCTGCATCGCGTCCTCCATGGAGGCGAGCACGATCGATCGATCGATCGATTTTTCGCGCGCCACCGCGTCGACGATCTGCAAGAGTTCGAGCCTGTTGGCGCTGACGGCCATGAGAATTCTCCTTCGTTTGACCCTGGCCGGCGCATGCCGGCGGCGGGTCGCCTTTCAAATCGCGTTCAATCCGCCGCAGCGGGTTTGGCGGGGCCGGCCTCGATTCGGGGCGGCCCGGCCTTCCCCGCCTTGCGCTCCTTCTTGGCCGCCTTTTCGCGGCGCAGCGCGGTTCGGATGAGGTCCTCGGTCAGGACCAGACGGGCCTCCTCCATGTCGTCGATCGGCAGATCGATCGCCTCCGCCTCGCCGGCGTCCTTGGCCGGCAGCCGCAACCGCGCCGCAACCCGCGTCCCGACCGTCCCGACCCCCTCGATCAGCCCGCGGAATCGCTTGCGCGTCCCCACCGGCGCGGCCATTTCGATTCGCGCCTCGTGGCCGATCGCGCGCCGGAAATCCGATCCGCGCACCAGGGGCCGATCGATGCCGGGCGATGAAATCTCGAGGCGATAGGCCTGGCCGACCGGATCTTCGAGGTCGAGCACGGGCGAGAGCGCCACGCTCGCCCGTTCGCAGTCGTCGACGGTCATCGAGCCGTCGGGCCGCTCCGCCATGATCTGCAGGGTCGTTCCGCCGGCCGCCGATATTTTGACCCGCACCAGCCGAAATCCCAGATCGCGCAGGACCGGCCCGACGATCGCGCCGACGCGTCGGGCGCCGGCCCTGTCGTCGATGAGACGCGGTTCGTCGAGCGCGTTGCCGGTCGCCCCGTCTGCGGGGCTCGAACTGGCGGCGGAATGTCGTTCGGCCATGGGTCCTGTCGGCAATAAAAAAGAGCGGGTCCCGGCCGGGGCCCACTCTCAAGACATCTCTTCATCGGTCAGACGAAGAGCTATGAGAAACCAACGAAAGCTCAGATACAGGAAGCGACGCCAAAATACAAGGCCGTCGCGATCGGACCGCCAGAATGAGGCCGCGCCGGGCCCGCGGGGGCGCCCGCGGCGGGCGGCGCTAGTGCGGGGCCTGCCCGCCCTGGGTGGGCGCGACGAGCGAGTTGCGCGAGTTGATCTGGCTGGACACGTCGCCGAACTGCTTGCCGTCGCCGAGCTGGACGGTGGGCATGCATTTGGGCGAGCAGGCGTAGGACTCCCGCTCCATCCCGCGCTGAACGAGCAGAACGGCGCCGGTCGGCACCACCCGGATCGTCTTCTCGTCGATGACGTTGCCGTCCTTGTCGAGCGCGATCATGTTGGTTTCGCCGAACCCCTTGCCGGTCAGCACCATAGTGCCCGATCCCTTGAGCATCGTGACGTCGGCGACGATGGGATTGCCGATGACGAGGGTCACGGTGCCGTCGGGAAGCTGCGTGACCTTGGCCTGATCGACCGTCACCTGGAGAATGTCGTCGGCCGCGGCTGCATTCGCCCCGGTCCCGGGCGCCGCCGCGACAAGGCCCGAGATGAGGGCGAACGTCATGATCGTGTGACGCAGCATTGTGTCTTGCCCTGTCAAAGCGCTCGCGCGAGACGGAAACCCGCGCCGCTGGAAATGATTTTCGTAGGGCGATTTCACCCCGAAATGGTGAAGGAACCCTCAACGATCCGAACATTGGCGGATTTGGCGGCCGCGCGCGCCGCGCGATCGCCGCCCAGGTGTTGCGGCGCGCGGAAATTGCCGGCACAACAGCCGCCGAGCCGGAGACTTGCGAGGATGACGACCAACGACCGATTCGCCGAGGCGATGGCGAGCCTGCCGCTGATCGCCATCCTGCGCGGCATGGCGCCCCCGGAAGCGCCCGCGATCCTGGGCGCGCTGCTGACGGAGGGATTCCGGCTGATCGAAGTCCCCCTGAATTCGCCCGACCCCTACGCGAGCATCCGGGCGATGCGCGCGGCCGCGCCGTCCGAAGCGCTGGTCGGCGCCGGCACGGTCAGGACGGCGCAGGAAGTCAGGGCGGTCGCTGAAGCCGGCGGCGACCTGATCGTCATGCCGCACGCCGACGCCGCCGTCATCGCGGCGGCCAAGGCCGCCGGGCTGATCGCGCTTCCCGGCGTTGCGACCCCGACCGAAGCCTTCGCCGCGCTGGCCGCAGGCGCCGACGGCCTCAAGGCGTTTCCCGCCGAGATGATATCGCCCGCCGTCGTCAAGGCCTGGCGCGCCGTCATTCCCGCCGCGGTCGCGATCATGCCGGTGGGAGGGATCACGCCCGACGGCATGGCCGCCTATGTCGCGGCGGGCGCGACCGGCTTTGGTCTGGGATCGGCGCTCTACCGGCCCGGCGACGAGGCGCATCGCCTGCGCGAGAAGGCCGCCGCCTTTGTCGCCGCCTGGCGCCGTCCACCGGCCTGAATCCGCGCGCGGGTTCAGGCGTGAATCGCAAAGATCGATGCGCCCTGGTCGGCGCGGCAGACGGTGGCGCGGAACGCGGCGAACAGATCGCGCCCGATGCCGGTGTGCGAGGCGGAAAGATCGTAGGCCTCGTTCGCGCGCGCGGCCCATTCAACCTCGTCGACGAGCACCTCGAGCCGGCCGTTGGGCGCGTCGAGGCGGATGAGATCGCCGTCGCGGATCTTCGCGATCGGGCCGCCATTGGCCGCCTCGGGGGTCACATGAATCGCGGCGGGAACCTTGCCCGAAGCGCCCGACAGGCGCCCGTCCGTCACCAGCGCCACCTTGAAGCCGCGGTCCTGGACGATGCCGAGCGGAGGCATCAGTTTGTGCAGTTCCGGCATGCCGTTGGCGCTCGGTCCCTGAAAGCGCACGACGACGACGCAGTCGCGGAACAACTCGCCCGCCTTGAACGCCGCGTGCAATTCCTCCTGGCTGTGGAACACGCGCGCCGGCGCCTCGATCACGTGGCGTTCGGGCGCCACCGCCGAGGTCTTGACGACGGCGCGGCCGAGCGGCCCGTCGAGCACGCGCAGGCCGCCGGTGAGCTGGAACGGATGCGTCGCGCCGCGCAGCACGGTTTCGTCATGGCTCTTCTCGGCCGCTTCGCGCCAGACGACCTGGCCGTCCTCGCCGAGCCCCGGCTCCGTCACGTAATCGGCGAGCCCGTCGCCCCAGACCGTGCGGACGTCGCGGTGCAGCAGCCCGGCGCCGAGCAGGGATCGGATCAGCACCGGCATGCCGCCCGCGGCCTGGAAATGGTTCACGTCGGCCTTCCCATTGGGGTAGATGCGCGTCAGCAGCGGCGTGACTTCGGCGATGTCGGCGAAATCGTCCCAGTTGAGCGCGATCCCGGCGGCCGCCGCCATCGCGATGAGATGGATCGTGTGATTGGTCGAGCCGCCGGTCGCGTGGAGCCCGACCACGCCGTTGACCACCGCCCGCTCGTCGACGACATGCGCGATCGGGGTGTAGGAATTGCCTTGCGCGGTGAGGCCGAGCGCGCGCCGCGCGCCCGCTTCCGTCAGCGCGTCGCGCAATGGCGTGTTGGGGTTGACGAAGGACGCGCCGGGCAGGTGCAGGCCCATGATTTCCATCAGCATCTGATTGGTGTTGGCGGTGCCGTAGAACGTGCAGGTGCCGGGCCCGTGATAGGCCTGGGCCTCGGCCTCGAGCAGCGCGGCGCGGCCGATCTTGCCTTCGGTGAACAGCTGGCGGGTCTTGGACTTGTCGTCGTTCGACAGGCCCGAGGTCATCGGTCCCGCGGGAAGGAAGACGGCGGGCAGGTGGCCGAACGACAGCGCGCCGATCAGCAGGCCGGGCACGATCTTGTCGCAGACGCCGAGATAGACCGCCGCGTCGAACATCTGATGAGAGAGCGCGACCGCGGTCGACAGCGCGATCACGTCGCGCGAGAACAGCGACAATTCCATGCCCGCCTCGCCCTGGGTGACGCCGTCGCACATGGCGGGCGCGCCGCCCGCGACCTGCGCGCTGCCGCCCGCATCGCGCGCGATCCGCTTGATGATTTCGGGGAAGCGCTCGAACGGCTGATGCGCCGACAGCATGTCGTTGTAGGTCGTGACGATCGCCAGATTGGGCCCCTCGCCGTCGCGCAGCGCCTGCTTGTCGGCCGGGCCGCAGGCGGCGAAGCCATGGGCGAAATTGGCGCAGCCGAGCCGCTTGCGCGTCGGCGCCTTGGACGCATAGCGCTCGACGCCGTCGAGATAGCGGCGCCGGCTGTCGCGGCTGCGGCGTGCGATGCGTTCGGTCACCTCGCCGATGCGGGAATGAAGGGTCGCGGTCATGGCTGAACCTTTCGGGATCGCGCTTCTCGTGCGCTCTTGCCGGGGGGAGTTGTCGCCGACCGGCGCGCGCGCGGCAAGAGCGGGCGGCGCCTAATCGCTCGGCGCCTCCGGGGCCCTCGTGCGGCCGCATCGCCGCCGCCAATTCGCCGGAACGGCGACGCGGCTCTGGCGGCCCGCCCGGCGACCGCGCGATCGGGCGCGACGGCGGGCGGCCTCGCGTCAGCCTGATTTTCGGTCGGCGAAGCCAAACGCGCGCGGCCCCCGCGGCGCATCGGGCGCGCGCTCCGGCGCTGACGTCCAGACGGCGGGGGCCCGGCTCGGCGTCGCGGCCGCAGTAGGGTCGAGGACCGAACGGCGCCGCTCCCGCCGCGGTTCGTCCGCGCCGATCAGCGCCGCCATGACGCGCCGCGCGGCGGCGGGATGGAGCCCGTGCTTCAGTCGCGCCAGAGAACCGATGCGCGTGTATTTGGCGCCCGACTGCAGATCGCCCGACACGAGGATGCGCACCGCCACGTCATGCGGGGCGCCGAGCGCGGCGAGGGCTACCGCCAGCGGCTCGCCAGACGACTCCTTGGCGATCCGCTCGGCGAGGTCGCGGCTGCAGCCCAGCGCAGTCGAGAGCGCATCGTTGAACGATTCGGGCTCGCGATCGAGCGCGTGCTGCTCGAGCCGGGCGATCGCTTCATCCCCGGGGCGGTTCTGCGCGGCGCCGACCGGCCGGCCGAGTTCGGCGCGCTGCGCCGTCGCCAGAATGGCTGCGCGCTGCTCGGCGCTCGCCAGCAGAAACAGCGCCGCCGGATCGAACTCGGCGGACGGGCGCGCCAGCAGCGCCGCGGCGAGCGGCTTGTCGCGCTCGGCGCGCCGCGCCAGATTGGCCAAGGCCGAGCCGTCGAGCGGCGCGGCGTGGTTGCCGGCGAGCGCCAGCGCCACCGCCGGCTCCGGCCGCACGCTCAGCGCCGCGACGAGCTCGGCGTCGAGATCAGCGCGCCGGGCCAGGGCGCTGGCGCGGCCTTCATCGCCGAGCGAGGCGGCGAGAAGGCGCTCGCGCGGCAGCGGCGCGCATTCCAGGACGTGAAGGGCGCCCTCGCCGCCCATGTCGAGGATCATCTCCAGCACGCGCGGCGGGGTCATCGGATGGCGCGCCAGCTTGCGCGCGACGATCAGCCGCGTCGGCGGATCGGATCGGGGCATCAGGCGCTCGATCGCCTTGTTGAACTGGGCGATCTGGCCGGCGGTGTGGCTCTGCAGCGAAACGAAGTGATCCGTCGTGATTCGCAGGAGAATGCGCCGGGACTCCGGGCCCTGGTCGCTCGCCAGGGAAGTCAGGAAGGGGAGGGAGTGGGGCGCTGGTTGCGGCATGGTGCCGGGATTCCATTAACGATGGCGTTGATTATGGAGGATACCGGCGGAGCGTTGACCAAACATTAACCTTCCGCCAGCGTAATTGCGCCGTGGGGCGCGCCTCGAGGCCGGCGTCGCTCCGGAGCACAGTCATGGGCGACCTGATATCGTTTCCACCGTCCCGGAAGAGGGAGCGCGCCGAAGGCGAGGCGCCGCGCGCCGGAGGGGCGTCGATTCTCTTCTTCATGGGCGTTCGCTACAATCGCGAATGCGAGCCGGCTCAGGCCCCCGTCGAGCAAGAATCGCCGCCGAAGGGCGGCCTGGATGGAACTGGCGGCCGTCGCCGCAAACGTCGCGGCTGATTCCGCGGGATCCTCGGCGACGCAGTCCCCGATGGGGCGCGCGGCGGGGCGACGATCGGCCCGAAATGCAGGATCTCGGCGCGACAGCCGACCGCTCACGCCAGCGAACCCGACCGGGAGGCGAAAGCTCAGGCTCTCCAAGCGCTTCGATCAGAGCCCGGCGGCGCCCCGGGCTCGGAGCTCGTCCCGCGCCACGCAGGACTGTCGTTCGAAGGACTCGAGGGATTCGATTGGCTCGAGCAGCCGGCGCGCCTTCCGCCAATCCGGTCGGGCGCCCGCACACCCCCGCCCCACGCCACCTGTTTTCTCTTTTACAGAAATTATGCTTGACTCCAGCCCCTACTCGATCCACTATCACAGTGCGGGTCGACCGCCGGTCCGAGCCAGGCGAACCCAAGGAGAGTCACCGCCGCCGCGAAAGCCTCCCAGGAGCCCCACGGCGCTTCCTTTTGCTCGCAGGCCGTTGAAAACGCTCAAAACCCAAGAATCAGAGTTTCCAGAAATTTCCTTTCCCTGCCGCGCCCGAGGAAGCTGGAATCGCGCGCGCCGACCTTCGGGGGCTCGATCCCGGAGCGCACTTCGTTCGTCCGCGGCCGGCTCCGCCGTCGTGGCGGCGACAACGGCGGCGCCGCTGTCGGTCGGCTGCAGCAGGCTCTTCGCTCCCGGCGTTGAAGTCGACCCGTAGCGTGTCCGCCGCCGCCGAAATTCCGCTTGACCATTCCCGTGCGAGCCCATATCGCCCGACGCGGGACACCTCTCCCCAACGAGAGGCGCTCATCTGAAAGGATGGCACATGACGAATGCTCCGGTCGCGCGACCGAAGAACCCGCGCTTTTCCTCCGGCCCTTGCGCCAAGCGGCCCGGCTGGACCCCTGAAGCGCTCAGCGACGCGGCGCTGGGCCGCTCCCATCGCGCCAAGCAGGGCAAGTCCAAGCTGAAGCTCGCCATCGACCTCACGCGCGAGGTGCTCGGCGTTCCCGACGGCTATCGAATCGGCATCACCGCGGGTTCGGACACCGGCGCGGTCGAGATGGCGCTCTGGTCGCTGCTGGGCGCGCGCCCGGTCGACGTCCTCGCCTGGGAGAGCTTCGGCGAGGGCTGGGTGTCCGACATCGTCAAGGAGCTGAAGATCGCCGACGCGCGGGCCTTGAACGCGCCCTACGGCGAACTTCCCGACCTCGGCCAGGTCGATTTCGACCACGACGTCGTCTTCGCGTGGAACGGCACCACCTCCGGCGTGCGCGTCGCCGACGGCGACTGGATCGCCGCCGATCGGAAGGGCCTGACGATCTGCGACGCGACCTCGGCGGCTTTCGCCCAAGCGCTCGACTGGCCCAAGCTCGACGTGGCGACCTTCTCCTGGCAGAAGGCGCTGGGCGGGGAGGCGGGGCACGGGATGATCGTGTTGAGTCCGCGCGCGGTCGAGCGGCTCGAAACCTACAAGCCGGCCTGGCCTCTGCCCAAGCTGTTCCGCATGACCAAGGCCGGCAAGCTGGTCGAGGGGATATTCGAAGGCGAGACGATCAACACGCCGTCCCTGCTCTGCGTCGAAGACTATATCGACGCGCTGAACTGGGCCAAGAGGATCGGCGGGCTGCGCGCCCTGATCGGGCGCGCCGACGCCAATTTCAAGGCGATCGACGACTGGGTGGCCCGTACCCCCTGGGTCGATTTCCTCGCGCGGGTTCCCTCGACCCGGTCCAACACCAGCGTCTGCCTGAAGGTCGTCGATCCCCAGGCGACGGCGCTGCCGGCGGACGCTCAGGCGACCTTCGCCAAGGGCCTCGCCGGCCTGCTCGAGAAAGAGAAGGTGGCGCTCGACATCGGCGCCTATCGCGACGCGCCGCCCGGGCTGCGGATCTGGTGCGGGGCGACCGTCGAGACGTCGGACGTCGAGGCCCTCACCCCGTGGCTCGACTACGCGTTTGCGCAGGAGAAGGCCAAGCTCGCCAAGGCGGCCTGATCCGCTCTCCGATCGCCCGGCGCGTCCCGCAAGAGGACCCGATGAGGGGCTCGGCCCCCATGCCTTCCCCATCTTCAGCGCCTTCCCCAGGCCCGCTCTTTTCGCTGCAAAGGCTTCCGCCATGCCCCCGCGCGTTCTCATTTCCGACAAGCTGTCCCCCGCCGCCGTCGCGATCTTCAAGGAGCGCGGCGTCGAGGCCGACGTCAGGCCCGGCCTCGACAAGGAGGAACTCGCCAGGATCATCGGCGACTATGACGGCCTCGCCATCCGGTCGGCGACCAAGGTCACCGCGAAATTGCTCGAGCAGGCCAAGCGGCTCAAGGTCGTCGGGCGCGCCGGCATCGGCGTCGACAATGTCGACATTCCCGCCGCCACGGCGCGCGGCGTCATCGTGATGAACACGCCGTTCGGCAATTCGATCACGACCGCCGAACACGCCATCGCGCTGATGTTCGCCCTCGCGCGCCAGATCCCGACCGCCGACGCCTCGACCCAGGCCGGCAAATGGGAGAAGAACCGGTTCATGGGCGTCGAGATCACGGGCAAGACGCTCGGGATCATCGGCTGCGGCAATATCGGGTCGATCGTCGCCGAACGCGGCATCGGCCTCAAGATGCGGGTGATCGCATTCGATCCGTTCCTCAGCGCGGAGCGCGCCCAGCAGATCGGCGTCGAGAAGGTCGAACTCGACGATCTGCTCGCCCGCGCCGACGTCATCACCCTGCACACGCCGATGACGGCGCAGACGAAGAACATCCTGTCGGCGGACAACATCGCCAGGACCAAGAAGGGCGTGCGCATCATCAATTGCGCGCGCGGCGGCCTCGTCGACGAGGCCGCCCTGCGCGCGGCGCTCGACAGCGGCCATGTCGCCGGCGCCGCCTTCGACGTGTTCGTCGAGGAGCCCGCGACCGCCAATCCGCTGTTCGGCCATCCCAACGTGGTGGCGACGCCGCATCTGGGCGCCTCGACCAACGAGGCGCAGGAGAACGTCGCGCTGCAGGTCGCCGAGCAGATGTCCGACTATCTGACGCGCGGGGCGATTTCCAACGCGGTCAATTTTCCCTCGATCACCGCCGAGGAGGCGCCGCGGCTGAGGCCGTTCATCGCGCTCGCGGAAAATCTCGGCTCGTTCGCCGGGCAGCTGACCGACGCGCCGATCGAGAAGATCACGATCACCTACGAGGGCGCCGTCGCCGGACTCAAGACCAGGGCGCTGACTTCGGCGGCCGTCGCGGGGCTGCTGCGTCCGTTGCTCGCCGACATCAACGTCGTCTCCGCGCCTTCGGTGGCGGCCCAGCGCGGCATCGTGATCGAGGAACGCACGCGGGCGGTGCAGGGGGATTACGAAAGCCTGATCACGCTGGCGGTGACGACCGCCAGCCAGGAGCGCGCGGTCGCCGGGACGGTGTTCCACGACGGCAAGCCGCGCATTCTGGCGATCAAGGGGATCAAGGTCGACGCGGAATTCACGCCCTCGATGATCTATGTCACCAACGACGACAAGCCGGGCTTCATCGGCCGTTTTGCGAGCCTGCTCGGCGGAGCGGGGATCAATATCGCGACGTTCGCGCTGGGGCGCGACCAGGAGGGCGGCTCTGCGATCGCGCTGGTCGCCATCGACGGCTCGGCGCCGGAGGGCGTGCTGGCCGAGGTCGGCCGGATCCCGGGGGTCAAGCAGGCCAAGGCGTTGCGGTTCTGACGGCGGCGGGCGCTTGCCGCCGCCAGACCGTCAGGGCGACGTCGGCTTTCGCATCGATCGTGACCGGCGGGTCGGGCTCGAGCCCCGCCCCGCGTAGCACGGCCTCCGCGCTGTACCCGGCGTCGCAGGCGGAGAACAGGCGCCGGCCCGCGCCGAGCCGCACGCCGTGCGCGCGCGTCAGGTGGAAGGCGTCGTAGCCGATCGCGAGAAAGAGATCGAAGACGCCCTGGCCGCCGGGAACGGCGACGCGTCCGCCGGTCGGCAGCAGCCGCGCGGACGCCTCGGACCATGGCGTCTTCGCGGGGTCCCACCACCAGGCGTCGGCGCGCCGCTCCAAGCCGGCCGCCGCGCGCGAGAGGACGACGCGACGCCGGCGCCGAACGTTCGGATTGGCCTCGTGGCCGAGGCGCCCGAGCGCGACCAGATCCGCGCGGTCGAGCTCGCTCTGGAAGATCGCCCAGTCGGCGTCGTTGCGCAGGGATCGCGGCGTGCCGCCGTCGGCGCCGGCGATGCGATCATCCTCGGACACGATCGCATAGCCATGGATGGGGATTGCGGGCGCGGCCATCCGGCTCCTGGAATCTGCACTTCAGTCGCAGGAAATGCTATAGCAGCGGCGCCAACGACGCCGCAGAAAAAGGGGGCTCCCCGGATGAACGATTCCAGCGCCGCCGCGCCGGGCCCGGCCGAACCGACGCGCATCGATCCGCGGCTGCTCGAGATCCTCGTCTGCCCGGTGACGCGCGCGACCCTCGAATACGATTCGAAGCGCCAGGAGCTGGTTTCCCGCGCAGCCAAGCTCGCCTATCCGATCCGCGACGGGATTCCCATCATGCTGCCCGAGGAAGCCCGCCCGCTGGAGGACTGACGGTCACGACCGCCTGCGACCGCGCAGCATATTGATCAGCCGTTTGGCGAAATCCCTGAACCGGCGGCGCGTCCGCTCGCCGACGAGCCAGAGCGCCAGGCCGGGCGCGCGTCCCGGACGCGTCGCGACGACGAAGTCTTCGAGCGCGAGCCGGCCCGGCCAGAGCCGGTCGATCATCGGATGGCCTTCGATCGCGCAGGAATCGGTCGATGCGATCGTCGTGTCGCCGAGCTGCGCGCGCGACAGGGTCAGCGTCACCTGCACGCCGGGCGAGAACGGCGCGAGCGATTCGTCGAACGCCGTCTTCCAGTAGAACGCGCGGTCGCCGGCGCGCAGCGCGATTCCGGCCGCCACCGCCGCGCCTTCGAGCGTCATGAGGTGGACGGCGAGCCGCCGCTCTCGCGCCATTGCGCCCAGCATCGCGCGCGCGAAGGCGGCGAGCCCGGGGTCGATCCCGAGCGCGGTGCGCCGGGCGCCCTTCCAGCCCCTCGCCTCGAGCGCGAGGAAGTCCTCGATCGCCGCCGCGTCGTCAGCTATTCGAAAGGCGACGGCGCCGCGGTCGGCGAGCCGGCGCAGCTGGCGGCTCCATTCCTTCACGCGTTTCTTCGGCAGCGACGCCTCAAACCCGCGAGCGCGCGTCTCGGCCCCGGGCAGCACGGCGCGCTCGATCCGGCCGAACGCGCGGCAGCCGAGATTGCGCCGCCGCGCGAGCGCCAGGATCGCCGCCGCCATGGGGCCCGCCACGTCGAGCCCGGGCACCAGCAGGCCGATGGTTCCCGGCCTCTCGCGCGCAAGCCAGTCCAGCACCGCCGCCAGCGCCGGCACGGCCTCGTCGCGATCGAGCGCGAGCGCGCCGAGCCCTGCCTGCTCGCTGCGCCAGACGCGCGCCACCGCCAGTCCGGGCGGCGCCGCCGGCGTCTCGAGCGCAAGCACGCCGATCAGACGATCCGTCTGGCCTCGCCATACGAGGAGTACGCGCAGCCGCGAGCTTGCGGCCAGATGGCGCAGCGCGGGGACGAGGAAGGCCGGCTCGGCGAATACGTTCGGCTCGAGCGCGCGGGCGCACAGGTCTCGCCACGCGTCCTCGCGAAGCGCGGCGTCCGCCGGCGCGATCGACTCAACGCGATCGCCGGACATGGCGCCGCCGTCCGCTCCGGCGCGCCGCCTCGCTCACAGCTTCACCGCGCCCGAGCGGAGGGCGAGTTCGAAGCCCTCAGTCACCCGCGCGTAGGCGTCGCGCGCGCGATCGTCGAAATAGATCGGGTCGGCGCTGCGCGAAATGTCGAACCCCTCGGCGACCAGATCGGTCTTCTTCTGCTTGAACGTGCCCGTCATGTCGAGATCGCGTTTGAACCGGAGGAAAGCCGGACGCGCATAAGGGGGCAAATGGGCGCCGACATGGGCGCGCAGGCCGGCGAGGTCGAATTCGCCGAGGTCCGCCACGAGCGCGGCCATGCCCGCGCGCCCCTCGTAGCCGGGGACGGCGACGCCATATACGCTGGCCTCGCGCACGCCCGGAAATATCGCGAGCGCTTCGGCGACCTCGGTCGTCGAGACGTTCTCGCCCTTCCAGCGGAACGTGTCGCCGATCCGATCGATGAAATAGTAATAGCCGTCGGCGTCGCGGCGCATGAGGTCCCCGGTGCGGAACCAGGCGTCGCCCGCGCGAAACACGTCGCGCAGGATCTTGGCCTTGGTCGCGCCGGCGTCGGCGTAGCCGTCGAAGCGGCTGGCCGGCTTGGCGGGATCGTCGAGGATTTCGCCGAGCGCCTCGCCGACCTCGTCCGGGGCGCATTCCACGCAGCGGCCGTCGGCGTCGCGCTTGTCGAGGCCGCGCTCGACGTCGTAGGCGACGATCTTGATCGGGAAGCTCCGCTTGGCCCAGACCGGGATGCGTCCGACCGCGCCCGGATGGGAGTCGAGATTGAACAGCGCCACGTTGCCTTCCGTCGCGCCGTAGAATTCCATGACGTGGGCGATGCCGAAGCGATTCTTGAACGACGAGAATATGTCGGGCCGCAAGCCATTGCCGAAGCAGAGTCGGATGTCGTGCGCCCGGTCGTCGGGCCCCGGCGGCGCGTTGAGCAAATAGCGGCACAATTCGCCGACATAGACGAACAGGGTGCACCGGCGCCGAACGATATCGGTCCAGAAGTCGGTGGCGGAAAATCGGTCGCGAATGAAGCAGGAACCGCCGACCGTGAGCACGGCGCCGGGCGCCAACACCCCGCCGTTGGAGTGGTACATCGGGAGGCATTGATACATCCGGTCGGACGCCTTGGCGTTCATCCCCGCGCTGAAGCCGTGGATCATCCGCAGGAGCCGCGAGTGGGTGATGCGCGCCGCCTTCGGCAGTCCCGTCGTTCCCGAGGTGTAGACGTAGAGGGCGCCGTCGTCGATGGTCAGGCCGACGCGTTCGCCCGGCGCCAGGGGCGAATCGGCGAAGCTCTCGACGAGCGCATCGATGCGCGGCTCGGCCTCGCCCGCCGGCGAGGCCCCATGGGCGAAAATGGCGATCGGCTGATCGAGCCGGTCGCGAGCGGTGGCGAGTTGGGGCGCCATCGATCCCTCGACGATCACCGCCTTGGCCTTCGCGATATTGATGCAATGGGCGAGCGCCAGTCCCGACAGATTGGTGTTGATCAGCGCCGTCGTCAGCCCCGCCCGCCCGAGCCCGAGCCATATCGCCAGATATTCTGGACGGTTGGGCATGAGCAGGCAGACGACATCGCCCTTGCCGAACCCTTGCGATCGCGCCCAGCGGGCGTAGCGATTGGCGCGACCGTTCCATTCGCGATAGGAAAACGTCTCGCGTTCACTGATCAACGCGATCCGATCGCCATACTGCGCCGCCAAATCCTCGGCGAGGTCGCAATAGGTCCGCGACGGGTTCCTGGCGACCGGCGTCGTGCGCGCGAGGGCGCGCCGAAGACCGGTGAGATAGGCGATTTCGCTTCTGATGCGATGCAACAACGGGCCCCGCCTCTCCGTCCCACGAGATCTTGTTCTGGCGCAGTGGAGCGATGCCCGGTCTCATAGGACAAGCGCTCGCCCCAGCGCAACCTCAGTCCAGCAGGCCGCCGCGCGTCGGCGAGAGCGGGCTGAGCGTGAGCGCGGCCAGGTCGGGTGCGTCGACGGCGGGCTCGCCCGCGAGGGCCGCCCAAAGCCGGTCGATCGCGAGGCGATCCATCCCGTCGACGATGATGACCATCCGCGTCGCCCGATCGCCACCGGGCCACGCGCTGAGGCGGCGCGGCGGATGCAGAACGTGCTGGACCGCGTGAACGACCAGCGGCGAGTCGGGATGCGCCGCTAGGCCGATCAGTCCCTTGAGCCTCAGCAGCTTCGGGCCGAGAGCAGCGCGCAGCAATTCCAGGAACAGGGCGAAGTCCTGCGGCGCGACCGGCTCACGAAGCCGCAGATCATAGGCGCGGATCGCCGCGCGATGGCGCTCCGACGAGTGACGCGCATCGACGCCGGGCTCGCCCGTGTGCGCGACGCGCAGGTCGGGGGCGGCGCCGAAGCCGCCGGCGGGATCGATGGCGATCAGATCGGCCGCCGAGAATTCGCCAGCCGCGACGTCGAGCATCGGCGCGGCGGGGTTCAGCGCGCTCAGCCGCGCGCGCAAGTCGGCCATTGCCGAGGCCCGCGCGCGCTCGTCGAGGAGGTCGCTCTTGGCGATCGCGAGCCGGTCGGCGAGCGCCGCCTGGCGCGCCGACTCGTCGCTGTCGCGCAGGGTGGCAAGCCCGTTGACGGCGTCGACGACGGTGACGAGGCCGGCGAAGCGATAGCGCGAAGCGAGCGCTCCGTCCGCCGTCAGCGCGTGCAGGATCGGCATGGGATCGGCGAGGCCGCTCGTTTCGATGACGACCCGGTCGAACGGCGCGATCCGGCGCTCCGCACGGCGCCGCGCGAGATCGCGCAGCGTATCGACGAGGTCGCCGCGCAGCGAGCAGCACAGGCATCCCGAGGACAGCAGGATGACATCGCCCTCGACCCGCTCGATCAGCAGATGGTCGAGACCGATCTCGCCCCATTCGTTGACGATGACGAGCGCGTCCGCGAGTTCGGGCGCGCGCAGCATCCGGTTGAGAAGGGTCGTCTTCCCCGCGCCGAGAAAGCCGGTCAGGACGGTGACGGGGATCGACGCGGCCGCGGTCACGGCCCGGTCGGGAACAGTTTGCCGACGAACACCGGCGGCCCCGAAGGCTTGCCATCGGGCGAACCCCCGACCTGTTCGATCGTCACCGCGTAGGTCGCCTTCTCCACCACGCCGCGATCGAACCGGTTGAGGCTCGGATTGACCGTCGGATTGGCCGCGTCGATGACACCGAGCGAGCGCGGCGCGCCGAGCCGGTCGCGGTCGATGATCCACAATTCATAGACCTTGCCCGCCTGCGGCGGCGCGGCGACGGGACGAACGGTCAGGTCGCGCGTGTCGAGATTGACGGTGACGACGAACGCCGGCTCGTCTGCGCTCTTCTGCAACACGGCGACGAACTCGCGCGGCGACGACGCACGGGTGAACTCGCGGAGGCCGCCGGCCAGCGCCAGCGCCGCCGCGAGGACGGAGGCGGCGATGGCGCCCAGGCGCCAGCGGCGCAGGCGGCGGGTCAGATCGACGACGACGACGCGCGCGCCGTCGCTCCGCGTCTCCGCGGCGATGCGCGCTTCGATCTCCGGCAGATAGTCGCGCGGGCAGGCGAGGGGCGGGACGCTCTCCGCCAGCGGCGCCAAGCGCGCTTCCCAGGCTGCGATCGCAGCGTCGAGTTCGGGTTCGCGCGCGCGGCGGGCGGCGATCGCGGCGCGTTCGCCGGCGTCGAGAGTGCCGAGGACGAATTCGGCCGCATTGAGGTCGTCTTCCGGGGCGAGGCTCATGACGACAGGCAGTCCTTGAGCTGCGCGAGGCTGCGGTGCAGCCAGGTCTTGATCGTCGGGACTGGACGCCCGAAACGCTTGGACAGAGCCTCGCGGCTCGCGCCGCGATAGTAGGCGAGCAGAACGATCTGGCGCTTCTCCTCGTCGAGCTGGGAGAGGCAGCGCATGAGCGCCGCAAGCCCCTCGCTGCGATCACGCGCGCCGAGCGGATCCACGTCGTCGGCCGCCGGCTCGAAGCCTTCGGGCATGTCCTCGAGCGCGAGCGGCTTGACGCGCCGCACCTCGTCGAGCGCGCGATTGCGCGCAATGGTCGCCATCCAGGCGATCGGCGAGCCCCTTGCCGGATCGAAATCGCTCGCCTTCCGCCAGATGGTCACGTAAACCTCCTGAAGCACCTCCGCCGCGATGTCGCTTCGCACCAAGATACGGGCGACCACGCCATGGAGTTTCGCTTCGGTTTGTCGATAAAGCATTGCGAAAGCAGCGCGATCGCCCGCCGCCACCCGTCTCAAGAGCTGGGCGAGATCGGGTCCCGGAGGGGAGCTGGTCATCTGGAGCGTTTCCATAGGCTCGATTAGCCTAAGCGATGTCGCTGGAATATAAAATCCTTCGACGGGCGGCGGGCGTCGCGGGGCCTGACCTCCCCGCGGGGCGCCCAACGCAAAGCGGGCGCCCGAAGGCGCCCGCGGCCGATCTCGGGCTGGGGAAATCAGCCCGGGATCAGAACGTTGTCAATGACGTGGATCACGCCGTTCGACTGCAGCACGTCGGCGATGGTGATCTCGGCGACGCCGCCCTTTGCATCGGTCACGGTGAGATGGGACTTGCCGCGGCGCTCCACGGTGAGGTCCTCGCCCTGCACCGTTTTCAGCGTCGCCTTGCCGCCCATATGGTCGACCATGCTCGCGAGGTCCTGCGCCGTCAGACGGCCGGCGACGACATGGTAGGTCAGGACCGCGGTGAGCTTGTCCTTGTTCTCCGGCTTGAGCAGAGTGGCGACCGTTCCCTTGGGCAGTCTGGCGAAGGCCTCGTTGGTCGGCGCGAATACCGTGAACGGGCCGGGGCTCTCCAGGGTGTCGACGAGTCCGGCGGCCTTGACCGCCGCAACGAGGGTCGTATGGTCCTTGGAATTGACGGCGTTCTCGACGATGTTCTTGCTCGGATACATCGGCGCCCCGCCGACCATCGGGTCCATTGCGGCGATGACCGGGGCCGCCCCCAGCAAGGCGCCAAACGAAAGGCCGGCGGCGAGCGCCAGCGTCCTCAGGGAGGTCTTGGCGTACATTTGTGTTCTCCGTTCGCTGATGAAGTCGTTGATCCGTGATCCCGTCGTTCGGGTCGTGATAAGCAACGGAGCGCTGTTGGCCGAGTTTCAGACTGCCGGACAAATCTGGCGGCGGCCCCGCCGGAAACTCTTCGGCCCGCGCGGCGTATTTCTTTTCAGGCGTCTCAGAGCAGTCTCAGAGCATCGGAGCGGTCGGGATGGCTGACGCGTCGCGCAACATGGCTGCAGAGGCGGGTCGGGCGGCGCGCGCGGGCGTGCGCGTCATCTATCGTCACACGCTGCTCGTGCGCCTCACGCATTGGATCAACGCGATCTGTTTCGCGATTCTGCTGATGAGCGGCCTGCAGATCTTCAACGCCCATCCGGCGCTTTACTGGGGAGACAAGAGCGGTTTTGACCAGCCGCTCGCCGCGCTGACGGCGCAGCAGAACGGCGACGGCGCGATCAAGGGCACGACCACGATCCTGGGCGCATCCATCGACACGACAGGGGTTCTCGGCGCCTCGCACGACGAGAACGGCCAGCTCGTCGAGCGCGGCTTTCCCGGCTGGATGACGATCCCGTCGTACCAGGATCTCGCGACAGGCCGCCGCTGGCACTTCTTCTTCGCGTGGTTGCTGGTAGTCAATGGCGCGATCTATCTCGCGAGCCTGGTCGTGCGCCGCCGGCTCTGGGAGTTCGTTCCCTCGCGTCGCGAGTGGCGCGCGCTTCCCGCTTCGGTCCTTACCCATGCGCGGCTGCGGTTCCATCGAAGCGAACGCTACAACGTTCTACAGAAGCTCGCCTATCTCTCGGTGATCGTCGCGTTTCCGATCCTCGCGCTCGCGGGGGTGACAATGTCGCCGGCGATGGACGCGGCCTTCCCCTGGCTGCCGGCTCTGTTCGGCGGGCGTCAGTCGGCGCGCACGATCCATTTCATTTTGGCGTTTTCCCTGCTCGGCTTCGTCATCGTTCACATCGTCATGGTTGTCGTATCGGGATTTCTCGACAACATCGTCTCGATGATCACGGGCCGATACACTGTCGAGGAGGATCGCCATGAAGCGTGACGTCGCGCTCACCCGCCGGCAGGCGCTCGCGCGCGTCGCGCTCGGCGGCGCCGCGTTCGGGCTCTCGGCCTGCGACCGGCTTTCCAACGCGCGGCAGAGCCGCTCGATTCTCGACGCTGCGGAAAATCTCACCCGCATCGCGCAGCGGGCCCTGCTCGCGCCTCGTGAGGCCCTCGCGCCGGAATACGGCCCCGCCGATCTCTCGCCCAGCTTCAAGCCGAACGGCTCGGTCGACCCGGACGACCCCAGTTACGTCGCGGCCCGCGACGCGCATTTCGCCGATTGGAGGCTCGAGCTCGGCGGCCTCGTGGACAGGCCGGCGCGTCTGTCGCTCGACGACCTCAGGGCCATGCCGTCGCGCACGCAGATCACTCGCCACGATTGCGTCGAGGGCTGGAGCTGCATCGGCAAATGGAAGGGCGCGCGGCTCGGACCGCTTCTGGCGCGAGCTGGCGTGCAGCCCGCGGCGCGGTACGTCGTCTTTTACTGCGCCGATACGCTCGAGCAGACGCTCGACGGAACCGGGCAGTACTATGAGACGATCGATCTCGTCGATGCGTTTCACGCCCAGACGATTCTCGCCTACGACATGAACGATGCACCGCTGCCGGTCGCCAATGGAGCTCCGCTGCGCCTGCGCGTCGAACGTCAGCTCGGCTACAAGATGGCGAAATATGTGATGCGCATCGAGGCCGTCGCTTCCTTCGACGCGATCGGCCGCGGCAAGGGCGGCTTCTGGGAAGATCGCGGTTACGAATGGTACGCGGGCATCTGAGGGAAGGCTGGCACGGGCTCGGCGCGCGGCGCCGGCCGGAAGCCCGGTCGCCTTGACGAGGCTCGACCGCGCTGGTAATCATGTCCGGCCGCTCTGGATCGAATAAATGAATATTTTCAATTGTTTAACTCGCCATCTGGGCGTCGCGCCGGCCCGAGTTCGGCGGGTTCGATGACGACGCGGTTACACAGCGGAGATCTGCCCGCCGACGCCGACTTCGGCGCTGCGGTGGCGATCGACACGGAGACCCTCGGGCTGGATGTGCGTCGGGACCGCTTGTGCGTCGTCCAGTTGTCCCGTGGCGACGGGTCCGCCGACATCGTCCAGATCGCGCAGGGCCAGACCGCGGCGCCCAATCTCGAACGCCTGCTCGCCGATCCCGCGGTGACGAAGCTGTTTCATTTCGGCCGCTTCGACATGGCGTGTCTCTGCAACGCCTTCGGGACCATGCCCGCGCCGGTCTATTGCACGAAGATCGCCTCCAAGATCGCGCGCACCTACACCGATCGCCATGGGCTGAAGGATCTGGTCCGCGAACTGCTCGGCCACGACCTGTCGAAGCAACAGCAATCCTCCGACTGGGGCGCTTTGGCGCTGACGCAGGCGCAGCTGGATTATGCGGCGTCCGACGTCTTGTATCTCCATGCGCTTCGCGCCCGGCTCGACGACATGCTGGCGCGCGAGAACCGGGACGGTCTGGCGCGCGCCGCGTTCGGCTATCTCCCGGACCGCGTGAGGCTCGACCTGGCCGGATTCGCCGAAATGGACATATTTTCTCACGCTTCGCCGTGACAGGCGCCCGCGCCGCAGCGCGCGGCCGGTCGCGCCTTAACTTCGCCACCCAAATCTTTAAACAGTGTTATATTATGTGAACGGTGGAGACTTGGTCGCCCCCGGATGCATAATGGAGCCGCATGGCAGATTTCGCCGCCAGGATCGAAATGGACGCGGGCCATGAAATCGCCCGCGGCCGGGATGCGACGCAGCGAGCCTCGGCTTTTGCCGCGGCCGCGCGCCATTCCGCGCGAGTCCGATTCCTTCGGGTCGCGATTTTGGGCGGCGCGGGCGGCGCGGTCGTCGTGCTGCTCGGCATCGCCCTGTTCGATCCCTTCGGCCGGCTCGCGGGCCGGATTTCGATCGACAGCATCGGCGTGGACGGGACCAAAGTGACCATGGCGCATCCTCG
This sequence comes from Roseiarcus sp., assembly GCA_049509635.1. GTDB lineage: Bacteria > Pseudomonadota > Alphaproteobacteria > Rhizobiales > Beijerinckiaceae > Roseiarcus. The sequence goes on from JBEKZS010000001.1 coordinate 27,157, forward strand.
GCTCGCCGGCTTTCGCAAGGACGGCCGCCCTTATCTCGTCAATGCGCGCGAGGCGATCCAGGACGCCGCCCATCCGACGCTGGTCCAACTGCTTTGGATCGATTCCGAGATCTCGCTCGCCGAAGGCGGCCAGGCGCATCTGACGGCCAACAGCGGATTATACGACAGTTCGAAAGAGCACATGGATGTAAAGGACGATGTCCGCGTCAAGAGCCCGCAATATGACGTCACGCTGAGGAGCGCGAGCATCGACTTCAACGCCGGCCGCTATTCGTCGAACGAGGCTGTGACGATCATGACCAGCAACGGCACGAAGATCACGGGCGACTCGCTCGCTGCGGTCGACAATGGCAAAGAATTAACCATCGAGGGGCATGTCAAGACCATGATCCCGCCCACGCCGGCGCCGGACGATTCGCAATCCCAGACGAGGAGCGCCAATCGGTGATATTCTGCGGCCCTCGCACTCACGCCATAGCGTTCCTGGTCGCCGCGCTCGCCGGCGCCGCGGCGCACGCCGCGGCGAAACCATCTGCTTCGCCACTGTTGCCCGGCGCCAATTCCAAGGAGCCGATCTCGATCGAAGCCGACAAGCTCAACTATTACGACAAGGAGCAGAAGGCCGTGTACACCGGCAATGTCGTGGCCGTCCAGGGCGACAGCCGGCTGACCTGCGCGGTCATGACGATATTCCTGGCCAAGGCGGAAGCGCCGGCCGCTGGCGCGCCCGGGCCCGCCGGGGCGCCGATGGCGGCCAATGGCGCACCCGCTGGCGGCGGCGGAAGCCAGGTCAAGCACATGGACGCCAAGGGGCCGGTCACCGTCGTCTCGAAGACCCAGGTCGCGACCGGCGACAGGGGCGCCTACGACAAGCAGGAGAACAAGGTCTGGCTGTTCGGCAATGTGACGCTCAGCGACGATGGCGGCAATGTGACCAAGGGCGACAAGCTCACCTATGACCTGACCACAGGCGAGGCGATCGTGGAAGTGGATCCGCCGAGCGGAGACAAGCGCCCGCGGGTCACCGGCGTGTTCATTCAAGGTTCCGGCGGCGCCGCCGACGACGGCAATAAGCAGCCGGCGCCGAAGAAGGACGTCCCCGCCAATTCCAGGGACAAGCCGAAGACGGCGACGAAGCAGGCTCCGTCGGGCGCCGCGCCGCTGAAGTCGTCGGGAACCTGAGACGTCGTCGGTGAAAGCCTCGAGGCCCGATAGTCGGAACCGGGCGCCGCGGCGCGACAGAAGCTTGGCGAGGACAGCCTGACTTGACCGACGACGCATTATCCGAAGGCGCGGGACCGGCGCCTTCGCGCGGTCTCCTCGGGCGTCTCACGGGCTGGGGCGTCAATCGCACCGCGCCGGGCGCGGCGGGGGAACGTGTTGCGGTCGCCGCGCCGCGCCGGGCCGGACGACAGCACGCGGTCGGCGACGAACAGGGCGTGCTCGCCGTCTACAACCTCGGCAAGAGTTACGGCGGCCGCGCCGTCGTCAAGGACGTCAGCATCGCGGTGCGGCGCGGCGAGGCGGTCGGACTGCTCGGCCCCAACGGCGCCGGCAAGACGACTGTGTTCTACATGATCACCGGTCTCGTGCGGCCGGAAAAGGGCGTGATCGAACTCGACGGCCACAACGTGACCGCGCTGCCGATGTATCAGCGCGCCCGGCTCGGGATCGGCTACCTTCCCCAGGAGGCTTCGATCTTTCGCGGCCTCAACGTGGAGGACAATATCCGGGCGGTGCTCGAGGTGACCGAACCCAACCGCGCCGCGCGGGAGGCCACGCTCAATTCGCTGCTCGACGAATTCGACATCGCGCGGCTGCGAAAGGCGCCCTCGATCGCGCTTTCGGGCGGCGAGCGCCGACGCTGCGAGATCGCGCGCGCGCTCGCCGGCAAGCCTTCGTTCATGCTGCTCGACGAACCCTTCGCCGGCATCGATCCGATCGCGGTCGGCGACATCCAGGATCTCGTGCGTCATCTGAAGGGGCGCGGCATCGGCGTCCTCATCACGGACCACAACGTGCGCGAGACGCTCGGCCTCATCGACCGCGCCTACATCATCCACAGCGGCCACGTATTGACGGAGGGTTCGCCGGACGAGATCGTCGCACATCCCGACGTGCGGCGATTCTATCTCGGCGAAGATTTCAGGATGTAGCGCGGGTCGGCGACCGTCGCGCTGCTGCGATCGCGACGTCCGGCTCCATCCCGCGACGAGGGCGTCTGCCGCCGCCGCGCGCGACTGCGACATCTGTCCGCCGCGGGCGCGATACAGGCGCAACCTTCGCGTCGGCGATCATTCCTCCTCGCCGAACCGGCTGGCGACGAGTTCGGCGATTGCCTCGAGCGCCGCCTCGGCCTCTTCGCCCATCGCGGACACAGTGATCGTCGCGCCCATTCCGGCGCCCAGGGTCAATATGCCCATGATCGAATCCCCGCCGACGGTCTCCCCGCACCGGGTGACCCTGATCTCGGCGTCGAACCGGTCGACGCACTGGACGAATTTGGCGGTGGCGCGCGCGTGCAGCCCCTTGCGGTTGACGATCTGCATGTCGCGCATGCGCGCCCCGGCGAATCGCGGCGCCGGCGGGCAGTCGTCGTCATCGCCGCCGGTCATTTTCCGGTCAGAACTTTGCTGGCGACGGTGATGTATTTTCGCCCGGCGTCGCGGGCCTCGGTGACGGCCTGATCGAGCCCGGCGTTGTCCCGGAGCGAGGCGAGCTTGATCAGCATGGGAAGATTGATGCCGCAGATCACCTCGATCCGACCGCCGTCCATCACGGAAATGGCGAGGTTGGACGGGGTGCCGCCGAACATGTCGGTCAGAAGGACCACGCCGGCGCCGTCCTGGACGCGCGAGACCGCTCCGAGTATGTCGGCGCGCCGCACCTCCATGTCGTCTTCCGGCCCGATCGCGACGGTCTCGAACTGAGACTGCGGCCCGACGACATGCTCGAGAGCGGCGCGGAAACCCGTCGCCAACTGGCCGTGGGTCACGAGCACCATTCCAATCATCAAGAATCCATTGCTTTACGCGCCCAACACGCCCGGCGAGGGAAGGCGCCGCACAGCGATCGGCCAGGGAGCGGCATTTTTGTGCACTGCCGCGAATTATTCAAGCGAAATGAACGATACCGGTCATATTCTTGTCGTCGGTCCTGTCAACATAGCCAAGCGTCGCATGCGCGCGTTCGATGGTGGCGCTTCGCGCGTCGAAACTCAGCCGGGGCAGGGCGATCCCGCCGAGCGAGACGCCGAGCGCGGCCGCGTCGGGCAGGCGGGCGACCCGCTCGGGTTCGGGCAGGAGATCGACGACGAGGCGCAGCGCGGCGCAGGGCTCTGCGTCCGCCGTGACGACGCCGAAGCCGCGCCGCTCGATCAGGCCGCGGATCTCGGGCGCGCCGCGCGCCAGGAGCCTCCCGGACCGCGCCGCGACGAGGACGCGATCGTCGCCGATGAGCGCGGCGAACAGCCGGCGATCGCGCGCCAGGGCGATCAGCGCCAGGATCAGCGCGCTCTTGCCGGAACCGGAGGGTCCGCGGACCAGCACCCCGGCCTCGCCTACAACGAGCGCGCTCGCGTGCAAGGGTTCCCACGCGAGTGATTGGATCGCCTCGCCGGCCGCGCCGGCCCGTTGCGCGCTCACGCGGCGGCGGGCAGCGAGATCACGAAGCGCGCGCCGGCGCCGTGCCGGGCGGTTTCGCTTTCCCGCGGGCCCCCTTCGTCAGCAGTCCGCTGCTCGTCGGCAGCCTCGGCGAAGGCCGGAGCGTAGACGGGCGCACCGGTCGGATAGGGGCGGTTCTGCGCAAAGATTCGTCCGCGATGGGCCTCGACGATCTGGCGGGAGATCGACAGACCGAGCCCGGAATTCTGGCCGAAGCCCTGGCCGGGGCGATCGGTGTAGAAGCGCTCGAAGATACGCTCGAGCGCGTGGGGTGGGATGCCGGGTCCGTCGTCCTCGACCGTGATGAGAATTCGTTCGCCCGTCTCGCCGAGTTCGTCATCGGGGACGATCGCAACCCGCCGCAGCGCGACGCGAACCTCGCCGCCCGGTTCGGAAAACGAGCGCGCGTTGTCGATCAGGTTGGTCATGACCTGCGCGAGCCGGGAATCATGGCCGAGCACGCGATAGCGCGCCGCAGTCTGGTCGCCGTCGGCGCCGTCCACGAACAGCCGCACCCCGACGCCGCGATGGCGCGGCGAATCCTGCGCCATCGCGACGACCGCGCGCAGCAGGGCGACCAGATCGACCGGCTCTGCCTCGTTGCGCGCGAGTTCCGCGTCGAGCCGCGAAGCGTCAGAAATATCGCTGATCAGCCGGTCGAGACGGCGCACGTCGTGCTGGATCACCTCGAGCAGCCGGTCGCGCGACGGCCCCGTCTTGACCCGCGGCAGGATTTCGACGGCGCTGCGAAGCGAGGTCAGCGGATTCTTCAATTCGTGCGCGACATCGGCCGCGAAGCTCTCGATCGCGTCCATGCGGGTGTAGAGGGCCTGGGTCATGTCGCGCAGGGCGTGCGAGAGATGGCCGATCTCGTCGGAGCGCGCGGTGAAATCAGGGATCTGCTGGCGCGACTTGATGCCGCGCCGCACGCGCTCGGCGGCGTCGGCGAGCTTGCGGACGGGTTCGGCGATCGTATTGGCGAGAAACAGCGACAGGATGAACATCACGGCCGCCGGCAGCAGCGAGAAGCGCAGGATCGCCCACCGCTCCGAGGCGAGGACGGCGTCGATGTCGCCGCCCCGCGTCGAAAGCAGAAGCGCGCCCCGGACGGTGTTCATCTGCTGGATCGGCATCGCCACCGAAACGATCGTTTCGCCGTCGGCGTCGACCCGGACGACGGATTTCGTCTGGGCGCGCAGCGCGTCGGCGACTTCCGGATGGGATGTGCTCGTGCCGGTCCAGGGTTCGTCGATCCGCAGCTTCTTGGCGGGAACGAACCAGCGCTTGACGGCGAGCCACAGACGCTCGAACCGCGTCGTGTCCTCGGCGACCGAATCGCCGGCCTCCGGCCGGACGATTACGCCGCGCGCGCTGAGCGCCCGTGAATCGAGCAGCAGCAGGCCGTCCCGGTCGTAGATCCGCGCCCGCGTCCGCGTCGGCGTCACCAGCCGGCGCAGGACCGGGCCGACGCGTTCCGGATTGATCGAAAATTCGATCGATTCCTCCTCGCCGTCAGTCGGGACCGGCATTTCGTTCTGGGGCGGCGGCAGCAGCTTCTCGGGATCGACCTGGATATGGTCCCCGCCAACGCTCGCCGAAGCGGCGATCGCAGCAGCGATGATCTCGCCTTGGGTGCGCAGGCTCTGCACGCGCGCGTCGATGATGTCGGCGCGAAACTGGTTGAGATAGAGGAAGCCCGCCACCAGCGCCAGCAGGCCGCCGACGTTGAGCGTGACGATGCGGCGTGTCAGCGATGACGAAAACCGCGACACGATCGAGCGCCAGAGCAGCCTGGCGCGCAGTTTCAACCGCACGCTGGGCAACCGGCCCCACGCCGCCGCGCGCGTCGGATCGGATCGCGCCTCGTCGGTGGCTTCCGAACGATGCGCCCGGTCGTCACGAGGCGTCGCCTGCGTGCGTCCGCTCAAAGGTCCCGCCTATGCCTCCCGGAAACGATAGCCCACGCCGTACAGCGTCTCGATCATCTCGAACTCATCCTCGACGACCTTGAACTTCTTGCGCAGACGTTTGATGTGGCTGTCGATCGTGCGATCGTCGACATAGACCTGATCGTCATAGGCCGCATCCATCAGCGCGTTCCGGCTCTTGACGACGCCGGGCCTGGTCGCCAGCGCCTGCAGGATCAGGAATTCGGTGACGGTCAGGGTCACCGGCTCGTTGTTCCAGGTGCAGGTGTGGCGCTCGGGATCCATCTTGAGCCGGCCGCGCTCCAGAATCTTGGCTTCGCTCTCCTTCTGCGCCGCCGCTTCCTTCGGGTTCGACCGCCGCAGGATCGCCTTCACGCGCTCGACGAGGAGCCGCTGCGAGAAGGGTTTGCGGATGAAATCGTCGGCGCCCATCTTGAGGCCGAACAATTCGTCGATCTCCTCGTCCTTCGAGGTCAGGAAGATGACGGGCAGATCGGACTTCTGGCGCAGGCGGCGCAGCAGCTCCATGCCGTCCATCCGCGGCATCTTGATGTCGAATATCGCGAGGTCCGGCGGGCTGGTCTTGAGACCTTCCAAGGCGCTCGCGCCGTCGGTATAGGATTGCACGCGATAGCCTTCCGCTTCGAGCGAAAGCGAAACGGACGTGAGGATGTTGCGGTCGTCGTCGACCAGGGCGATCGTCGGCATGAGGCTCCAACTCGATAAGGGCTTCCCGATGGCCCGACGGCGGCGAATCCCGAATGCCCCGCCGGGCCGAATTCGTTGCGCGCGGACCTTCGGCACCGTTAAAGGCCTAATTGTGACCTATATGCAACAAAAACAAGCGGAATCATTGAGAAGGACGCGCGACGAGGCCCGACGCCCGCCCGGATCGCGGCGCTGCGGCGCCGGCCGCGGATCGAAGCCGCCGATCCTCGACGCGCGACGATCGGCGCCCTCGAGTGCGGAGGTTCGCCGCCCCGGACTTCGCCCGTCGACGGACCCGCGTCTCGCGCCGCACACGTCCCGCGCCGCATGCGTCGAGCTCGCGCGATGAACCAGCCGGAGGCGCCATTCGACGCGCGCGGCCACGCCAAAAGCCTGCTGCGGACGGCCCGCACCGCCGCGCTGGCCACGATCGATCGCGGATCCGGCGCGCCGCTGACGACGCTCGTTTCGGTCGCCTCCGATTACGACGGCGCCCCGCTGCTGCTGCTGTCCACGCTTTCGGCGCACACCAAGAATCTCGCCGCGGACCCCCGCGCCTCCGTCCTGCTGACCAGTCCGCCGGGGCGCGGCGATCCCCTCAACCGCCCGCGACTGACTGTCGGCGGCCCGATCGCGACGCGTGACGGCGCCGCCGCCCGGGCGCGCTTCATAGCGCGCAATCCGAAATCGAAGCTCTACGCCTCGTTCGGCGACTTTTCGCTGTTCCGGATGGAGATCGAGACGATCCATTTCAACGGCGGCTTCGGGCGCGCCGCCCCGCTCGCGCGTTCCGACATCCTGACCGATCTCGCCGGCGCCGACGGCCTGCTCGCGCGCGAGCCTGAACTGCTCGAGGAGATCAACACCCGGGGCGCCGGCGTCCTCGCCAGACTCGTGGGCGCCGGGGGCGCAGACCGGTCGCCCCGCTGGCGCGCGATCGGCCTGGATCCCGAGGGCCTCGACCTGGCGGCGGGGGCGCGCGCCGCGCGCGTCAGTTTCGCAGCGCCGGCGCCCGACGCGCGCGACTGGCTCGCCGCGCTCGACGCGCGTCTCGGCGGCCGCCCGTCCAAGCAGACGCTGATGGGTTGACCAGCGGGTCTGCCTTGGCATGCGCCAGGCGCGCTCACGGTTGGTGGATGCAAGGGTCGAGGCCGTCAAACCGCCTGCAAATCCTTGGTTCCAGCGTCTGCAAAGGGTCATTTGCGTCCTCGAATCGAGCGATATCAACGACCTCATCGGCCCGGCATCCCCTGGCGTCGTCCGGGTCAAAGGACGGCGAACGCTTCCGGAATTCTCTCTTTGGAAATTTTTGGAAATCGATTTCCCGCGGTTTCGTGAGATTTCAAGGGGTTGCGAGTGAAATGAAGCCTCTTCGAGCCTCCCGGGCGCCCCTTTCTTCAACGTCGAAAAGCGCCCTCCGAGGCGGTCTCGCGGTTGGCGACGCTGGTTCGTTGGTGGCGCCGTTCTTCTGTGCTCCATCGCCGCCGCCGAGGGACGCCGTCGCCGCGGTTCGGGTCGTCGCGTCGGCGGCGCCGGCTCGGCGTCGAAGTCCCTCTGCCCATTCTGACACCATAGCATCAATTCTGATTTACAGGAAGGATTGTTTTGATTTCGGCCCGCGACCGGCGCGCCGCCCCGAGATCGCGGCGTCGATGCGGATGTCTGCACCTCCCCCGGCGGACTCGCCGCCCGTCGGCTCGGACCGCCTTCATGCGCCCGCCCGCCGGGTCGACCCGGACCAACGGATCCGCTGCGCCGCACGCCGAGCCGGCTTCGGTCGCGCGGGCGCGCTCGCCCATTGGCTGAACCGCGAATCTCCGCCTAGCGGGTGAATCGCGACCAGCCGACGCCCTTGCAGACGATCCCCGCAAACACGCAGCCCCGGGTCGTCAACCGGTCGCCCGCTACGCTCATCTCCATGGAAAAGTAGAGGCGACGCTTGGGATCGAACGCCGTCCCGGTCCAATGGGTGGGGTCGACGCGCGCCAGAGTCATGATCAGTCTGTCGCCGACCTTCTCGTCGGCGTCCGGATTCTTCACCCAGGTGTTGGTCGCGCAGACGGCGTCGCCGCAATAGGCGATCCGCGCCCGCACGAGGCCGTCGTCGCGCGCCCATTCCGCAAAGGCGCCGTTGGCGCCCTCCCCGGCGCCGGCGGCGCGGGCGCCGCCGAGCGCCAGAGCCAGGCCGGCGGCGACGGTCCGATTTCCGGCCGGCCTCACCGCGCGGCGGCCTCCGCCTCTCCGGCGTGGGCGAGCGAATAGATTCCGACGTCGATCGCGCCGGCGCGAAAACCCGCCTCGCAGTAGCACAGGTAGTATTCCCACAACCGCTTGAACGACGGCCCGAAGCCGAGCTTCTCGATGTCGGGCCAGGCGCCGAGGAAGCGGCGGCGCCATTCGCGCAGCGTCAGCGCGTAGCTCTCGCCGAAATGCTCGGCGCCGGTGAGCGTCAGTCCCGCCCGTTCGATCGTCTCGACGAGCAGTGTTTTCGAGGGCAGAAAGCCGCCAGGGAATATGTAGCGCTGAATGAAGTCGGGCCGGCGGCAATAGTCGGCGAAGCGATCCTCCGCGATCGTGATCGCCTGCAGGACGCACCGGCCGCCCGGTTTCAGCCGGTTCCGGATCGTTTCGAAATAACGCGGCATGTATTCCCGCCCGACCGCCTCGACCATTTCGACCGAAACGATCCGGTCGAACCGCCCCCGGATGTCGCGATAGTCCTCCAGACGCAGTTCGACCCGGTCGGCCAGCCCCTTTTCCCGGACGAGCTTGCGCGCGCTGTCGAGCTGGGACGGCGAGATCGTCACGCCGGTGACGCGCGCCGCTCCGCTCTGCGCGATCCTGGTCGCCAGCCCACCCCAGCCGCAGCCGATCTCCAGCACGCTGTCGTCGCCGCGAATCTGCAGCCGCTCCACGATCCGCTGGAGCTTGGCCTCCTGGGCCTGCTCGAGCGTCGCGATCGACGGCCCGAACAGGGCGGAGGAATAGATCATGTTCGAGTCGAGCCACAGCCGGTAGAAATCGTTGCCGAGATCGTAATGGGCCTCGATGTTGCGCCGGCTGCCGCGGCGGGTATTGGCCCGCGAGCGATGGGCGAGCCAGTTGAACGCCCGGAACGGGATCGACCCTTCGATGGCGTCCATGAAGCGCACGCCGTTGAGCGCGGCCAGTTCGAACACCGCGGTCAGGTCGGGGCTCGACCAGTCGCCGTCGAGATAGGAAGTCGCAAGACCGACGTCGCCCCCGAGAACGAAACGGCGGAGCGCCCGCCAATTGTTGAGCCTCACCTCTGCGCGCGGGCCTGGGCCGGCGCCGAATCGCTCGATCCGGGCGCCCGAGGGCAGCTCGATGACGAGGCCGCCCGATTCGATCAGCGACAGCGCCTTTCCCAACGCAAAAGATACAAATCCCGGCCATCGATCGCCGACCCGAGACCTTACCCCCGCAGCGGCATCGACGGATGCTGGCGGCAACGCCATTTGCTCACTCCTCACTGGTGATTCCGCCGCGGCGCCAGCGTCACGGACCGCTCCGGCGGCGGCGGCCGGACCTGCAGGCGCATGCCCTTCAACCAGAGGGCCAGCGCCTCGAGATGAATCCCAAGGACGACCTTCAGCGTCAGCAGGGGATGGCTGAAGAAGACCCTGGCGAGCGCGGCGTCGGTCAATTCGACGCGCGCCTGGGTCTGGGTCGCGGTCAGCATGACGCCGTCGCGGTCGCGCTCGACGACGGCGATCGACACGGTCTCGCCCGGCGGATGCACCGCGAAGTCGTAGGTCATGTCCATCGCCATGAACGGCGAGACGAAGAATTCCTTGGCGCAGGACTGACGCACTGGGGTCTGCCCATCGGGCTCGACGGGGATGAAATAGCTGTGCCGCTGTCCGAAGGTGTTGTTGACCTCATAGAGGATCGCGCGGAGCCCGCCCGCGCGGTCATGGCAGAAATAGACGCTGATCGGATTGAAGACGTAGCCGAGAATGCGCGGCATGGTCAGCAGGCGGATCGGTCCGCCGTCGAGACCCAATCCGGCCTCGCGCGCGCAGGCCTCGACCCAGTCGCGCAGGGGCGTCGAGCCGGAGCCGTGGTCCCGATCGTAGAAGCTGAACAGATTGACCCTGTTGTGCGAGAACAGGCGCAGCCGGCGGTCCAGCGCCGGCAGTTCGTCGAGATCGATCAGCAGGGCGAAGGTCCGGTAGCGCAGCGCATGCCGCCGCGGGCGCAGGCGACGATGCGCGACCCGACCGACATAGAGACCCGACCGCGTTGCGCTCATGACGCCGGGACGCTCGCGGCGCGCGCCGGGGCCGCGATCCTGATCCGGCCCGATTCGGCCGCGACGCGCCAGGGCCGGCGAACGCCTCCCAGCGCCTCGGCGACCGCCAGCCCGGCCTGCAGCCCGTCCTCATGAAACCCCGAGCCGAAATAGGCGCCGCAGAACCACACTCCGCCGCGACCCTGCAGCGACCAGAGTTGCTCCTGGGCGGCGATGGCGCCGGCGTCGAAGATCGGGTGTTCGACGATTTGGCGCCGGATGACGAGGTCGGCGCGCGGTTGGACGATCGGATTGAGCGAGACGAACCGCGGCGTCGCCTCGGGAATGGACTGCAGCCGGTTCATCCAATAGGTGACGCAAACCGGCGCGGACGGATCGGCGCGGTCGGCCGAATAGTTCCAGCTCGACCAGATCTTGCGGCGGCGCGGCATCAGCGCCTCGTCCTCGTGGAGGACCGACTCGTTGCGGCTGTAGCCGAATGCGCCGAGCAGCCGCTGTTCGGCCGCCGTGGGTTGGTCGAGCATGGCGAGCGCCTGGTCCGCATGGGCGGCGATGACGACCTGGTCGAAGGGTTCCGCGCCGCCGCGCGCCGTCTCCACGACCACGCCGTCGGCCCCGCGGCGGATCGCGCGCACCGGATCGCCCAGCCGCAGGCGATCGGCGAACGGCGCGCAAAGAGCCTCGACGTAGACCCGCGCGCCGCCCTCGACGGTGCGCCACGCCGGCCGTTCCCTGATCTGGAGAAGGCCATGGTTCTTGCAGAAGCCCACGAAGGCGGCGGCCGGATAGTCGGCGACCTTCCTGGCGGGCAGCGACCACACGGCCGCGGCCATCGGAAACAGGTGGTCCTGCCGGAACGCCTCGCCGTATCCTTTCGCGTCGAGATAATCGCCGAGCGTGGCGCCGCCCAGCCGCGCGACGTCGCGCGGCGCGTCGCGGTAGAAGCGCAGGATGTCGCGCAGCATCGACCAGAACCGGGGATTCACGATGTTGCGTTTCTGCGCGAACAGGCCGGCGAGGTCGTTGCCGGAATATTCGAGTTCGCCCCCGTCGAGCGAGACCGAGAAGCTCATTTCGGACGGCTTGGTCGGCGTTCCCAGATGCGCGAACAGCGCCGTGAGATTGGGGTAGGTCGCCTCGTTGTAGACGATGAAACCGGTGTCCACCGGCGTCGGCCCGGCGGCGGAGCGGGTCTCGACGGTATGGCTGTGGCCGCCCGGCCTCGCCTCGGCCTCGAAGGCCGTCACTTCGTGCCGCCGGCTCAGCAGCCAGGCGGCCGCGAGCCCGGAAACGCCCGTCCCGACCACCGCGATACGCATACGCCCGCCCGCCCTCGGCGAAGCGGTCACGTCGAAAAACATTTCAGCCCCCCAAACCGCCTGGCGTCCCGGGGGCCGCAGACGATGCTCCTTCACCCTATACGTAGCGAATCGGATTTGGGTTGAAAATTCTTTTTGTCTCTGTCGAATCAATCGATTCGCCCCGCCCCGCCGCCTCGTCGCCGGCCCGGCCGAGCAATTGTCGGCCGCGGCTGCATCCCGGGCGCTCCCGGCGCGTATCGGGGACGGGACGCGATCCCGGCCGGTCCGGCCGGCCGCGGATTCGATCGAGGCCATTGTCGGCGTCGGCGCGGCGGTGTTATCGGCTCGGCTTGAACCCTGAACGGAGGCTTCATGATCATCCTGGCGCTGGTCGCAGCGGCGCTCGCTCTCGCGCTGATCATGGCCGGGGCGTGGCTGGTTCAGCGGCGCACCGGCAAATCGGGCTGGGTCGACACGATCTGGACCTTCGCCGTCGGCCTCGTCGGCGCCGGGCTCGCGCTGGCGCCGATCGACCGGGGGCTCTCGGGCCGCCAGGGGCTCGTGGCCGCGCTGGCGTTCGCCTGGTCCGTGCGCCTCGGGCTGCACATCCTGGCCCGCACGCGCGCGGGCGGCGACGACCCGCGCTACCGGGCCCTCGCCGACCAATGGGGCTCGGACGCCCCGCGCCGCATGTTCTGGTTTCTGCAGGTTCAGGCGATCTGCGCGTTGCTCCTGGTCGCGTCGATTTTCGTCGCCGCGCGCAACCCGGCCGCCTTCCCCAATTCAGGCGATTTCCTGGGCGCGGCGACGCTCGTCGTGGCTATCGTCGGCGAGGCGATCGCCGATCGCCAATTGCGGCGATTCGCCGCGGGGCCCGGCGCCCGGGGCCGCGTCTGCGACGTCGGCCTGTGGAGCGTGTCGCGACACCCGAATTATTTCTTCGAATGGCTGGGCTGGATCGCCTATCCGGTGATCGCGGTCGGGCTTCCCGCGGCCAATGCGATCGGCCTGGCGGCCGTGGTCGGCCCGATCTTGATGTATTGGCTGCTCGTCCACGTGTCCGGCGTCCCGCCGCTCGAGGCGCATATGGAGCGCTCGCGCGGCGCCGCGTTCCGCGCCTATCAGCGGCGCGTCAACGTCTTCTTCCCCGGGCCGCCGCGTGACGCGGCGCCGGTCGAGCGCGGCCAGCGGCCATGAATTTCATCGCCGGCGCGATCAGCGCGGCCGAGCGGGCGCCGCTGCCCGACGGCCTGACGCGCGCCGGGATCGGCTGGCTCGTCGCGCGATCGCGACGGCGGCTCGCCGCGTCGTCGCCGGGCGACGGACGGTTCGCCGGCCAGATGGCCGCGCGCGACATCGCCGAATACGCGCGGGAGGCGAACGCCCAGCACTACGAGCTTCCCGCGACATTTTTTGCCCTCACCCTCGGGCCGCGCAGGAAATATTCCTGCTGCCTATACGACGACGGGGCGCGCGATCTCGCCGAAGCCGAACTCGCCGCGCTGGAGACGACGGTCCGGCGCGCCGATCTGCGCGACGGGCAGAGGATTCTCGAGCTCGGCTGCGGCTGGGGCTCGCTCTCGCTGTTCATGGCCGAGCGCTATCCGCGCGCGCGCATACTCGCCGTGTCCAACTCGGCGAGCCAGCGCGCCTTCATCGAGGACGAGGCGGCCCGGCGCAACCTGGCCAACCTGCAGGCGGTCACCGCCGACATGAACGATTTTTCCACCTCGGAGCAGTTCGACCGCGTGATTTCGGTGGAAATGTTCGAGCATATGGCCAATTGGCGCGCGCTGCTGACGCGGGTCCGCTCCTGGCTGGCGCCGAACGGCGCGCTGTTCCTCCATGTCTTCACTCATCGCACGGGGTCGTACCGGTTCGATCATACTGATCCCAGCGACTGGATCGGCCGGCATTTCTTCACCGGCGGCTTGATGCCGAGCCATGGCCTCATCCGGCAATTCCCCGATCTGTTGGCGGTGGAGCAGGAGTGGCGGTGGAGCGGGGTGAACTATCAGCGGACGGCGCTCGACTGGCTCGCCAATTTCGACGCCCGCCGCGATGCGATCGACGCGATCCTGCGCGACGTCTACGGCGCGCGCGCCGGGCTCTGGCGCCGCCGCTGGCGGCTGTTCTTTCTCGCCACCGCGGGACTGTTCGGCGACCAGGCGGGCGCCGAATGGGGCGTCAGTCACTACCGGCTGCGGCCGTCGCCCGATGGATGAAATCAAGCGGCTGATCGGCGCCATCGCCGCCTATTCCCGGTCGGACGACCCGCTGGCGTCGGCGACCAACCTGATCGCGCTGTGCGTGGTCGGCAACCAGCCGTTCTATCCCCTGTATGTCTGGTGGGTCGTCGGCGACGACGGCCACGCGTCGTTCCTGACATTCCTTTCGACGCCGTTCTTCCTCGCGATCCCGGCGGTGGCGCGCCGGTCCTCGCTCGCCGGACGCGCGATGCTGCCGATCGTCGGCGTCGCCAACACGGTCCTCAGCATCAAGGCGTTCGGCTACGATTCGGGGGTCGCGCTGTTCCTCGGGCCGTGCGCGATGATCGCCGGCATGGCGCTGCGCGCCTCGGAGCGGTCGGCGTTGCTCGCCACGCTCGGGCTGGCGTTCGCCGCCTTGGCGCTGCACGATTGGCTCGGCGCGCCGGTCCACCTGTTCTCCGCCGAGGCCTATCGGCGCTTCGTCTCGCTCAACGCCTGGAGCGTGGCCGGCCTGACCGCGTTCACGGCGCTGCAATTTTCCGGCGCGCTTGCCGAGTCCGCCCGGCGCCGGGAACGCTAGCGGTGGGCGAAGCGAAATCCTATTTGGCGAGCGTGGCGGCGGCGAGATAGCCGGCGGTCGCGGAAGTGGCGGTGATGAAGCAGCCCCAGGCCATGTCGGCCAGGGTGAGGACGACCGGCCAGGTCTTCAGGGTCGCCTGATTGGTGAGGTCGTAGGTCCCGAAGGCGATCAGCCCCAGAGCCGCGCCCGAGACCAGGGCGGTGGTCCAGCGTCCGGTTCCCAGCGCCGGGTGGATCGCGAAGATCAGGATGCCGAACATGTAGAGAACGTAGAATGCGGCGGCGGGGGCCAGCCTGAATCCATCGTGCATGAGGTCCCCGATCAGGGGACGATAGAGGGCGTTGGCGGTCAGCGTCAGCCAGATCGCGTCGAGGCCGAGCATGACGAGCGCAGCGGCGGCATAGCCGAGCAGATGGGCGCTCAAATTCGTTGACATCGCGCTCATTTCCCATCGCCCGCCAGTTCGGGATTTCTCATACCCGAACGCGTTCGACCGGATAAGGCGCCACAGCGTCCGCAAGGAACCGCCCGCCCGGGCGAAATGCCGCAGCCCCGGCTATGCGGGCGCGAGATCGAGCCAGAACCGCCCTTCGCGATCCTCGACCTCGACGATCCAGAGATCGGGATCGAAGGCGATCTCGCGCGTCAGCCGCGCCTCGACCTCGGACGGCGCGATCCATTCGTCCTTGTGGGCGCGCGACCACAGCCGCTCGGCGCCGCGTTCGGCCAGCGCCGATTGCGGCGCCGGCGCGAACAGCGCGGCGCGTCCGTCGAGCCGGTCGATCTTCACGAATATGGCGCCGGCTTCGGCCGCGCCACGCCGCCGCAGAACTGCGGCCGCACCCTCGACCGCGCATCGCCTGATATAGGCGGCGACCCAGATGTCGGCGCGCAGGCGCATCGGAATCAGCGCGCGGCGGCGTTCGCCGCCGCGTTCAGCCGCTGAACGAGCCTCAGCGTGATCGCGCCCGACGCGGTCATGCCGTGCGCGCGCTCGAACTGCGCGATCGCCTGGAGCGTCGAAGCGCCCGCCACGCCGTCGGGCTTGATCGGAAAGCCGAGCTTGACCAGGGCGTTCTGCGCCGCGAGGGTCAGATGCGCGCCGTCCCGGGCGGCGTCGCCGCGCAGCAGATCGCGGATCGGGTCGTCGCCGCGCAGGAGATCGCGGATCGGATCGCCGCCGCGCGCGGGCGAGAGCGGCGTCGCGCCGCCGAGCCCGGCCGGGCGGATCGGCGGCTGGACGACGGCCGGAGCGGCGTCGACGCCGGCGGCGGGCGCCGGCGGCGGGCGCTCGACCTCGGTCGCGGCGGGCGACGGCGCGGCGTAGGAGGGGGCGACACGTTTTTCGTTCTGCATGACGAGCGCATTGACCACGATGCCGGCGAGGATCGCCGCCAGCGCCGCGCCGGCGATGGTGCGCGCAGGCCGCGACAGCAGCGGGCGCAGGAGCGACGCGACGGCGCCGTCCGCGCCCTTGCGAACGGCGCGCCGCGCCGGGCGCGACAGAAGGGAATCGTTCCGCGAACGGGCGAGCGCTTCAGGCAATTCGCTTCTCTTTGTTGGCGCGGCGCTGTGCCGGGAGCGAAGCGGCGGCGGTGAGGGACACCGGCACGGGGCGACTGAGGCTCGACAGCGCCTCGATCGGAGCGGGCTTCGGATCGCTCGGCGCCTTGTCGCGACAATCCAGCGGCAATCGAACCGCGATCCGCGTGCCCTGGGCGACGACGCTCTCGAGCAGGACGGATCCCCCGTGCAGCCCGACCAGCCCGCGCACCAGGGAAAGGCCGAGCCCGGTGCCCTCGAACATCCGGTCGTAGGACGACCGCGCCTGGAAGAACGGCTTGCCGAGCTTGGCGAAATGGCCGGGCGCAATGCCGATGCCGGTGTCGTCGACGCAGACGACGAGGCAATCGGCCTCGATCCAGGCGCCGATGGTGACGCGCCCGCCGGGTTTGGTGAACTTGACCGCATTGGACAGGAGATTGATCACGATCTGCCGAAGGGAACGCTTGTCCGCGACGATCTGCCCCGGCGTCTCGAGGGGCGCCTGGATCAGCGTCACGCCGCCCTCGTCCGCCTTGAGCCGCAGCATATCGCAACATGACGCGATCAGGGGTCCGACTTCGAACGGCTCCGGCGTGATCGCAAATCGTCCCGCCTCGATCTTCGACATGTCGAGGATCATGTTGACGACGGACAGCAGATGCTCGGCCGAATCGTGGATGATGCCGGCGTATTCGCGCTGCTTCTCGGCGTCGCGCGGCGCGAGCTCGGTGCTGCCGAGTATTTCCGAAAAGCCGATGATCGCGTTCAGCGGCGTGCGCAACTCATGGCTCACGTTGGCGAGCAGGCGGTCGGTCCACGACCGTTCGCCGTCGCCATCGGCGCCATCGGCGCGTCTGAAGGCGTCGACCTCTCCCCCGACATTATCGACGAGGCAGACGACGGCGGTTCCAGCCGGCTCGCCGGCGCCGCCCGCGGGAGCCAGGCAGCGGCGGATGCGCAGCGCCGCCGCGGCGAACACCGGCTCGTCGAAATCGTGGCCGCCCTGGAAGCGCAGCCCGCTGCGCAGTTTCAGATTGATCGCGATCGCGCCATCCCGCCGCAGGGCGGAGTCGACGGCGCGCAGGAACGAGGGGCGATCGCCGACATGGACGCGATCGAGAAAGCCGCGTCCGAACAGATCCTCGGCGTCGAGCGCGAACAGTCCCCGCGCGTCGCCGCTGACCGACAGCACCGCCCCCGCGTGATCGACGCGCAGAACGAGATCGTCGTGATCGCACGCGACCGCGCGATTCGTGTTCGGCGCGGCGCGGCCGCGCCGGTCCGCCGCGCCCAGCTTCCAGCCGCCGACCGCGAGCGCCACGCCGTAGGGAGCTGCGGCGGCGAGCCCGGCCGCCAGCGCGCCGGACAGGCCGCCGCCAATATGGATCAGGCCGGCGCGCGCCATGCCGGCAAGCCCAAAGAGCGCCGATACCGCAAAAGCCGCGCCGAACCTGAACAGAAGGGAGAGCGCGAGCAACGGTCGACGCCGCGCGAACTCGGCCGCCGCGGGGGGCGGGCCGGACTGGATCCGACCCCCGACCCGCCGCCGGATGACGTTGAGAAATGACACGAACGCGCTCCAGGATCGCCTGTCGATAGTGCGATGGAGACCGCAGAATTCCAGTCCAGCATTAAATCAACGCTAAGAATCTTCGAACGGAAGCGCGCCTCGAGCGAGGGCGGCGACGATCCGGGCTCCTGCCTTCCGACATGGTTGACAAAGCGTTGCGCGGCCATGACCGAGGGCGCAGGCCCGAAACCTTTATCAAGGATTAACCCGAAGCGGTAAATTCGACTCAAAATGTCGACGCGACGTTGGCGGCGCCATGCCTACGATCCCTGTGTTGGTGGCGCCGCAGCGAGGCGCCCGGGCGACTCGAGGCACTCTCATGATGTTTCTGCTCCGATCGGCGTTCTGGCTCAGCCTCGTCTACGCGCACATGCCGCTCGACCAGGGCGAGGCGCTGCGCGCCCTCGACGAGACGCGCGGCGTCGCGCTGACGGGCGCGGCGAACGCGGTCGCCGCGGGCTGCATGGCGGATCATGCGGCCTGCCGGGCCGTCCTGGGCGCGGCGGTCGGCGTCGCGGCCGCGCCGGGGGCTCCGCGGCCCGCGGGGCCGGAGCCCCACGCCGGTCGTGACGCGAAGGGCGGGCGGTCGTCGGTCAATTCGCTGAGCGCGACCGATCTGGCGACGCCCTGGCGCGGCCCCGCGGCCAGGTCGGGCGCCTGATTCTCGCCCCGCGCACTGGCGCGGCGCCGGCGCGACCCGATATAGAGAGCGCGACTTCGACGAGAGAGACCGCTCTGCCCAGCCTCGACGACATCCGCGGCGACTTCGCCTTCCTCGAGGAATGGGAGGACCGCTATCGCTACATCCTCGACCTCGGCCGCACGCTCGAACCTTTGAGCGAGGCCGCGCACAACGACGCCAACAAGGTGCGCGGCTGCGTCAGTCAGGTCTGGCTCGAGCTCGGCCGCGCCCGGAATTCGGCCGACGAGCCGGTCCTGCGCTATCGCGGCGACAGCGATTCGCATCTGGTGCGCGGGCTGATCGCGATCGCGCTGGCGCTCTATTCGGATCGCACCGCGCGCGAGATCCTGTCGTCCGACGCTGCGGCGTTCTTCCGCGAACTCGGCCTGGAGCAGCATCTGACGCCGCAGCGCTCCAACGGCGTGCGCGCGATGATCGAGCGCATCCGCGCCGACGCCGCGGCCGCGCTGGCGGCCTGAACCGGGCGGACCGCGGGGCGAAAGGCTCGCGCAAGCCAGCGCGCGGATGGTCGCCGCGTCGCGCGCCGGGCCTCGCGCGCCGCCCGCAGCGGCTTCAACGGCCCGCTGCCGCCAACCGAGGACCGTCGGATGCTCTTTGCCCTTCCCATCGTCGGCAAGGCCCTTGCCGGCTTCGCGGCCTCCGAGGCGAGCGCCGGCGTCGCGGAGGCGCGCACGGTCGGCGCGCGGACCGTCACGGCCGGCGCCGCGGCCGCCGATCCCGCCGATTTCGCGGTGACGCTCGACAATCTCGACCGCAAGGCCGCCCCGAAAGCCGCCCCCAACGGCCCGTTCGACCCCGCCAAAATCTGAACCGCGCGGCCGTGGATCGGACCGGGCGCCCGCGGGCGAGACGCGCGGCGCGGGTCGAAGCCTGGGCGGCTCCCGCTCGCCCGAGCGCTCGGGCGCTGCTTTTGCAGCGTCGCCGCCTTGCGACGCATGCGCCGGGACATTCGATTGTCAGGGATCGCGCCGCTCTGCTATGAATCGCAGCGAAGCGGGAGGAGCCGAGATGGCGTTTGCGCGCGCGAATGGCGGGGTCGTCCACTTCGCCGACGAAGGTCCGCGCGCCGCCCGCCCGATCGTGTTCGCCAATTCTCTGGGCACTGATTTCCGCATCTGGGACGAGGTCGCCCAGCCGCTGGCGCAGAGCGCGCGCGTCATCCGCTACGACAAGCGCGGGCACGGGCTTTCCGAGCTGAGGCCGGGCCCCGCCGCCATCGCCGATTTCGCGCTCGACCTCGCCGCTCTGCTCGACGGGCTCCAGGCGCGCGCGGCGCTGGTGGTCGGCCTGTCGATCGGCGGCATGATCGCCCAGGAGCTCTACCGGCTGCGTCCCGATCTGGTCGCCGCGCTCGTCCTGTGCGACACCGCCCATCGCATCGGCACGCCGGACTTCTGGGCGGCGCGGATCGGCGCGATCGAGGCCGGCGGCCTCGAATCGATCGCCGACGGGATCATGCAGCGGTGGTTCACCCCCGGCTATCGCGCGACCCGCGCCGACGCGCTGGCGGGCTGGCGCGCGATGCTGACCCGCACGCCGCAGGCGGGCTATCTGATCGCCTGCGGCGCGATCCGCGACGCGGATCTGACGCAGCACGCGAGGGCGATCCGCGCGCCGACGCTGTGCGTGGTGGGCGATCAGGACGGTTCGACCCCGGTCGAACTGGTGCGCGAGCTCGCCGGGCTCGTCCCGGGTTCGAAATTCGAGATCGTCGCCGACGCCGGCCACATCCCCTGCATCGAGCGGCCGGCGGCCCTGCTCGGGCTGATCGAGGCCCATCGCAAGGCGTTCGCGCCATGAGCGAGGCCGACAAGGGCAGTCGGTACCTCACCGGCTTGTCGACGCGGCGGGCGGTTCTCGGCGACGCGCATGTCGATCGCGCGTCCGCCGCGACGACGCCGTTCGACGAGCCGTTCCAGACCTTCATCACCGAAGGCGCCTGGGGATCGGTATGGTCGCGCCCGCAGCTCACCCGGCGCGAGCGCTCGATCGTGACGCTGGCGCTGCTCGCCGCGCTCGGCCATGACGAGGAGGTGGCGATGCACACACGCGCCACGCTCAACACCGGGGCGACGCCGGAGGACATCCGGGAGGCGCTGTTGCACGTGGCGGTCTATGCGGGCGTGCCGGCGGCCAATCAGGCGTTCAAGATCGTCAAGAAGACCCTCGCCGAAATGGCCGAGGCCGCCGGGAAATAGCGCGCGACGAAGGGGCGAGGCAGATGGGCGATCAGGGTTCGTTCTATCAACGCGACCGCGGCTGGCATCCTCCCCCGCTGACCCCCCAGTACAAGACCTCGGTGCTGCGCTCGCCGACGCGCGCGCTGCTTTCGCTGGAGAACACGATTTCGGAGACGACCGGCCCCGTCTTCGGGCACGGCGTGATCGGGCAGTTCGACAACGACCTCATCCGCAACTGGGCCAGGACCGGCGACCCGATCGGACCACGCATCCTCGTCCATGGCCGGGTGCTCGACGAGAACGGCCGCGGCGTGCCGGGCGCGCTGCTCGAATTCTGGCAGGCCAATGCGGGCGGGCGCTACCGCCACCAGAAGGAGAGCTATATCGCCGCGCTGGATCCCAATTTCGGCGGTTGCGGGCGGACGATCGCCGACGAGCGCGGCGGCTATGAGTTCCGCACCATCAGGCCCGGCCCCTATCCCTGGCCCAACCGCGTGAACGACTGGCGGCCCGCCCACATCCACTTCTCGGTGTTCGGCCACGCCTTCGCGCAGCGGCTGATCACCCAGATGTATTTCGAGGGCGATCCGATGATCTGGCAGTGTCCGATCGTCATGGGCATTCCCGACCGGAGCGCGGTGGAGACGCTCGTCGCCGCGCTCGACCGGTCCGCCGCGCTGCACATGGATGCGCTCGCCTACAAGTTCGATATCGTGCTGCGCGGGCGCCGCTCGACGCTGTTCGAGAACCGGATGGAGGGCAATTGATGGTCCAGCGCCTCGATCGCCTCAAGGAATCGCCGTCGCAGACGGCGGGGCCCTATATCCATATCGGGGCGACCCCCAATCACGCCGGGATCGAAATGTTCGGCAATGCCGGCGATCTCGGCCGGACCATGATCGCTCCCGAGGCGAAAGGCGAACGCATCGTCATCATCGGCCATGTGTTCGACGGCGCCGGCGCGCCGCTGAGGGACGCGCTGGTCGAGATCTGGCAGGCCGACGCCGCCGGCCTCTACAACAGTCCGGCGGAAACGCGCGGCAAGGCGGATCCCGCCTTCGCCGGCTGGGGTCGGCAGCCGACCGACGGGGTCACCGGGCTCTATCGTTTCGAAACGATCAAGCCCGGCCGCGCGCCGTTCGTCGACGGCCGCCTGATGGCGCCCCACGTCACGTTCTGGATCGTCGCCCGCGGCATCAATCTCGGACTGCACACGCGGATGTATTTCTCCGACGAGGCGGTGGCGAACGCCGAGTGTCCGGCGCTCGCCCGCGTCGAGCACCGGCATCGGATCGCCACGCTGATCGCCGCGCGCGGCGAGGAGCGGGGCCGGCCCGTCTACACGTTCGACATCCGGCTGCAGGGCGAGCAGGAAACGGTTTTCTTCGACGTCTGACGGCGGGCCCATGACCGTTTCCGCGTTCGACAGCCCGATCCTGTCGGCCCTCGTGAGCGACGCGGAAGTGGCGGCGCATTTCTCCGAGGCCGCCGACATCGGCGCCATGCTCGCCTTCGAGAGCGCGCTCGCGCGCGCGCAGGCCTCCGCGGGTCTCGTGCCCGCCGAAGCCGCCGCGCGGATCGCCGCCGTCTGCGAGGCCTTCATCCCCGACGCCGCGGCGCTCGCCGCGGGCGCCGCGCGCGACGGGGTCGTCGCGCCCGCGCTGGTCAGGCAGCTGCGCGCGCAGGTCGGCGCGCCGCACGACGCCCATGTCCATCGCGGCGCGACCAGCCAGGACGTCATCGACACCAGCCTCGTGCTCCGGCTGCGGCCGATCCTCGCCTTGCTGGACGGCCGGCTGCGCGCGCTCGTCGAATCGCTGCGCGCGCTGGAGGCGAGCCAGGGCGCGATTGCGCTGATGGGGCGCACCCGCATGCAGCGCGCCCTGCCGATCCGCGCCGCCGACAAGCTGCGCGGCTGGCGCGAGCCGCTGGAGCGCCATGTCGCGCGGCTCGGCGAGCTGCGCCCGCGCCTGCTCGTGGTCCAGTTCGGCGGCGCGGTCGGCGTACGCGGCGGACTCGACGGCAAGGGCGCGGCGATCGTCGCCGAACTCGCGCGGCTCCTGGGGCTCGGCGCGGGCCCGTGCTGGCAGGTCGAACGCGACGGGCTCGCCGAGCTCGCGTCCTGGACCTCGCTGGTCGCCGGCGCGCTCGGCAAGATCGGCGCGGATGTCGCGCTGATGGCGCAGAACGAGGTGGGCGAGGTCCGCCTCGCCGAGGGCGGCGGCTCCTCCGCCATGCCGCACAAGTCCAATCCGGTGCGCGCCGAAGTCCTGGTCGCGCTGGCGCGCTTCAACGCCGCCCTGCTCGGCGCGCAGCACCAGGCGCTGGTCCACGAGAACGAGCGTTCGGGCGCGGCCTGGACGCTCGAATGGCTGGTCCTGCCGCAGATGATCGCGGCGACCGGCGCCGCGCTGCGCCATGCCGGCGCGCTTTGTGCGGGGCTGACGTTCGTCGAGACGACGTGACGGGGCGCGGCGCCGGCTTCAGCGATCGCGGCGGACATAGTCGACGAAGGCGAACTCGGCCTCGTCCCGGTCGGTCCGCGCGCCGCGCTCACGCGCGACCTCGCGCCAGCGGGCCGGATCGATGGCGGGAAAGACGGCGTCGCCCGCCGGGGCGAGGTCCACTTCGGTGATGAACAGCCGGTCGGCGCGATCGATGGTCTGGGCGTAAATCTCGCCGCCGCCGGCCACGATGATTTCGTCGGCCCCCATCGCGCGGGCGATCTCCGCGGCGCGCGAAAGGGCCGCGTCGACGTCGCCGGCGACATGCGCTCCCGGCCCGGCGAAGCCGGAATCGCGCGTGACGACCACGGTCTCGCGGCCCGGCAGCGGCCGGCCGATCGATTGGTAGGTCTTGCGGCCCATGACCAGGGGCTTGCCCCAGGTCAGCGCGCGGAACCGCTTCATGTCGGTGGAAAGCTTCCAGATCAACTTGTCGTCGGCCCCGATCACGCCATTGCGCGCCACCGCGGCGACCAGGGCGATCCACGGCCCGTTCACACCGCCACCGGCGCCTTGATCGCCGGCCAGGGATCGTAGCCCACGAAGGCGACGTCGTCATAGGTCACGTCGAACAGCGACGCCGCCGGCCTGAGCTGGAGCCGCGGCAGCGCGCGCGGCGTTCGCGCGAGTTGCTCGCGCGCCTGGTCGACGTGATTGAGATAGAGATGCGCGTCGCCGAACGTATGCACGAATTCGCCGACGCGCAGGCCGCTCGCCTGCGCGATCAGATGGGTCAGCAGCGCATAGCTGGCGATGTTGAACGGCACGCCGAGAAACAGATCGGCCGAGCGCTGGTAGAGCTGGCACGACAGCCGCCCTTCGGCGACATAGAACTGAAACAGGCAATGGCACGGCGCCAGCTTCATCGCGTCGAGCTCGCCGACGTTCCAGGCGGACACGACGAGCCGGCGCGAATCGGGATTGCGGGCGATTTCGGCGAGCAGCCGGGCGATCTGGTCGTGGATGCGGCCGTCGGCGCCGCGCCAGGCGCGCCATTGCCGGCCGTAGACCGGGCCGAGATCGCCGTTCGCGTCGGCCCATTCGTCCCAGATGCGAACGCCGTTCGCGTGGAGGTAGCCGACATTGGTGTCGCCGCTCAGGAACCAGACGAGTTCGTGGACGATGGATTTCAGATGCAGGCGCTTGGTCGTGACGAGCGGGAAGCCTTGGTCGAGGTCGAAGCGCAACTGCCGCCCGAACAGCGACCGCACGCCGGTGCCCGTTCGATCGCCCTTGACGACGCCGGCGTGGAGCGCTTCATCCAGGAGATCGAGATAGGCGCGCATGGGGCAATCCGACGTCTCCATCTCGCAGCGACGGGGAGAAGGCGGCCCGGCCGCGCGACGAGTCGGGCCGGCGGCGCCCGTCTATCGGGGAATTGTCCGCTTCGGGCAAGACCGCGCGGCCGCCCGCCGTCCCGAATCCATGGATTTCGCCGACCGCGCGCGGGCCCCAGCGGTGCGGAATGCGGCGGTCCGGCGTCGTAGTCCTATCAGTGCAGGCTGACGGTCTGGAGCTGGTTTTCCCAGGCGTTGGCGATCGCCGCGTCGCGCGAATCGGTCAGCATGATCGGCGTGCCGTCGGCGCCGAGAAGCGCGTAGAGTTCCAGCCCCGGACGAATCGCGGGCGCCTGGGGAAACAGGCGCTGGGCGTCCTCGGACCGGATCGTCTTGACATAAGCCAAGGCGCCGCCGCCCAGATGTGCGAATTCCTGGAGCGTCAGGGCGGGTCGATCGTTGGTCGGGCTGTTCATGTCTCTCACTCCTTGAAGGGCGGTCCACCTGGACCCGCCCACCGGCGCGAACAATCAGTCTCGCGCCAATATGTTAATTCTTCTGACGACCCGGTCCGGCTCGGGCCGCGCCAGATCGATCGAGAGAAGTCCGTTCGCAAGTTCCGCGCCGAGCACTTCCATCCCGTCGGCGAGCAGGAAACTGCGCTGGAATTGCCGCGCGGCGATGCCGCGATGCACGAAACAGCGCGTCTTGTCCTCCTGCTGGCGACCCCTGATGAGGAGCTGATTCTCCTCCTGGGTGACCTCGATCTGGTCCCGGCTGAAACCCGCCACCGCGAGGGTTATTCGAAGCGATTCCGGCGCGGTCTCCGAACGGGCGATTCTCTCGATATTATAGGGAGGATAGCCGTCGGACGCCGTCTTCGACACCTTGTCGAGCGCCCGCTCGATCTCGTCGAACCCGAGCAGGAACGGAGAACTCAATGCAGCCACGCGCGCCATGATCGAAGCCCTTTCGGCGCTTCACGGCCGAAGCCTCCGCCCAGGAAGCGCCTCGTCCGCCCGCTCAAGCAACCCGGCGCCCGACCGAGCGCCTCCGATGCTCACAATATGGTCATGCCGCGGGAAGGTTCAAGCCCGGCGACCGGGCGGGCGGGCGCCGAGGCGCGAGGCTTGCTAATCCGTTCGAAGCCCATAAACCAATCGCTGCCGGGACGGTTCCGCCTCGCCGCCGCCATCGGTTCGGCGCGTCGCGCCCGGTGGACCGGACGGAGGGCGCGAATCCATGGAATGGTCGAGCCAGCAGCAATCGGCGCTCGACCGGGTCGGCCGCTGGCTGCGCGCCGGCGAACCGCAGGTGTTCCGGCTGTTCGGCTTCGCCGGCGTCGGCAAGACGACGCTGGCCCGCCACGTCGCCGAGGGCGCCCAGGGGGAGGCGGCCTTCGCCGCCTTCACCGGAAAGGCGGCGCTCGTGATGCGCGCCAAGGGCTGCGCCGGCGCGACCACCATTCACGCGCTGATCTATCGCGCCACCGAGGCGGACGACGGCGCGCCCAGGTTCACGCTGAACCGAGACGGGCCGGCCTCCCGCGCCGGGCTGATCGTGATCGACGAATGCTCGATGGTCGATGCGGAACTCGGCCGCGACCTGCTTTCCTTCGACAAGCCGATCCTGGTTCTCGGCGACCCCGCCCAACTGCCTCCGGTCAAGGGCGGCGGGTTCTTCACCGAGGTCGAACCCGACATCATGCTGACCGAAATTCACCGGCAGGCGAAGGACGATCCGATCATCCGCCTGTCCGCGGCGGTGCGCGCCGGCGCCCGGCTGGCCTATGGGCGCTACGGCGAATCGCAGGTCATCCGCCGCGACCAGATCGGACCGGACCAGGTGCTGGGGGCCGATCAGGTGCTGGTCGGCCTGAACAGGACGCGCCGACTCTACAACCGGCGCATCCGCGATCTCCTCGGCATGAAGGAGACGCTTCCCCTGGCGGGCGATCGGCTCGTCTGCCTGCGCAACGACCGGGCCAAGGGATTGATCAACGGCGGCCTCTGGCGCGTCGATTCCGTGCAGGGGATGCGCAAGGATTTCGTCCGCATGACGCTGACCCCCGAGGACGGGGCCGGCCGATCGCGCGTCAAGGTCGCCGTGCTGAGGCAGTTCTTCGAAGGCGGGGAGCAGGACCTCGCCTATCCGCAGCGGCGCGAATCCGACGAATTCGATTTCGGCTACGCGCTGACCGTCCACAAGGCGCAGGGGTCGCAATGGGACGACGTCATCCTGTTCGACGAGAGCAGCGCCTTCGGCGAACACCGCAACCGGTGGCTCTATACCGGCCTGACCCGCGCGGCGCGCCGCCTCACGATCGTGCGATGACCCCGGAGCTCGCTGGCCGGCGCGACGGTGGCCAAAAGCCGAAACTCATGCCAATATCAGCCGAAGTGGTCTGGGAATTCAGTCGATTCGCGATCGGCGGCGGCTCGGCGCCGACATTTCCGCCGCATTGCGCGCCGACCGACCCTGGTTGTGTGGTTTCTGTTGATTAGGAACATCTGATGGCCACTCGTCCCTTCGAAGCCAAGTCCGCGGCGCAGTCGTCGGCCGCCAAGCAACCGATCGCCGAAATTCGTGCGGGAGCACAGAGAGCCATGAAGCCTGCAGTGATTCTGGTCGGCGCCGACAAGGGCGGCGTCGGCAAGACGACCGTCGCGCGCGCCCTCGCGGACTATCTGACGGGAAAGAACATCCTGACGCGCGCCTTCGACACGGAGAGCCCGCGCGGCACGCTGAAGCGGTTTCACGGCGACATGACCGAAATCGTCGACATCGATTCGACGTCCGACCAGATGAAGATCATCGATACGCTGAACACCACGCAGGTGAAGGTCTCGATCATCGACACCCGCGCCGGCGCTCTGGCGCGCACGCTGCGGGCGCTGCGCGACGTGGGCTTCTTCGATGCGGTGCGCGACGGGCAGTTCACCTTCATTCTGTTCCACGTTCTCGGGCCCTCGATCTCCTCGCTCGATGAAATCGCGGAGACCGCGCCGTTCGTCGCCAACGCCGACTATTTTCTCATCAAGAACCACGTCAACGATTCGACCTTCTTCGAATGGGATCCCGAGACCTATCGACATTATTTTTCCCAGACGCGCAGCGCCGGCGACGTGACCATTCCCAAGCTGAGCGAGATGGCCTACGAGCAGGTCGAGATCGCCGGCACGCCGTTCTCGACCTTCGTCGCGGACAAGACCGAGGATGGCCGGCCGGCCGGCCATTCCTTCGTGCTGCGCGGCTACGTCCGCACCTGGCAGGGCAAGATCGCCGAGGAATTCGAGCGCATCGGCCTGCTCGAACTCATTGCGGGGGCTGCGCACAAGAAGTAGATGCGTGGCGGCCCGGCGATGGCGCAGAGGACCAGGGTCTATATCGTCTGTTCGCCCCACAAGAGAACCGGCGCCACCACGACCGCGCGACTGCTGACCGATTATTTCATCGTCAACGGCAAGGACTTCCTCGGCTTCGACACCGATCCGCGCGATCCCGACTATGGCGCGCGGTTTCCCGAGGCGGTGACGGTCGTCGACGCGACCAGGGTCGAGGGCCAGGTCGCGCTGTTCGACCGGCTGCTCGTCGCCGACGAGACGCCGAAAATCGTCGATGTCTGGCATCGCTCCTATGCGACGTTCATGGCCACGATCGACGAGATCGGCTTCATGGACGAGGCGCGGCGGCGCATGATCCAGCCGATCGTGCTGTTTCACGCGGATTCCGGCGCCGATTCGCTCGCCGCCGCGCTCGCGCTGGAGCGGCGATGGCAGGATCTGTGCATCGCGGTCGTGACCAACAAGGGCGCGGCGCCGCTCGGGCAGGACGCGCTCGACATCCTCGCCCGGTTTCCGTCGTCGCGGCGGTTCGTCATCGGCGCGCTCGACGCGGCGAGCCTGGCGAAGTTCGAGTCGGACGAGTTTTCGGTGGCGCAATTCCTGCTGGCGCCGCCCGAGGATCTCTCGATCGTCGTGCGCACCGCGCTGCGCGCCTGGGCGGTCTCGATCTTCGCCCAGTTCCGCACGTTCGAGCTGCAGCTCGCGATGGAGGGCGCGCAGTTCCTGTAGGCGGAGCGGCGGATCGGCCAGCCCGCGTTACTTGCCGGCCCCCAGCCCGACATGGACGGCGTAGGCGACGACGCCGACCGCCGCGATCAGCACGACGGCCCAGATCAGGTAGAACGAGGCGGTGCGGCCCGGAGCCGTTCGCAGCGCCCGCAT
The DNA here is from genome assembly GCA_049509635.1 of Roseiarcus sp. GTDB lineage: Bacteria > Pseudomonadota > Alphaproteobacteria > Rhizobiales > Beijerinckiaceae > Roseiarcus. The sequence goes on from JBEKZS010000001.1 coordinate 55,827, forward strand.
CCCGGACGCCGGCGCGTCGGGTCCCTGGCCGGCCAGGGTCGCCGCCGCGAGATGGCGGTAGGTCGCCAGCCGGCGCTCGGTGCTCTCGCCGATGATATAGGCCCGCGCCTCCGCCTCGTTCGGCGGCCGCCCGGTCGACTTGATGAAATCCTGCAGCCAGGCGCGCTTGTTCTGCTTGTAGATGGAATAGGCGACGAGGCCGGCCACTTCGCCTTCGACCCTGACGAGGCTGTCGAAGATCGTGTTGCGTTCGCCGTCCGCCGCGTCGGCCCCCGTCTCGCTCGCAATTTCGCCGCCCCTCGGCAAGCCCGTCCGTTCCCAGGACTCGGCGCCCCGCGCCTCGTTTTGTGCATCGACGGACATTGTCGTCACCCCGAATCAGCCGGCCGGCGGACGCGACCTATACCACCGCGCGAATGGATGGAACAGGGTTCGGCGCGACAGCGACGGCGCCGCCCCGTCGATCCGCGGCGGCTCGGGCGCCGTCGGCTCGGCGCCGGGCGGGCCTCGGACTCAGCCCGCCAATTGCCTCGCGCGCCGGTGCGCGGCGGCCAGCGCGCGGCGCATCAGCGCCGGCAGGCCGTCGGGCGCGCGCAGCACCGCGAGCGCGGCCGCCGTCGTGCCACCGGGCGACGTCACATTCTCGCGCAGGCGCGCCGCCGCCACCTCCGGCGCGCGATGCATGAGCTCGCCGGCGCCTTCGACGGTGGCGCGCGCGAGCCGCATCGCCACATCCTCGGCGAGCCCGAGCGCCGCGCCGGCTTCCGCCATCGCCTCGACGAGCGCGAACACATAGGCGGGACCCGAGCCCGACAGCGCCGTCACCGCGTCGATCAGATCCTCGTCGGGAAGCCATTCGAACCGGCCGACGGCCGACAGCAGCGTCTCGGTCGTCTCCCTCTGGGCCGGCGTGACGTCCGCGCTGGCGGCGGCCCCGGTCACGCCGCGGCCGACCGCCGCCGGGGTGTTGGGCATCGCGCGCACGAAGGCGCGGGCGCCCGGCAGTCGCGCCCGAAGGTCGGAGATCGTCTTGCCCGCGACGATCGAGATCACCAGCGTGTCCGTCCCGCCGAGCTCGGCCAGTTCGGGCGCGGCGGCGTCGAGCATCTGCGGCTTGACCGCGAGGATCAGCGCTTCGGGCGGGCGGCGGCCGGCGGCGTCGGGATTGAGCGCCAACCCGCGCGCGCCGACGAGCGCGGCCAGCGACGGCGACGGCGCGGGCTCGATCACGACGACGCCGGCGGGCGGCAGGCCGCCCTCGAGCCATCCCTCGAGCAGGGCGCCGCCCATCTTGCCGGCGCCGACCAGGGCGAGCGAGCGCGGCCATTGGGTCATTTCCGGGCCTCCGGCCGCGGCGTTCAGGCGTTGCCCTGGGTCTCGAACATGGCGAGCTCCAGCGCTTCGCGCGCGCCCTTGCCGGACCACAGGACGAACTGGAACGCCTGGTAGTAATTCTCGCACGCCTTCAGCGCCTCGTGGACGATCCGGCCGCATTGCGCGTCATTGGGCTGCGCGCCGCCGGCCAGGATCAGCGAATGGCGGAACATGACGATGTCCTCGTTGCTCCACAGATCGAAATGGCCGATCCACAATTGCTCGTTGATCATCTGGGCCAGCGCCGAAATCTCGCCGCGCCGGCGGGCGGGAATCTTCAGATCGAACGAACAGCCGACATGAAGCGATTCGACGTCCGGCAGCCAGGTGAAGGCGACTTCGTATTGGGTCCAGAGGCCCGAGACGAGGATGGATATTTCGTCCTCGTCGGCGCGGTCGAACGCCCAGTCGTTGAGCGCGGCCAGGCGCTCGACCACGTCGACCGGGTGCTCGACGCGGTCGGCGACACCAATATGGCTGGGGGTCATGCGGGGCCTACGGAGTGCGATGGAGCCGGACGCGGGATCACGCTTGCTGCAACCGGGCGATCGGCGTGCGCCGAATCACCCGTCTCGACCATAACCGCCGAGGAGTCCCTCGAACAAGCGCCGCAACTTCGCCAATTCGCGGCCGCGCGTAAACCTCCGTTGCGCGTCATCCACAGAATCTACGAAACGAATCAAGGCTGTGGCGTCGGCCCAGCGGATTGAGTCGAAGTTGAGTCCAATTTCGCCTCGAGCGCCGCCACGCGCTCGCGCAACCGGTCGTTTTCCGCCCGCGCGAGCGCCGCCATCTCGCGCACCGCCTCGAATTCATCGCGCATCACGACATCCATCCCGGCGAGCAGCCGCTCGAACTGCGAGCGCAGCGCGGTGTCGACCTCGCGCCGCGCCCCCTCGGCCAGGCCCGCCGCGTCGGTCATCAGCCGGGAGAGGTCGTCGAAGAAACGGCTGCGGGTCTGCGGCATGGCTGGCTCCGTAGATGGGGGACGGGACTGCACGGCTATCTGGAGCGGGCCGGCGGGCGATGCAAGCCCCGGCCCGCTCGGAATCCGGGCGGCCCGGGACGGCCGGCCCGCCGCGGCCTCCGCTACGATCGGCGCGCGCGCGGCCGCGGCGAGGCGCCGGAGGCCACGAGGAGCTTGCGAAATTCGTCGCGCCGCTCGTGGATCGAGGCGATCACGACGCCCATCGGCACGCCGATGTCGACGAGGACGGCCTCGGACAACTGGAGGCTCGCCTCTATCGTCTCGGGCACGGCGTCGGTGACGCCCAGTTCGTAGAGCGCCTTGGCGTGGGCCGCGTCGCGCGCGCGCGCCACCAGGATGATGTCGGCGCGCAGGGAACGCGCGGCTTCGACGACCGCTTCGTTGGCGCGCGGCGCGTCCATCGTGACGACCAGCGCGCGCGCCCGGTCGATGCCGCAGCGGCGAAGGAACTCCGGGCGGGTGGCGTCGCCGAAGTAGATCGGCTTGCCCGCCTGGCGCTGGCGCGCGATCGACTGCGCGTCCGAATCGACCGCGATATAGGGAATGGCGTGCCGCTCGAGCATTTCGCCGATCAGCGTCCCGACGCGGCCATAGCCCACGATGATGACGCGATGGCCCTCGTCCTCGGGGGGCGGCTCCATCGCCTCCGGCGAAAGGCCGGGCGGCGGCAGGCGGCCCGCCAGAAATTCGCCGAGTCTGGCGAGCGCCGGCGTGGCCAGCATGGTCAGGGTGACGGCGACCAGCACGGTCTGGCCGACCTTCGGCGCGACCACCTGGCCCGCGACGGCGGCGCCGATCATCACGAAGGCGAACTCGCCGCCGGGCCCGAGCAGCAGCGCCACCTCGCGCGCCACGCGCGCCGGCAGGCCGAAGGCGCGACCCAGGACGATCAGCGCGACCGCCTTGGCGGCGACGATGGCGCCGGCGATCAGCAGGATCGGCAGGGGTCGGGCGATCAGCAGCGACAGATCGAGTCCGGCGCCGACCGCCACGAAGAACAGCCCGAGCAGAAGGCCCTTGAAGGGCTCGATCGTCACCTCGACCTCGCGCCGATATTCGGTCTCGGCGAGCAGCAGCCCGGCGACGAAGGCGCCGAGCGCCATCGACAGGCCGCTGATCGCCGCGATCAGCCCGGTGCCGAACACAACCAGCAGGCAGGCGGCCATGAAGAATTCGGTGCTCCGCGTCATCGCCACCGAATGGAACAGCGGGCGCAGCACGAGCCGCCCGAGCACGATCAGCCCGATCAGCGCGAGCGCCGCGGGCGCCAGCGTCAGGGCGAGGCCGAGTTCCAGTCCGTTCTCCCGGCTGCCGACCAGCATGGTGACCATGAACAGCAGCGGCGCCACCGCGAGATCCTGGAACAGCAGCACCGCGAAGCTGACGCGCCCGGCCGCCAGGTTGAGGCGCTTGCGTTCGGCGAGCACGGGAATGATGAGGGCGGTCGAGGACAACGAGAGCGCCGCCCCGATCACCAGCGCCGCCACCGGCGGCTGGCCGAGCCAGAGGACGACGGCGCCGAGCAGCAGCGACGACAGCACGACCTGGGCCGAGCCGAGCCCGAACACGAGCCGGCGCATCCGGGTCAGCCGCTCGAACGACAGTTCGAGGCCCATCATGAACAGGAGGAACACGACGCCGAACGCCGCGACCCGGTCGATCGCCTGGACATTGGTCAGCGCCAGCGCGTCGAGCCAGGGCGCGCGCGCGGCGAGTCTGCCGAGCCCGAACGGCCCGAGCGCGACGCCCGCCAGCAGGAAGCCGAGCACCGGGCTGATGTGCAGCCGGAAGAACAGCGGCGCGACGATTCCCGCCGTGACGAGAAAGATCAGCGTCTCCTTGTAGACGGCGAGATCGAAGGGAGCGTTCACCCGCGGCTCCGGCTGGGCGCCGCGAGAATCGCGGGCCGCCGGCAGCTTAGACGATCCGCGATCCGGCGCGACCCCTTCCTCCCGCCCGGCTGGCCCGCATCCTGCAGGCTATCGCGGCGCGCCCGATCGCGCCCGGGCGCGGCGCGTGATATCAGGCGCGATCGAGAGATGGAGGAGCCCTCGTGAACCCCCCAGCCCATCAGACCGAAATCCTCGCCACGATGCGGCTCGCGCCGGTCATCCCCGTGCTGACCGTCAGGGACGCGGACGACGGCGTCGCTCAGGCGCGCGCGCTCGTCGCCGGCGGCCTGTTCGCCATCGAGGTGACGCTGCGCACCGCCGGCGCGCTCGCCGCGATCGCCGCGATCCGCCGGTCCGTTCCCGGCGCCGTCGTCGGCGCGGGCACGGTGCTGACGGCCGAGCACATCGGCCAGGCCTGCCAGGCGGGCGCGCGCTTTCTCGTCAGCCCCGGCGCCTCGCCGCGCCTCGCGCAGGCGGCGGCGGCCGCGCCGGTCCCGTTCCTGCCGGGCGTGGCGACCGCGTCGGAGGCGATGACGCTGATGGAGCTCGGCTTCCACGCTCTGAAACTGTTCCCCGCCGAGGCCGCGGGCGGCGCCAGACTCCTCGCTTCGCTCGCCGGGCCGCTGCCCGATCTGCGGTTCTGCCCCACCGGCGGCGTCGACCTCGCCAAGGCGCCGGGCTATCTCGCGCTGCCCAACGTGCTGTGCGTCGGCGGCTCCTGGATGCTGCCCAAGGCCGCGCTCGCCTCGGGCGATTACGCGACCGTCGAAACGCTCGCCCGCGAGGCCGCCGCGCTGCGCGCGGTCTAGGGCCGCAGCTGGCCGGCGCCGCGGACGCGGTATTTGAACGTGCACAGCTGCTCGACGCCGACCGGCCCGCGCGCGTGCAGGCGCCCGGTCGCGATGCCGATTTCGGCGCCGAAGCCGAACTCGCCGCCGTCGGCGAACTGGGTCGAGGCGTTGTGCAGGACGATCGCCGAATCGACCTCGCCCAGAAACCGCTCGGCCGCCGCCGAATCCCGCGTGACGATGCAGTCGGTATGGTGCGAGCCGTAGGTCTCGATATGGTCGATCGCCGCATCGACGCCTTCGACCACCCGGCACGCGATCACCGAATCGAGATATTCCGTCCGCCAGTCCGCCTCGCTCGCCTGGCTGACGCGCCGGTCCACCGTGAGCGTCGCCTCGTCGCCACGCACCGCGCAGCCCGCTTCGAGCAGCGCCTCGACCAGCGGCGCCAGATGGGTCGGCGCGCAGGCGCGGTCGACCAGCAGCGTCTCCGCGGCGCCGCAGACGCCGGTGCGGCGAAGCTTCGAGTTGAGGACGATCGCGATCGCTTCGGACAGATCCGCGGCGCCGTCGACATAGACGTGGACGATCCCTTCGAGATGAGCGAACACCGGCACCCGCGCCTCCCGCTGCACGCGCGCGACCAGGCTCTTGCCGCCGCGCGGCACGATCACGTCGAGCGCGCCGTCGAGCCCCTCGAGCATCGCGCCGACCGCCTCGCGCGAGGCGAAGGGCGCGCGCGAAATCGCCGCCTCGGGCAGGCCGGCGGCGCGCAGTCCCGCGACGAGACAGGCATGGATGGCGGCCGAGGAATGGAAGCTGTCGGAGCCGCCGCGCAGGACCGCCGCATTGCCGCTCTTCAGGCACAGCGCGCCGGCGTCGGCGGTGACGTTGGGCCGGCTCTCGTAGATGACGCCGACGACGCCGAGCGGCGTGGCGACGCGCTCGATGAGCAGCCCGTTGGGCCGCTCGAAGCGCGCCAGCACCCGCCCCACGGGATCGGGCAGCGCCGCGACGGCTTCGACGCCGCGGACCATCGCCTCGACGCGCGCGGCGTCGAGCGCGAGCCGGTCGAGTACCGCGGGCGCGACGTCCCTGGCGCCGGCGGCGGCGACGGCGCGGGCGTTGGCGGCGAGACTTTCGCCGGCGCGGTCGCGCAACGCCCGCGCCGCGCCGAACAACGCTTCGGCCCGCGCCATCGCGGGGGCGCGCGCCACCACGCGCGCGGCGCTGCGCGCTCGCGCGCCGATCGCGCGCATCGCCGCCCGCACGTCCGGCTCGGGCTCCAATCGGCCTGTCAGGGCGTCCATCGTCGGTTCCGTCGGTCCCCGGTATCCGGGGCGCCGCGACGATATAGTCGGCGCGCCGCGGTTTGGGAAGTTCGCGCGCGCGCATCGCCGACGCGCACAAATTTGCCGCAATATGTCCTTGCGGCACTAGCCGCGGCCGAATCGGCCGGATAGGTTGCCGCCGACGCGACTTGAAATTCGGGGATTCGGGCGCATGATGTCGAGACTTGCGGCGACGGCTCATCTTGCTTTCTTTACTTCGCTTGCTTCGTGCGCGCTGCTGGCCGGCTGCTCGTCGCTTCCGGGACCGTACCCATCCGCGTCGTCGGCCGCCTCGCCGGTTTCGGAAGCGCGCCTGGGCGTGTTCGAGCACGACGCGGAGAGCCCCGAACGCGGCGGCGTCGACCTCAGCGCCGAGGTGCTGTTCGACAAGCCGTGGACCTCGAAGGACCCGCTGTGGAATGCGCTGCTGCCGCGCCCGGACATCGGCGGCACCGCCAATTTCGCGGGCAAGACCAGCGAGGCCTATGCGGGGGTCGCGTGGGACTACGACGTCACCGATCGGATCTTCGCCGAGGGCGCGTTTGGCGGCTCGGTCAACAACGCCTACGCCGGCAAGGTCATCCCCCCCGGTCACAATGCGATGGGCTGCAACGAGTCGTTTCGCGAATCCGCTTCGCTCGGCTATCGCCTGACGCCGAACTGGAGCGTCCTGGCGACCATCGAGCACATGTCCAACGCCGGCCTGTGCGACGAAAACCGCGGCCTCACCAACGCCGGCGCGCGAATCGGCTACGCGTTCTGACGCGGCGGCGCCGGGGCGCTCCGCTCAGCGGTCGGCGAGCGCCATGTCGTCGCGATGGATCAGTTCCGCGCGGCCGCGCGTCCCGAGGATATGGGCGATCTCGAGCGAATTGCGGCCTTTGATCCGTTCGGCGTGGACCGCGTCATAGGCGACGAGCCCGCGCCCGATCTCGACCCCGCGCGAGTCGCGGATCGCCACGCAATCGCCGCGCGCGAACGCGCCCTCGATCGCGGTCACGCCCGCCGGCAGCAGGCTCTTGCCCGAGGCGAGCGCCCTGGCCGCCCCGGCGTCGATCATGACCGCGCCCTTGAGCTCGAGCGAGCCGCCGATCCAGATCTTGCGCGCCGCGACCGGATTGGACGGGGTCAGGAACCAGGTGCAGGGAGCGCCCGCGCCGATCGCCGCGATCGGATGGGCGATCCGCCCGTCGGCGATCACCATGTGCGCGCCCGCCGCCGTCGCCATCCGCGCCGCCTCGATCTTGGTGCGCATGCCCCCGCGCGAGAGTTCGGACCCGGCGCCGCCCGCCATCGCTTCGACGTCCGCCGTCACCCGGGGAACGATCGGGATGAGCTTTGCGTGGGGATGCTCGCCCGGCGGCGAATCGTAGAGCCCGGCGACGTCGGAGAGCAGGATCAGCAGGTCCGCGCTCGCCATCGCGGCGACCCGCGCGGCGAGGCGGTCGTTGTCGCCATAACGGATTTCACTCGTCGCGACCGTGTCGTTCTCGTTGATCACCGGCACCGCGCGCATCGCGGCGAGGCGCGCGAGCGTGGCGCGCGCATTGAGGTAGCGCCGACGCGCCTCGGTGTCCTGGAGGGTCAGCAGCACCTGCGCCGCGGTCACGCCGTGAACGCCGAGCGCCTCGGCCCAGGCGCGCGCGAGCGCGATCTGGCCGATCGCCGCCGCGGCCTGGCTGTCCTCCAGCCGCAGCGCGCCCTTGGGAAAGCCATGCGCCGTCCGGCCGAGCGCGATCGCCCCCGAGGAGACGACGAGCAGCTCGACGCCGCGCCGATGCAGCGCGGCGAGATCGGCGACCAGCGCGTCGAGCCAGCTCTGCTTCAGGGCGCCGCGCGCGCGGTCGACCAGCAGCGACGAGCCGACCTTGACGACGATGCGGGTGAAACGATCGAGGGCGGGGGGCGGGGTCAAGGCGGGCGCGTCGGTCTCGGAAGGGGGAGCGGCGCCGAGCGGACGACCCGGCCGATCGTTTCGATCCGCACCGGACCATGCATAGGGCCCGGCGCTTGGAAAGTCGCGCGGTTTGTGCGGTGGGGGCGGCCCCGGGCCCGCATCAGTCGCTCTGTTCGCCGCGCAACTGGGTCTTGAAGCCGTCGGTGGTCTCGAAGTCGATCGCGACGGCCCGGCCGTCGAACGTCAGCGTCCAGGTCTGGATCTCGGCATGGCCGAGAATCCGGCGCTCCGCGCTGAACGTGCGCGCGCTCAGCCAGCGCCCCTTGACCGCATCGACGCCATAGCTGGCCGGAGGGCCGGTGCGGAACATTCCGTCGAGGCCGATCAGACCGGCGAATCGTTCCGGCGGTGCGTCCGGCGATCCGCTCTGGGTCGTGATCTCCCAGGAGGGGTTCGGGCCGACCAGCCGCAGCGAAACGGTCTTCACATGGAGCGCGTTGTCGGCGATGCGATAGACCCGGTCCGATATCGCCTCGGCGAGGGCCGGCGTTTCGCCGACCGGCGACGGCGTCTCCGTCGCCGCCTGGCGGATCGCGGCGGCGAGCAGGGAGCGCGCGACCGAATCGGCGGCGATCGGACCGTCCGATCGCACCGCTCCGGCGATCGCGTCGATCAGCCGGTCGGTCGGGTAATAGTCGTCGTCGCGCAGGACGCCGGTCATCGCCGCCACGACGTCGAGCCCGGGAAGCACGAGAATCAGCTGCGAATGCCGGCCGCGCGCCATCAACGCGCCCTTCTCGGGCAGCGACCACCAGAGGTTCGCGTAGCGGAAGCCGTAGGTCGCGTCGATGACCCCCGCGCGGGCGCGCGCGACCCACGAGACGGGGATGATCGGCCTGCCGTCCCAGACGCCGTCGTGCAGATAGAGATAGCCGATCTTGGCCATGTCGCGCGGCGTCAGGAACAGCCCGCTCTCGCCGTCGGTGACGCCCTGCGCATCGACGCCGCCCCAGCGCGCGCGCGCGATGCCGAGCGGCTCGAACAATCGGGTCTTGGCGAATTCGAACGCGCTTCGCCCGGTCTTTCGCGTGATCAGCGCCGACAGCACGTAGGGATTGCCGCTGTCGTAATTGAACTGGGCGCCCGGCGCGCTCGCCATCGGCCGGCCGAGCACGAAGGCGGCGCGGTCGGCGCTCAGATACATCTGGGCCAGGGTCTCGTCGGGCGTGTAGGCCTGCTCCCGCCAATCGAGACCCGAGGTCATGTCGAGCAGGTGCTGGACGGTGATCGCCTTCTTGCGCTCGTCGACGGCGCCGATGTCCTTGTCGGCGAACAGGTCGAGGATCGGATGGTCGACGCTGTCGAGCAGGCCCTCGCGGATCGCGATCGCCGTCAGCGTTCCGATCACGCTCTTGGTCACCGAGCGCAGGTCGTGCCGGATGTCCGCCGCGAACGGAGCATAGTAGGCCTCGACGACGATGCGGCCGTGGCGGACGATCAGCAGGCTGTCCTGCCGCGAGCCGCCGACGGCCTCGACGAGGCGGGCGAGCGCGGCCGAATCCATCCCCTGGTCTTCCGGGGCGGACGCCGCCCAGCCCTCGGTCGGCCAGATCGTCGCGGCGGCCGGCGCGGCTGCGGCCGCCGACGAACCGGCAGCCACGATCGCCCCCGCCAGCAACAACGCCGCGCCCGCCGTTCGCAGACGCATCCGGGCGATCTCCCTTCGATCGAGCCCGGCGTCTGATAGACCGGCGGGGCGAGCGGCGCAACGCGCCAGACGATCGGCTCGCCCCGAGCTGCCGGTCGGGTCCGCGTCGGGCGCCGACGCGCCGCGTTCCGAGCCAAGCGGACGCGGGACAGACCGCGCGCCCGCCAGGCCGTCGCGGACCGCCGGCGGCGCGGCGAGAACAAAAAAAGAACTTGCTCATGAGAACAAAACGTGCACAGATTGCCCGCGGGCCGCTGTTGCGGTTTCGCCGCTGACCGTGCAGAAGGAAGGAAGACCGCCGTGACGCAAGCCAATCTCCGCCTCGTGGAAGGAACGTCCGTGGACAAGACCAAGGCGCTCGACGCCGCCCTGTCGCAGATCGAGCGCGCCTTCGGCAAGGGCTCGATCATGCGTCTGGGCAAGAACCAGAAGGCGGTCGAGATCGAGACGATCCCGACGGGTTCGCTGGGGCTCGACATCGCGCTCGGCGTCGGCGGCCTTCCCCGCGGCCGGGTGATCGAAATCTACGGGCCGGAATCCTCGGGCAAGACGACGCTGACCCTGCACGTGATCGCCGAGGCGCAGAAGAAGGGCGGCGTGTGCGCCTTCGTCGACGCCGAACACGCGCTCGATCCCGTCTACGCCCGCAAGCTCGGCGTCAATCTCGAGGATCTCCTGATCTCCCAGCCCGACACCGGCGAGCAGGCGCTCGAGATCACCGACACGCTGGTGCGCTCGGGCGCGATCGACGTGCTGGTCATCGATTCCGTCGCGGCCCTCACGCCGCGCGCGGAAATCGAGGGCGAAATGGGCGAATCGCAACCCGGCCTGCAGGCGCGCCTGATGAGCCAGGCGCTGCGCAAGCTGACCGCCTCGATCTCGCGTTCGAACACGATGGTCATCTTCATCAACCAGATCCGCATGAAGATCGGCGTCATGTACGGCTCGCCCGAGACCACTTCGGGCGGCAACGCGCTCAAATTCTACGCCTCCGTGCGGCTCGACATCCGCCGGATCGGCGCGATCAAGGACCGTGAGGAAGTCGTCGGCAACCAGACCCGGGTCAAGGTGGTCAAGAACAAGGTCGCGCCGCCGTTCAAGCAGGTCGAGTTCGACATCATGTATGGCGAGGGCGTGTCCAAGGTCGGCGAGTTGATCGATCTCGGCGTGAAGGCCGGCGTCGTCGAAAAATCGGGCGCCTGGTTCTCGTTCGACAGCCAGCGCCTCGGTCAGGGACGCGAGAATTCCAAGAGCTACCTGAAGGCCAATCCGGAAATCGCCGGTCGAATCGAAAAGGCGATCCGCGAGAATTCCGGAATCATCGCCGAACGCATCCTCGACAACGCCGACCCCAGCGAAGTCGACGATCCCGCCGACGCCTGAGCTCGCGCCGGGCGTCCGCCTGCGCGAGCGCGCCCGGACGAGTACGGAAGCTGGACGGCCGATCGTTCGGGCGCCGCCCCGGCTCTCGCCGACGCGCGGCGATCCAGCGATCGATTCGCCGGTTCGGGCTGGTCGCGGCGCACAGCGCCGGGGTGGAGGTTTGCCTTTCCGGCGCGAAGGCGATAGGCCATTCCCGCGAGAAACCGGCGGGCCTGCGCCCGTCGGCCGATGGAACATGCGCCTTGCAGGAACGCGAAGCCCTGAAGCGCGAGGCGGCGCGCCGCGCGCTCGATTACGTCCGGCCCGGGATGAAGCTCGGCCTCGGCACCGGCACGACCGCGCGCCATTTCACCGACCTGCTCGGCGAACGCGTGCGGGCGGGCCTGTCGGTCGTCGGCGTCCCGACTTCGGCGGCCACCGAGGCGCAGGCGCGCGCCCTCGGAGTGCCGCTCGCCACGCTCGAGGATTGTCCCGAACTCGACCTGACCGTCGACGGCGCCGACGAGATCGACGCCGAACTGCGCCTCATCAAGGGCGGCGGCGGCGCGCTGCTGCGCGAGAAGATCGTCGCGGCGGCGTCGCGGCGGCTCCTCGTCATCGCCGATACCTCGAAATTCGTCGAGCGGCTCGGCGCCTTTCCGCTCGCGGTCGAGGTCGCGCCGTTCGGCCTGGCGGCGACCCGCCGGCACGTCGAGGCGCTCGCCGGCAGGTTCGACTGCCGGGGCCCGATCAGCCTGCGCCGGGCGGCCGGCGGCGGGCCCTTCGTCACCGACGGCGGCCACCACCTCATCGATTGCGCGTTCGGCGCCATCGCCGCGCCGGCGGCGCTCGGCGCCGCGCTGCACGAGATCCCGGGCGTCGTCGAACACGGCCTGTTCCTCGGCCTCGCCGCCGCGGCGATCCTGGCGGGTCCCGACGGGGTCAGGGTGCTCGGCGAAATCGGCTAGAAGTTCCCTTTCTCGACAGGAGAGTTCACACGTGGTTTCCCCGATCAGGTTCGACACGCTGTTTCTCGCCGCCTTCCTGGCGACCGCCGCCGGCGGCCTCGCTCACGCCGACGGACCGACGCCCGCCGCGATCGACGCGGCCAGGCGGATCGTCGTCGGCTCCGGGATGACGCGATCCTTCGACGTCATCATTCCCGAAATGATGGGCGAACTCGACCGCAACGTCACCGCGACGCGGCCGGACATCAGCGAGAGCCTGCGCGCGACGCTGAAGGCGCTGGTGCCGGAATTCGTCAAGAGCGAACAGGCGGTGGTCGACGGCGCGGCGCAGGCGCTCGCCAAGCGCATGAGCGAGCAGGAACTCAAGGACACCGCCGATTTCTTCAACAGCCCGAGCGGCAGGAAATACGTCGAGGCCGAACCCCTCGTCTACAACGACATCGTCGCCGCCGTCCAGGCCTGGCGGCAGAGGCTGTCGGTCGACGTCCTCGCCCGCACGCGCGAGGAAATGAAGAAGAAAGGCGTCGAGTTTTGACGCCGCCGCGCGGGCCGGCGGGCGCGAGGCGCCCGTGACCTTCGAAGTCGACCTGTTCGTCATCGGGGCCGGCTCGGGCGGCGTGCGCGCCGCGCGGATCGCCGCCGGCCACGGCGCGCGCGTCCTCGTCGCGGAGGAGTTTCGCATCGGCGGGACCTGCGTCATCCGCGGCTGCGTGCCCAAGAAGCTGCTCGTCTACGCGAGCCGGTTCGCCGATGATTTCGCCGACGCCGCGGGCTATGGCTGGCGGCTCGGCGAGGCGAGCTTCGACTGGCCGGCCCTCGTCGCCGCCAAGGAGCGCGAAATCAGCCGCCTGTCCGGGATCTACCGCGCCAATCTGGAATCAGCGGGCGTCGCCACGATCGAGGAGCGCGCGGATGTCGCCGGCCCGCACGCCGTGCGCCTCGCCGGCGGCCGCCTCGTCACCGCCCGGCACATCCTGATCGCCACCGGCGCGGCGCCCGAGCGCCTGCCGCGGGCGCCGGGCCTCGAACTGGCGATCACTTCGAACGAAATCTTCGATCTGCCGACGTTCCCCAACCGCCTGCTGATCGTCGGCGGCGGTTATATCGGGGTCGAGTTCGCCTCGCTGTTCGCCAGGCTCGGCGCCGCAGTCACCCAGGTGACGCGCGCCGACAACGTCCTGCGCGGCTTCGACGAGGACATGCGGATCGGCCTGCGCGACGCGCTCGGCCATGCCGGCGTCGTGTTCGGATTCGGCCGGCTGCCGACCGGCGTCGAAAGGAGCCGCGACGGGCTGCGCGTGACCCTGTCCGACGGCGAGGCGATCGCGGTCGACCAGGTGCTGCTCGCGACCGGCCGCAGGCCGAACACCGCGGGCCTCGGGCTCGAAGCCGCCGGGGTGGCGCTCGACGCCGTCGGCGCCGTCGAGGTCGACGCATGGTCCGCGACCCGCGTGCCGAGCATCCACGCCGTCGGCGACGTCACCAACCGGATCGCCCTGACCCCGGTCGCGATCCGCGAGGGCCACGCGCTCGCCGATCACCTGTTCGGCGGCAGGCCGGTCGCGGTCGATCACGCCGATGTGGCGAGCGCCGTGTTCACGACGCCCGAAATCGGCGCCGTCGGCCTGACCGAGGCCCAGGCGCGCGCGCGTCACGCGATCGTCGACATCTACCGATCGAGCTTCCGGCCGTTGAAGGCGACACTGTCGGGCCGGCGCGAACAGACGATCATGAAGCTCGTCGTCGATGGCGAGACGGATCGCGTGCTCGGCGCTCACATCCTCGGCCACGAGGCCGGCGAAATGATCCAGCTCATCGCCATAGCGGTCAAGATGAAGGCGACCAAGGCCGATCTCGACGCGACCCTCGCCGTCCATCCCACCGCGGCCGAGGAGCTCGTCACCATGCGCAAGCGGGCCGCCCGCTTCACCCGCGACGCCTGACCGTCCGGGGTCAGGCGCCTTCCAGCCGCTTGCGGAGTTTCACCAACTGACCGCCGACGTGGTTGGTGAAGGCGCGCACGCGGGCGGCGTGGCGCATGTCGGGATGGGTGAGCACCCAGAGGTCGACGTCGAGTTCGCGGATCGGCTCGCCCACACGCGTGAGATCGGCGCGGATATCGCCGACGAAACAGGGCAGGACGCCCGCGCCCGCGCCGGCCGCGATCATCTCGGCGATGCTGACCAGCGAATTGACGCGGATGCCCTGCCGACGCCGACCGATGTTGCGATCGATCCAGCGCCGGCCGCTCGGCGCGCCCAGGCCCTCGCCGAAGCCGATCCAGGGCGCTTCGGTCAGCAATTTCGACCCGAATTCGAGCCCGAGCTTCGGCGCGGCGTAGACCGCCCAACATATCGCCCCGATCCGCCGGCCGACCAGCGTCTGCGGCGGATCGTTGGTCGCGCGGATCGCGACGTCGGCGTCGCGCCGCGCCAGGTTCAACTGTTGGGAGGCGAGGATGACGTCGAGATGGACGCCCGGATCCAGCTTGCGGAACCGCGCGAACACCGGCGCGAGCAGGTGGATGGCGATCCAATCGGCGGTGGTCACCCGCAGTTCGCCCGACGGCTTCACATCGCGGCCCGCCGCCCGCCGCTCGAAGTCGACGACCGAATCGGCCATGACCGCGGCGAGCGCGACCATTTCCTCGCCCGCCGCGGTCGGCTGGTAGCCGGCGCGCGAACGTTCGAACAGCCGGGCGCCGAGCGTCTTTTCGATCGCCGCGAGCCGGCGGAAGATCGTCGAATGGTTGAGCCCGAGCGCGTCGGCGGCCCCGACGAGGGAGCGCGCATCGGCGATCGCCTTGACGAGCCGAAACTCGTCCCAGCTGAGGGAAGCGTTCATCGCCCGTCGCGCCAATTGCCGCTTTGCATCTGTAAATCGTGCGCTGATGCAGGCAGCTTCGCAAGGTCGTCAACCCACAGGAATATCGCTACAATTAACCATTAACTGTTCAGGTTCCGCGCGGCGCCGCGGCGCGGCGCAAGCGGTCGTTAATCGCCGCGCCGAGACCCTCGCCCGGGATGGGAGCGACGGCGATCCGCGCTGGTCCGAGCGCGTCGAGCGCGCGCAGGTGGCCGAACAGGTTGGCCGCCGCCTCGGCGAGATCCGCCCTCGACGACAGGTCGAGCCGCGCCAGCGCCGCGCTGACGCGCAGGGCGCCGCCGAAGTCCAGCGCCGCTTCGTCGGGGCCGGCGTCGCGCGCGTCCAGCCGCAGCGCCGCGCGCGGCGCATAATGGGAGGCGACCAGGCCGGGCGCCAGCGGCGCCGGGCCCGCATCCGCGGCGTGGAGGCGCAGCGCAAAGCCGAGCGCGGCTTCGATCGCCTCGCGCGGGATCGCGCCGTGGCGCAGCAGCGTCGGGGTCCCGCCGAGGCATGCGACGATCGTCGATTCGACGCCGAGGCGGGTCGGCCCGGCGTCGAGCACCGCGTCGATCCGCCCGTCGAGATCGGCCATGACGTGGGCCGCCGTGGTCGGGCTGACCCGGCCCGACCGGTTCGCCGACGGCGCCACCAGCGGCCCCCCCGCCGCCGCGATCAGCGCCCGCGCCGCCTCATGGCTCGGCGCGCGCAGCGCGACGCTTTCGAGGCCCGCGCGGGCGAGCGCGCACACCCGGCCGCTCGCCGCGATCGGGGCGACCAGGGTCAGCGCGCCCGGCCAGAAGGCGCGCGCGAGCGCGCGCGCCGGCGCGTCGAGAGCGGCCTCGTGCTGCGCCTGGTCGGCGTCGAGGACATGGGCGATCAGGGGATTGAACCCCGGCCGCTGCTTGGCGGCGTAGAGCGCCGCCACCGCGGCCTCCGACGAAGCGAGCGCGGCAAGCCCGTAGACGGTCTCGGTCGGCATCGCCACGAGGCCGCCCGCGCCCAGGATCGCGGCGGCGCGGGCGATCCCCTCCGAATTCCAGGCCAGGATCGACGTCCGCCGCCTCGCGTCTTCGTTCATGCGCCGATCCCGCGCGCTTGTGCGCCAATTGGTTCAGATTTAAACTGTCGCCGTGATTTTGCGCGGCAGCTATGTAGGCCCAAGCTGCCGCGTCAAGGGGCGCGAAACCGGCGAGACCGAACCGACGCGCCGAGGGAGGCCCGATTGACCTATCGCTCGCCCGTCGCCGACATCCAGTTCTCCCTGACCCATGTCGCCGGTTTCGACGCGGCGATCGCGGAAGGGCTGTTTGGCGAGCTCGACGCGGCGACCGCCGCCGCGGTGATCGAGGAGGCCGGGCGCTTCGCCACCGACGTGATCGCCCCGCTCAACCGCATCGGCGACCTCCATGGCGCGCGCTACGAGAACGGTCATGTCGCCGCGCCGCCGGGCTTTCGCGACGCCTATCGGGCCTGGGCGGCGGGCGGCTGGGCCGGCGTCACCGGATCGCCCGCGCATGGCGGCATGGGCCTGCCGCATACGATCGGCGCCGCCTGCGCCGAATTGTGGAACGGCGCCTCGATGGGCTTCGCGCTGTGTCCGTTGCTCAGCGAAGCCGCCATCGGCGCGCTCAGCGCCCATGCGAGCGAGGAGCTGCGGCGGCTCTATCTCGGCCGGCTGATTTCCGGCGAATGGACCGGCACGATGAACCTGACCGAGCCGCAGGCCGGTTCCGACCTCAACGCGGTCAAGACGCGCGCCGAGCGGCGGCCCGACGGCGGCTACCGGGTGTTCGGGCAGAAAATCTTCATCACCTATGGCGAGCACGACATGGCGGACAACATCGTCCATCTCGTGCTCGCCCGCCTGCCCGACGCCGCGCCCGGCACCCGCGGCCTTTCGCTGTTCCTGGTGCCGAAATTCCTGGTGCGGCCCGACGGCGCGCTCGGCGCGCGCAACGACGTGCGCTGCGCGAGCATCGAGCACAAGCTCGGCATCCACGCCTCGCCGACCTGCGTGATGATCTACGGCGACGGCGAGGGCGCCGCCGGCTGGCTGGTCGGCGAGGAGAACCGCGGCCTCGCCGCAATGTTCGTGATGATGAACAGCGCGCGGCTCGCCGTCGGCATGCAGGGGGTCGGAATCGCCGATCGCGCCTTCCAGCAGGCGCTCGCCTATGCGCGCGAACGCCGGCAGGGCCGCGCGCCGGGCGGCGGGCCCGGCATGAGCCCGATCCTCCAGCACCCCGACGTCCAGCGCATGCTGCTGACGATGAAAGCGCTGACCCACGCCGCGCGCGGAATCTGCCATCTTACCGCGGTGGCGATCGACCGCGCCCGTCACGGCGGCGACGAGGCCGCGCGCCTGCAGGCGGGCGAGCGCGCCGCGCTGCTGACGCCGGTCGCCAAGGCGTTCTCGAGCGACGTCGGCGACGAGGTCGCCTCGCTCGGCGTCCAGGTCCACGGCGGCATGGGCTATATCGAGGAGACCGGCGCGGCGCAGCACGTTCGCGACGCCCGGATCGCGGCGATCTACGAGGGCGCCAACGGCGTCCAGGCGATCGACCTCGTCCAGCGCAAGCTGCCTTTGGCCGGCGGGGCGACGGTCGCACGCGAAATCGCCGCCATGCGCGCGGTCGTCGCCGAAACGGCGTCAGCGGGCGGCGCCGAGTTCGGCGCGACGGCCCGGCGCCTCGGCGAGGCGGTCGACGCGCTGGAGCGGGCCACGCAATTCATGCTGAACGCGCTCGGCGCCGAAGTCGACGCCGCGCTGGCGGGCGCCGCGCCCTATCTCAGACTGTTCGCGCTCGCGCTCGGCGGCGCCTGCCTCGCCCGGGCGGGCCTCGCCGCCCAGCGGCTGCGCAGGGACGGCGACGCCTCGCAGATCGGGCGGGTCGCGCTCGCGCGCTTCTTCGCCGAGAAGATCGCCACCGGGGCGGCCGGACTCGAGCAGGCGATCGGTTCGGGCGCCGGCGCGCTCGCGAATTTCGAATCGGCGCTGACGGAGGCGACATGACGGATCTCGTGGAATTCACCCGCGAAGGGCAGGTCTACTGCGTCACCCTCGCGCGGCCGGAGAAGAAAAACGCCCTGACCGGCGCGATGTACCAGGCGCTGGTCGAAGGCTTCGCCCAGGCGGCGCGCGACGAGACGGTCGGGGTCGTCCTGCTGCGCGGAAAGGACGGCGTCTTCACCGCCGGCAACGACATCGCCGATTTCCTCGCGCTCGGCGGCAGCGCGGAATCCACGGCCGGATCGGTGTTCATCCGCGCCCTCGCCGCCTTCGCAAAGCCGCTGGTCGCCGCCGTCGACGGGCCCGCGATCGGCATCGGCACGACCCTCTGCTTCCATTGCGATCTCGTCTACGCCGCGCCCGCCGCGCGCTTCCAGATGCCGTTCGTCAATCTCGGCCTCGTGCCGGAGGCGGGCTCGTCGCTGCTCGCCCCGCAGCGCTTCGGCTACGCCCGGGCGGCCGAGTTCCTGATGCTCGCCGAGAGCTTCGACGCCGCCGCCGCGCGCGAATTCGGGCTCGTCAACGCGGTCGTCGCGCCCGAGAACCTCTACGAACACGCGCTCGCCAAGGCGCAGGCGCTCGCCGCCAAGCCGCGCGACGCGCTGCTGGCGACCCGGCGGCTGCTGCGCGGCGACCCGGCGGTTCTGAAGGCGCGCATGGACGAGGAAATGCGGCTGTTCGGCGAGGCGGTGCGCTCGCCGCAGGCGCGCGCCGCGTTCCTCGCCTTCATGCAGAAGTCGAAGGGCTGAGCGAGCCGGGACGGACGAAACGGAAGAAGGGGAGACGCGCATGGCTGAGCGCACGCTCGCGGGCAAGACGCTGTTCATCACCGGCGCCTCGCGCGGCATCGGCCTGGCGATCGGGCTGCGCGCCGCGCGCGACGGCGCCAATATCGCGATCGCCGCCAAGACCGACGCGGCCAATCCCAAGCTGCCCGGCACGATCCACACCGCCGCCGCCGAGATCGAGGCGGCGGGCGGGCGCGCGCTGCCGCTTGTGGTCGACGTGCGCGACGAGGCGGCCGTCCGCGACGCGCTCGACCGGACGGTCGCGCATTTCGGCGGTCTCGACATCGTCGTCAACAATGCGAGCGCGATCTCGCTGACCAACAGCCAGGCGACCGAAATGAAGCGGTTCGATCTGATGCATCAGATCAATGCGCGCGGAACTTTCATGGTGTCGAAATTCGCGATCCCCCATCTCCTGAAATCGGCCAACCCGCATATTCTCATGCTCTCGCCGCCGCTCGACATGAAGGAGAAATGGTTCGCCGGCCACACCGCCTATTCCATGGCCAAGTTCGGCATGAGCCTCGTCGTGCTGGGCCTCGCCGGCGAATTGCGCGGGCGCGGCATCGGCGTCAACGCGTTGTGGCCGCGCACGACGATCGCCACCGCGGCCGTCCAGAATCTGCTCGGCGGCGACGCCCTGATCCGCGCCTCGCGCAAGCCCGAGATCCTCGCCGACGCGGCGCATTTCATCTTCTGCAAGGAGGCGCGCGGCTTCACCGGACGTTTCCTGATCGACGACACGTTCCTCGCCGAGAACGGCGTCACCGAATTCGATCGCTACCGCGTCGATCCGACCCAGGCGCTGGCGGTCGACTTCTTCGTGCCCGAGGATTCGAAGCCGCCGGCGAGCCTGGCGGCGATGAAGGGCGCGAAGGGTTAGGCCGGATGACCGGCGACTGCGGGAACGATCGATGACGCTCGCCACGCCGCCCGGGTTCGAACGTCTCGAGCTCGACCTCGGCGGGCTCCGCTTCGACGCGCTCGCGCTCGGCCCGGCGAAGGCGCCGCTCGTCCTGTTCCTGCACGGCTGGCCATCGTTCGCCACCAGTTGGACCGCGATCATGGCCCTTGTCGCGGCGGCCGGCTTCCGCGCCGTCGCGGTCGACCAGCGTGGCTATTCGCCCGGCGCCCGGCCGGCCGAGATCGCCGATTACGCGGTCGACCGCCTGCTCGCCGACATCGACGGCTTCGCGCGCGCGCTCGCCGGCCGGGCGCGGTTCCATCTCGTCGGCCACGACTGGGGCGGCCTGATCGCCTGGCCCTACGCCGCCCGTCACGCCGACCGGCTCGCCTCGCTGACCGTCCTCTCGACGCCGCATTCGAAGGCGTTTCTGGAGGCGATCCGGGACGATCCCGAACAGCGCCGGATGTCGGCCTATATCGGCGTATTCCGTCGACCGGGCCACGTCGCCGAGGCGGCGCTGCTCGGCGACGGCGCGCGCAAGCTGCGCGCGCTCTACGCCGGCAAGGTCCCGGCGGAAATCGTCGAGGACAATGTCGCCCG
>JBEKZS010000010.1:0-54118 GCA_049509635.1 Roseiarcus sp.
GCGAGCGTCGTGTCGCGGTCGAACAGATAGTCCGGATCGAGGTCGGGGACATGTTCGTCGGGCGCCGAATAGGCGGGCGCCTCCATGTCCGATTCGATCCCGAACGTCTTGCGGACGGAGACCCGCGTGTCGGGCGGCCCGGGAACGGCGCCGGCGGTTTCGGTCTGCGGCATCGCGGCTTTCATCAATCCTCCGTCGCCGCCCGGCGGGACGGGCGGCGCCATGCGTCATGGGACAACGCGCCTTACGGCGAACGGCCGGCCGCCGCCGACGCCGCCTACCCGAACGCTACAGGGCCGGCCTCAGACCAGCTTGTTCGCCCGGAGGTAATTATAGGCCTGGATGATCTCGCGCAATTTTTCTTCCGACGAGCGGTCGCCGCCATTGGCGTCGGGATGGTTGCGCTTGACCAGTTCCTTGTAGCGGGCCTTGATCGCCGGTTCGTCGGCGCGGGCGTCGAGTTCGAGCGTGGCGAGCGCCTTCAGCGCGAGGACGTTGTAGCGGGGCTCATGCTTGTATCTGCCGCTGCGCCCCGCCCCGCGCCGGCGGTAGACGCGCGCCTCGCCGAAAATCGTCTCGTCGCTGTGCTCGGGACCGCCGCGCGCGCCGCGCTTGGCGCCGAGCGGCCAGGTCGGCCGGTGGCCGACGATGTCGTCCTTCTGGAACTTGGCGAGCGCGGCGTCGTCCATGCCTCGGAAATAATCGTAGGTCGCGTTATATTGCCGGACATGGTCGATGCAGAAACAGAAATACTGGCCCTCCCGATCGCGCCCCATCGGGGCGCGGAACACGCCTTCCGCCTTGCACCCCGGATGATTGCAGGGCACGAGAACGGCGTCGGGCGCCTGCGGCGCCGACTTCACCCGGATGCGATCGAAAAGACGGGAATTCAGGTTCATCGACTCGACCTTAAGTGGCCGCCGTCCCAGCGGCAAGCCCGGAGTGTTATGCAGCGCGCGAGATAAAATTCGCGTGAAGGCCGGAGCGATTCCACCCGCCGCGAGGATGAAGCCATGACGATGGAGACCCGCATCAAGGCCAAGCTGACCGCCGGGCTCGATCCGATCGCGCTGGCGATCACCGACGAATCGCACCTGCACGCCGGTCATGCGGGCGCGCGCGCGGGCGGCCAGACCCATTACCGGATCAAGGTGGCGTCGGCGCGCTTCGCCGGCCAGGGACGGCTCGCCCGCCATCGGATGGTCTATGCGCTGCTCGCCGACGAAATCGCCGACGGCGTCCACGCGCTCGCGCTCCAGACGCTCGCGCCGGGCGAGGCATGAACGGGCTCGACGGCCCCGCGGGCCCGGCGCCGCTGACGTTCGCGCTGACCGAGCAGGACGCGAGGACCGCCGCGGCGCGCGCCGGCCTGCGCGCCGCCCTCGCCGGGCGGCTGTCGCGCCATCACGCCGCGCCGCTCGTCGCCTTCACGCTCCTCGTGACTTTCGTCGCGATTCTCGCCTTCGCCGGCCTGCTCGGCCGCCGTCGCGCCGAAGCCGCCCTGATCGTCGCGGCCATGGCGTTCATGGCGGTCCGCATGGCCGCCCATTGGCGGCTGCGCAGCGCGCGAAACCGCAACTTCGCCGCGCTCGACGCCCTGCGCCGCGCCGGCATGGCGCGCATCCGTCTCGACGATTCGAGCCTCCATCTGGAAACTTCGGCGGGCGCGCGCCGGTTGCGCTTCGCCGATTGCGACGAGGCCGAGGACGCCGGCGCGATCCTCTACCTCTGGCCTCGGGCCGGCGCGCCCGCCGTCATTCCGGTCAGCGCCTTCGCGGACGAACGGGCCGCCCGGGATTTCCTGGCCTTGCTTCGCGCCGCGATCGGCCGCGCGGCGAGCGGGTCGTGAAGGCGCCGCCGGCCTACCGGGGCGCGTCGGCGACGGCGAGCGTCCCGGCGATCGGCCTGGCCGCCTCGCCGTCCGATTCCGCGGCGGCGAATCTCTGCGCCCGCGCGGAGGCCTGCGGCTTGCCGACCGATCCGCTCGCCGCGTCGCGCCTCGGCGGCAGCGGCACGTCGGCCGGGAGCGGCTGCGCCGGCTCGTAGACCTTCACCTCGTCGGAGGCTTCCGCGTCGAGATTGAGCCATTTCTTGACGAACGACCCGCTCGTGTCGGCCGCGCCGCCGACCAGCGCCAGCGGCGAAAGCAGCGGACTCGTCGACGCCGGCGCATTCGTGGCCGCCGATTGGGCGACGAGCGTGGTGTTGGCGGGAGTCGCGGAGACCCGCTGCGCCTGCGCCACGGCGGCGACCTTGACGATCGCCGGGATCGGCCGGCCGGTCTTCTCGTCGAGGACGATTTCGGTCGGGCCGGCGCTGACGGCATCGGGGCGGCTGACGTCGCCCCGCTGGCCGAAGAACGAAGGATGCTGGCCGCCGTCCTCGTAGACGAGCTGGATCGGCTTGACGCCCTGCGCGATCAGTTGGGCGACTTCGGCGTCGTCGCGGGCCTGCTTGGCCGCGACCGCCGCCTCGACCTGCTCGTCGCGATGCAGCGGCGGGCAGGCGCCGACGGGGTCGAGACCGGCGTCCTGGGCGCCGAACACGTAATGTTTCGCGCAGACGCCGACATTCGGCTCCGTCTTCGTCACTTCGAAATGGTCGGAGCCGTCCTTCAACTGCTTCCAGAACTCGATGTTCGGGTCGAGCCGATGCTTGGCCAGGTTTTCGGCGGTCATGTGGAAGGGATAGGACTGCATCTGGATTTCGCGCTGGCCGCCGTTGAACGCTTCGCGCGCGATCGCGTAGATCTCGGCGATCTGCGCGTCGGTCATCGAGAAGCAGCCGGCCGACGAACAGGCCCCGTGGACCATGATCGTGCCGCCGGAGCGTCCGAACGCCCGGTCATAGGCGTTGGGATAGCCGACGTTGAACGACAGATAATAGTTGGAATTGGGATTCATCTGGCCCGGCGTGATCGGGTAGAAGCCCTCCGGCACCTGGCGGTCGCCCTCGCGCGTCTTGGGACCGAGCTGGCCGGACCAGCGGCACATCGGATAGGTCTTGAGCAGCGCGTAGCGGCCGTCGGTCCGCATCTTCCAGACTTCGAATTCCGCCTCCTTCTTATAGGTGCGGATGAGGACCGGCGATGCCGGACTCGTCTCGTTCTGGGTCATCAGCGCGACGGTCGCGGGCGAAATCGGCGTCAACGCGCGCCCTGAGCCCCCGGCGAGCTGATTCCCCTCGCATCCCGCCAGCACGGCCGACAGCGAAACGGCCACGGCCAGCAAGCCCAGTTTTCTGCCCCAGACGCTGTTCGTCATCGTTTCGCCACTCGAAGCGACCGCTCGCGCGGACCATCACGTAACCTTGGTGCAGCTATAAGCCTTATCCTTTCCCGGACCTTACCGCAATCGGGGGCATTCGAACGGCATGGTGAAGCCCGGGTTAACGGGCTCCGCGCTAGAGTTTCCGGCCGATCGCGAGGAATTTGGCGGCGCGCGAATCGCGCAGCTGGTCGCGCGACAGATTGCCCATCTGGTCGAGCGCCGCGGAAATCGCCGCGCCCGCGGCCGCGATCGCGGCGGCGGGATCGCGGTGGGCGCCGCCGAGCGGTTCCGGGATGATCCCGTCGATGATGCCGAATCTCATCAGATCCTGGGCGGTGATCTTCATGCTGGTCGCCGCGTCCTGCGCGCGCGCGCTGTCACGCCACAGGATCGAGGCCGAGGCTTCCGGCGAGGCGACGGTGTAGATCGCGTGCTCGAGCATCAGCACCTTGTTGGCGGTGGCGATCGCCACCGCGCCGCCCGAGCCGCCTTCGCCGACGATGACGGCGACATTGGGCACGCCGAGCGACAGGCACATGTCGGTCGAGCGGGCGATCGCCTCGGCCTGGCCGCGCTCCTCGGCGTCGATGCCGGGAAAGGCGCCGGCGGTGTCGACGAGCGAGATGACGGGAAGCCCGAACCGGTCGGCGAGCTCCATCAGCCGCGCCGCCTTGCGATAGCCTTCGGGGCGCGCCATGCCGAAATTGTGGCGCAGGCGGGTCGCGGTGTCCTCGCCCTTCTCCTGGCCGATCACGCAGACAGAACGGCCGCGAAACCGGCCGAGGCCGCCGACGATCGCCTCGTCCTCGGCGAATTTCCGATCCCCCGCCAGCGGGGTGAAGTCGCCGATGAGACCCTTGACGTAGTCCTGGAAATGCGGCCGCCCCTGGGCGCGGGCGACCTGGGTCTTCTGCCAGGGCGTCAGCGTCGCATAGAGATCGGTCAGGGCCTTGGCCGAGCGCGCCTCCAGCTTGCCGATCTCCTCGACGAGCGCCGGAGAATCGCCTTTGGCCGCCAGGGCGCGCAATTCGTCGATTCTCGCGTCAATGTCGGCGACCGGCGTTTCGAAATCGAGATAGCTGCGCATCGGCCCTGAACATGCCGCCCCCGAGGGCGCGCCTAACTGGCGGCAAGGCGCGGCGAAGTCAAGGCGGCGGCGCGTCCTCGCCTTGCCGGCGATTGGCTTGGGATGCAGGGCGCGCTGCTTCCCGGCCCGCCTCACTCGTCGCCGAGCGGGTGCAGATCGCGCACCATCGCCTGTGCGCGCTCGTCGAGCACGTGGGTGTAGATCTGGGTCGTCGAAATGTCGGCGTGGCCGAGCAGGTCCTGGACGACGCGCAGGTCGGCGCCGTTCTGCAGCAGATGGCTGGCGAATGCGTGGCGCAGCACGTGCGGGCTGATCCGGGTCGAGGCGATCCCGGCGGCGGCCGCCAGCGCCTTCAGTTCGCGCGCGAAGGCCTGGCGGGCGAGATGGCCGCTACGGCTTTCGGCGGGGAACAGCCACGGGCCCTTGGCGGCGGCCGGCATGCGCTCCTCGAGGGCGGCGCGGTAGCGCAGGATCGCGGCGCGCGCGGGTTCGGAAATCGGGACCAGCCGCTCCTTGGCGCCCTTGCCGCGCACCGCGATCATCGGCTCGCGCGACCGCGCCGCCGCGCGCGGCAGGCCGAGCAGTTCGGACACGCGCAGGCCCGAGCCGTAGAGCAGTTCGACCAGGCACGACAGGCGAATCGCGCGCAGGCGCTCGGCCCCCGGGCGGCCCTCCGCGTCGAGCCCTTCGCGCGACACTGCGAGCAGCCTGTCGACCTCCGCCATCGACAGCACCTTCGGCAGCGGGCGGCTGCGCCGCGGACCCTCGATCGCCATGGTCGGATCGTCGCTGCGCCGGCCGTCGACATAGAGATGCTTGTGGAACTGGCGCACCGCCGAGAGCTGGCGGGCGAGCGAGGACGCCTTCAGCCCGGCGGCGGCGCGGAAACCGAGGAAGGCGCGCGCGTCGTCGGCCGAGGCGCCGAGCGCGTCGACGCCCCGTTCGGTGAGGAAATCCAGGTAGTCGCCGAGGTCGCGCCGATAGGCCTCGATCGTATTGGCGCTCGCGGCGCGCTCGGCGGCGATCGCCTCGAGAAAGGCTTCGATCAGCCGATGGGACGGGCGGCGCGGCTTCATCGGCTCATTTCGACGGCTTGGGCAGCGCGACCGTCTGGGTGATGTCGCGCGGCTCGACCCTGACGAACGTCACCAGCGCCACCATCCCGCCATAGACCAGCGCGGCGAGCAGGCCGAGCACCAACAGGAAGCGGAACAGGCTCGGCAAGCATCGTCTCCGGATCGGCGCCGGCGCGGCGCGAATCGCTGCGCCGCGCGCGGACGAGCCGCCTCGCGGCGTCGCCGGCTCGCTTGCCACAGCTGATTCCGCCAGCGCCCGCGCGCGGCGCCCCGAGAGGCCACGTCGCCTCGCCCCCGTCAAGCGCCGCGGCCGCCCGCGCTCCTGCGCCGGGCAGGACGCGGCCGGCCGAGGCGGCGAACGCCGGGCGGCGGTCCGGACGCGCGCGGGTCATCCGCGCTTGGGGATGTCGAGCCCCCTCTGCACCGCCGGCCGCGCGAGACAGCGCTCGAGCCAGGCGGGCGCGCGCTCCAGCTTGTCGAACTTGACGAGTTCGCCGGCGCCGTAGAAGCCGACCATCGCGCGCACCCAGCCGAGCAGGGCGATGTCGGCGATCGTGTATTCGTCGCCCATGATCCAGCGCCGACCCTCGAGCCGGGTCTCGATGACCTCGAGCAGGCGCTGCGATTCCGCGCGGAAGCGTTCGAGCGGCCGCTTGTCCTCGATCTCCTTGCCGGCGAACTTATAGAAGAAGCCCACCTGGCCGAACATCGGCCCGACCGCCGCCATCTGGAAGAACACCCATTCGATCGTCTCCCAGCGCCGCGCCGGGTCGGCGGGGATGAGTTCGCCGGTCTTGTCGGCGAGATAGAGCAGGATCGCGCCCGATTCGAACAGCCCGATCGGCTTGCCGCCCGGCCCGTCGGGATCGACGATCGCCGGGATCTTGCCGTTCGGGTTCAGCGCGAGGAATTCCGGCCCCCAGCTCTCGTTCTTGAGAATGTCGACCGCATGCGGCTCGTAGGGCAGCCCGATCTCCTCGAGCGCGATCGAAACCTTGACCCCGTTGGGCGTCGGGAACGAATAGAGCTGCAGGCGGTCGGGATGGGCGGCGGGCCAGCGCCTGGCGATCGGGAAGGCGTCGAGGGCGGACATGGGCGGCGCTCCGGGGCGGATGCGAGACTATGTGGGGCGCCGCGGGGGGATTTGCAATTTGACCGATCGCCTCGTCGCCGGAGCGATCCTTGGACAGGTCCCGGCCGGATCGAGCCGGCCGGCCCCGACGGTTTCGCGTTCGCCGATCGGCGTGCGCCTGGACGGCTCGCCTCACGGCGACCCGATCGCCGTCGATCCGCCCACGATCGACCGGCGTCGCCCTGGTTCCGACGGCGCCGCCGCTTCCGTCTCCCCTGCGGGAGAAGGTGGCGTCGCGAAGCGACGACGGATGGGGGTTCGCCGCCTCGCCACGACGGCCCGCATCGCGCCGGAATCGCATCGGCGACCTTCGCGCCGCCTTCGTCCGCGAGCGGCAGAGCGTCACGGTGGCCAAATTGCCGACGCGGGTCGTCGTGCTCTTCCGCGCGATTGGCCCATCCTTCCCGATCTCTCCGTCGCCGCGGCCGCCGGTATTCGACAAATCCAGCCAAGCAAAACAGGCGCAGCAAGCGTAAAGCCCAAGATGTTCAGGCAGTTCCCGACAGCGCGCCGGCGGCCTCCCGAATGGCCGTCCGCGATCCCGGTTGACGAGGCGGGCTTTTGAGCGCCCGTGACTGGGGGCATGACAAACGAATCGCCCAAGGCCGCGCCGCTGCCATTTCGAGTGCTCGCCCTCATCGGCGGCTTCGTCCTGCTGATCGCGGTCGTCATGGCCGCTGGCTGGTTCATCAACCTGCAGGAGATCGACGCCAATTTCGTCCGCCGCGCCTTTGCGATCCAGCAGAGCGTCGCCCGGACGTTTTCCTTGTTGCAGGACGCCGAAACGGGCCAGCGCGGCTACCTGCTGACCGGCGAGGAAGGCTATCTCGATCCGTTTTCCAGCGCCGATGCTCAGTTCGACCGCGAGTTCGCCAATCTCGACCGCCTGATCGTGAACCTCGCGCAAAGACAAGCCGCCGCCACGCTGCGCTCGATCGTCGACGACAAGCGCGCCGAACTGCGCCGAACCATCGCGTTGCGCCGCGCCGGCGAAATCGAGGCCGCGCTCTCGATCGTCCGGAACGGCAGCGGCAGGGCCCTGATGGACCGCGCCCGCGACGTGGTCGCGACCATGCAGGATGCGGAAGCGGCGCTGTTGTCGGCGAGCATCGAGGAGACCCGGCGCAACGGCGTCGTGATTCAGGCGGCGATCATCCTCGCCGCCTCGCTCGCGCTCGTGCTCGCGCTGCTGTCGGTCTATTATCTGCGGGACTATATCGGCAACAGCTTCGAGGCCTACCGGAAGCTGGCGGCGGCCAACGATGCGCTCGCCCGTGAGGCGATCGAACGGGATCGGCTCGCGGCCCAATTGCGACAGTCGCAAAAGATGGAGGTCATCGGTCAGCTGACCGGCGGCATCGCGCACGACTTCAACAACATGCTCGCCGTCGTGATCGGCAATCTGGAACTGCTGCGCGGCCGCATCGCCAGCGGGCGGACCGATGCGGCGCGGTTCATCGACGGGGCGCTCGACGGCGCCGAGCGGGCGGCCGCCCTCACCCAGCGGCTGCTCGCCTTCTCCCGGCAGCAGCCCCTGTCGCCCGCCGCGATCGACGCCAACGGGCTCGTCTCGGGCATGAGCGAACTGCTGCGCCGATCGCTCGGCGAGGAGGTCGCGGTCGAGACGATTCTGGCGGGCGGTCTGTGGTCGATCCATGTCGACGCCGGCCAGCTCGAAAGCGCGATCGTGAACCTCGCCGTCAACGCGCGCGACGCGATGCCGGAAGGCGGCAAACTGACGATCGAGACCGGCAATTCCAGTCTCGACGAAGCCTATGCGAAACTCCACGAGGAAGTGCAGCCCGGCTCCTATGTGCTGATCGCCGTCTCCGACACCGGCGTCGGCATGAGCCCCGAGACGATCGGCAAGGCGTTCGATCCGTTCTTCACCACCAAGGCCAGCGGCAAGGGCACCGGCCTCGGGCTCTCGCAGGTCTATGGCTTCGTCAAGCAATCGGGCGGCCACGTGAAAATCTACTCCGAACCCGGCCACGGCACGACGATCAAGCTCTACCTGCCGCGCCATTTCGGCGCGCTGACGAAACTGGCGCCGGCGCCCGCGCTCGTCGCCGCCACCGGCAGCCGCGAGGAGATCGTCCTGGTCGTCGAAGACGACGAGCGCGTCCGGCGTTTCACCGTCGAAGCGCTGCGCGACCTCAATTACACGGTTCTGCACGCGGACGGGGCCGCCGAGGCGCTGCAACTGCTCGACGCCCGGCCCGACGTGCGCCTGCTGCTGACCGACGTGGTGATGCCCGAGATGAACGGGCCCCAGCTCGCCGCCAAGGCCCTGCTTCGGCGAACCGATCTCAAAGTGCTGTATTTCACCGGCTTCACCCGCAACGCCATCGTTCACAACGGCATGCTGGATCCCGGCGTCCTTCTCATGACCAAGCCGTTCACGCTCCAGCAACTCGCCGCCAAGGTGCGCGAAGCGCTCGGCCCGGCGCTCCAGGCGAGCTGAGGCGACGCCCGAGAACGCCATGCGGGAAAACCGCATCTCGCCACGCGGATCGAAGGCGAACGCTTTGCCATGTCGACGCCGCCACGGCGGCGGGCGCGCCAACGGCCATTTCATTAAGCTCGACCTGTTAGCCCCGGGGTCCACGAACCGATCGATTGGAAGAGCCCCGGTCCATGGAAGCGCGATTGTCAGCGACGCCCGGCGGCTCGCCGAATGCCTTGGCGTTCGCGAAGCTGGCGATATTTGCGGTCTGGCTGTCGTCGGTGCTGTTCCTCACCATCCATCACGCCATGTGGCGCGACGAGGTGCGCGCGCTTTCGCTGGCGCTGCGCGGCGACGATGTGGTGGGGATGTGGAAGGCCATCCATGGCGAGGGGCATCCCGCGCTGTGGTATCTCATGTTGCGCGGCGCGCATGCGGTGGTGGCGAGCCCGCTCGTCCTCAACGCGCTGGCGCTGGGAATCGCGATCGCGATCGTGGCCCTCCTGCTGGTCGAATCGCCGTTTCCCTGGCCGCTGATCGTGCTGATCCTCGCGGGCCATGGCTTCGTCTACGAATATGCGGTGATGGCGCGCAACTACGGCGTCGCGGTGCTGATGCTGTTCGCTCTGGCCGCCTGTTACCGCCGGTTTCGAGATCGCGGGATCGTGCTGGGCCTGTTGCTGTTCGTGCTCGCCAATTGCAACGTCCATGCGGCGATGTTGGCGGGAGCGTTCCTCGTCTTCTGGTTCGGCGATATCCTGGCGACCGAGGGACGGCGCTGGTCCCCGGCATGGAAGACCCTCGTCTTGAACGCGGCAATCGCCGGCGCGGGCCTCGTGGTCTGCGCTCTCACGATTTTCCCGCCCGTGAACGACGCCGCCCTGAAGGAGCCGCCCTTCGGACAGGTCCTGGGGATGCTGTGGGACGCCGCGATCCATCCGGAGCGCAGCTTCCTCGGACTCATCGGCTTTCTCACGATCCCCGACTTTTTCCGCGGCCCGCTTGGGCGTTTGTTCCTGAGCCTGAGCTCGATCCTGCTGTTCGGCCCGCTGCTCGGCCTCGTGCGCCGTCCGAGCGCGCTCGTCGCGGCGCTGCTCGCCCTGATCGGCTTGTCCGCGTTTTTCGCGGTGGGCGTCGCCGGCAGCTATCGCCATCAGGGGGAATGGCTCGCGTTCGTCGTCGCGATGTATTGGATCTCCTGGCCAGAGGCCACGCGCTCCGCCGTCCCCGGGGGAGCGCGTCCGATCCTCGCCAGGATCGGCGTTCCGCTCTTTCTGGCGCTGCTCGCGGTCCAGGCGGTTCAGGGAATCGTCGATCTCGCCTCGGCCCTGGGCGGCGGCCCGCCGGAGAGCCGAATCGCGGATTTCGCCGCCTTCGTCAGAGGCCGTGCGGACCTGAAAGACGCGGTCCTGATCGCCGACCCCGACTATCTCCTCGAGGCGGCGCCCTATTATCTCGACAATCCGACCTACCTCACCCGCGGCGGCGGCTACGCGAATGTGGTCGTATTCAGCAGGAAGGCGCGCCTCGATCTGACCCTGGACGACCTCACCCGGCAAGCCGTCGAAATTCGCGACGCTTCCGGCAAGCCGGTGGTGATCCTGGTCTCGCACGCCCTCGACGAGATCGCGCCCGACCACGTCTACCGCGAGGGCTATGACTGGACGTTCTCCGCATCCAGCCGACAGATTCAATCCTTTCGCGACGCCACGAGCCTGTTGGGGCGGTTCAGGCCGGCCTCGGGCGATGAGAGTTTCGACGCCTATCTCCTAAATTCGAACCCTTTGGCAACAAATCCCCGGTAACGCTACGGGAAGTTCCAGGCATCGGGCGTCAGCGGGCAATCATGATGAGCAACGTCGTCCTCGAGGGAACCCCGCCGCGCGCGGACACGGCCAAGGCGCGCCTTGCCGACTATCTCGCGATCGCGCGCTTCGATCATGCCGCCAAGCACATATTCATCGTTCCCGGCATGGCTCTGGCCTTCCTTCTGCGCGGCGTTCGCACCGACCGCCTGATCGAGTCGATCGTGCTGGGCTGCCTCGCCGCGCTCTGCATCGCCTCGGCCAATTACGTCATCAATGAGTGGCTCGACCGGGATTTCGACCGGCATCATCCCACCAAGTCGGCGCGCCGGGCCGTGCAACGGGTCATGAGCGGGCGCCTCGTCGGGCTGGAATGGATCGGGTTCGTCGCGCTCGGCCTGGGCTGCGCCTGGATCGCGAGCAAACCCATGTTCGTCATCGCCAGCGTCTTCGCCTTGCAGGGC
Source organism: Roseiarcus sp. (assembly GCA_049509635.1). GTDB lineage: Bacteria > Pseudomonadota > Alphaproteobacteria > Rhizobiales > Beijerinckiaceae > Roseiarcus. The sequence goes on from JBEKZS010000010.1 coordinate 11,280, forward strand.
GTCGTCTACAATGTGCCGCCGCTGCGCAGCAAGGATAAGGCCTATCTCGACGTCATTTCGGAATCGATCAACAATCCGCTGCGGCTCATGATCGGCTGGACGATGGTCGATCCGACCTCGCTGCCGCCAGGCTCGATCATTCTGGCCTATTGGCTCGGCGGCGCCTTTCTGATGGCCGCCAAGCGCCTGTCAGAATATCGCGAGATCGCGGCGACGCGCGGCCTGACGATCCTGGCGCTGTACCGCCGCAGCTTCGCGGGCTACACCGACATGTCGCTGACCGCCTCGTGCTTCGCCTACGCGCTGTTGTCGATTTCGCTCCTGTCGATCTTCCTGATCAAATACCGCGTCGAATATATTCTCACCCTGCCGATCGTGACGGCGCTGTTCGTCCATTATCTCGTGATCTCGGCCGCTCCGGGCTCTTCCGCGCAAAAGCCGGAAAAGCTGTTCCGCGAGCGAGGCTTGATGGAGATCGTGGCGACGCTGTGCATCGTCGGCGCCGTCGCGACCTTCGTCGACATGCCTGCATTGTCGGGCTTGGCGGCGCAGCATTTCATCGGCATTCCGTGAGCGGGGAAGCGTCGTGGGACTGGGACGCCCTTCGGCTCGTCGCGTTCGACGTGGACGGGACGCTCTACGACCAGGCCGCGCTTCGCCGCGCGATGGCGCTGGAGCTGCTCGCCCATTGCGCGCGCCGCGCCAGCCTGCGGCCGCTGCGGATTCTTGCGATCTATCGAAGTCGGCGCGAGTCGATGGCCGAGGCGGAAACGCAAGGGTTTGATCGGCTGCTGACCGCCGACGTCGCGCGGCGGTGCGACTGCACCGAGCAGGTCGTCGCCGCGACGGTCGCCGAATGGATCGGTCGCCGTCCGCTGCCGCGCCTCTCGGGCAGCCGCTATCCCGGCTTGGTCGCATTGTTCGCCGCGCTGAAGCGGCGCGGCAAGATCATCGGGATCGTCTCGGACTACCCGGCCCGAGAGAAACTCGAGGCGCTCGGATTGGGCGCCGATCTCATCGTGTCCGCGACCGACGAGGAGGTCGGCGTCCTCAAGCCGCATCCGCGCGGCCTCGAGGCGCTCATGCGACGCGCCGGAGTCACGCCGGGCAGGACTCTGCTGATCGGAGACAGGCGCGAACGCGACGGCGAGGCGGCGCGGCGGGCCGGGGCCTTCAGCCTGATCCGGTCGGGGCGGCGGGCGGGCGCGGGCGGGTTCGCGCATTACGACGATCCCGTTTTCGCGCCCTTGCTGCGCGACTGAGGCGCACGAAGCGCTCGGCCCGGCGCTCCGTGCGAGCAAACCCGCATGACGCTGCGCCGAGACGTAAAGTCTCCGGCCGACGGGCGCAGCCGCCGCCTACAAATTCTCGCCGCGCACCGCCGCGACCACCGCGTCGGTGACCGCGCGGGTCGTCGCCGCGCCGCCGAGATCGGGCGTGTGCAGCGCGGGATCGGCGGTCACGCGTTCGATCGCGCGCATCAGGCGGTCGGCGGCGGCCCGCTCGCCGAGGTGCTCGAGCATCAGCGAGGCGGTCCAGAAGCAGCCGACCGGATTGGCGATCCCCTTGCCGACGATATCGAACGCCGAGCCGTGGATCGGCTCGAACATCGAGGGGTACGTCCGCTCGGGGTTGAGGTTGGCGGTGGCGCCGATGCCGAGCGAGCCGGCGAGCGCGGCGGCGAGATCGGAGAGGATGTCGGCGTGCAGGTTGGTCGCCACGATTGTGTCGAGCGTCGCCGGCTTCAGCGTCATCCGCATCGTCATCGCGTCGACCAGCATCTTGTCGCAGGCCACGTCGGGAAATTCGCCCGCAACCTCGGCGCCGATCTCGTCCCACATCACCATCGCATGGCGCTGCGCGTTCGACTTGGTGACGATCGTCAGCAATTTGCGCGGGCGCGAGCGCGCGAGCGCGAAGGCGAATCGGAAGATGCGCTCGACGCCAGCGCGGGTCATGATCGAGACGTCGGTCGCGACCTCCTCGGGCAGGCCGCGATGGACGCGTCCGCCGACCCCGGCATATTCGCCCTCCGAGTTCTCGCGCACGATCACCCAGTCGAGTTCGGGGCCGCTGACATGGCGCAGCGGGCTGACGATGCCTGGCAGCACCCGGGTCGGCCGCACGTTGGCGTATTGGTCGAACGGCTGGCAGATCGCCAGCCGCAGCCCCCAGAGGCTCACGTGGTCGGGCACTTCGGGCGCGCCGACGGCGCCAAAGTAGATCGCGTCATGTCCGCGAATCTGCGCGCGGCCGTCCGCCGGCATCATCAGGCCGGTCGCCTTGTAATAATCTGAGCCCCAGCCGAAATGATCGAAGGCGAATTCGAACCCGCCGTCGCGCGCGGCGAGCGCGGCGAGAACCTCGACGCCGGCCGGGATCACCTCCTTGCCGATGCCGTCGCCGGGGATGACCGCGATTCGATAGCGCTTCATGGGTGGGCCCTCCGATGGAAGCGGCGCGGCGTTCACCGCCTGTCTCGGATCGGCCGCGCGCGAAGTCAAGGCGGCGGGCGCAGCGACGAGGGCTGTACAAAAAAAGAGGCGCCGAAGCGCCTCTTTCCGTCCGTCCAAGCCCGGCGTCCGCTCACTTCTGGATGCAGGTGTCCACGGTCGCCTTGGTGCATTCGTCGAGGCCGGTGAATACGGGATCGGGCACCTTCTTGCCTTCGATCAGGTCGATCATGACTGTCGGCGCCTTGTAGCCCATTTCGAACGGCCGCTGTCCGACCAGCGCGGCGACGCGGCCTTCCTTCAGCAGCGTCACTTCTTCGCCGATCGTATCGGCGGCGACGATCACCAGCGACTTGTCGGCGATCTGGGCCTTGTACTGATCCGTCAGCTGCCGATACGGCTGGGGCGCGCCGAACAGTGGCCAGCCGCCCTCGATCGCGATCGCGTCGAGCTTGGGATTGGCGGTGAGAATGTCCGACATCGCCTGGACGCCCTTCGGGCCGTCGTCGTTGGTGAACACCGGGCAGCCGGAGACTTCGGTCCAGCCGCCTTCGCCGGCGAGCTTTTCGACGCCCTTCTTGCCGGCGAGCGCGTCGCGCGTTCCCGAGGCCCGGCGCAGGATGTTGTCGGCCGCCGCATTGCCTTCGATCAGGCACAGGGTGCCGCCCTTCGGCTTGTCCTTCTTCAGATATTCGCCGAGCTTGAAGCCCATCAGGTAATTGTCGGTGCCCAGATAGGTCTTGCGCAGCGCGGAATCTTCCTTGCGGAGGTCGGCGTCGACGGTCATCACCGGGAATTTCGGCTTACCCGACTTGACCGCATTGGCGATCAGGGGCGCGTTGGAAGGCGAAATGGCCATCGCAGCGGTGTCGGACTTGCCGATGATGTCGCCGACGATCTGCGCTTCGCCCGCCTCGTCCGAGGTCGAAGCGGGGCCGGTGTAGAAGCAGGAATAGGGCGAGGCGCCGTTCTCCTTGTTCCACTTCTCGCAGCCCTGATGGATGGCTTCGAAGAACGGATTGTCGAGCCCCTTGACGACGATCACGAGCTGCTTCTTCTGCGCCAGTGCAGACCCGGCTGACAAGGTCAGCGCCGCGGCAGCCAACCAAAGTACGGCCTTGTTCATTGCCTTCCTCCCCTTGAAATTAGGCGCCGAACGATCGCCCGTGCGCCGGCGAAAACGGACCCAGACCCATCTCTCCGCGCCCGAGGTCTGCCGCCTCGTGGCCGCGCTCCATGCGTCGAACTTGCGGGCAGGCACGCCCGTGGTCGAACAGGAACAGCGTATTATCAACGCCTTGACTCGTCAATGACAATTATCATACGAAACAATCTCCGCCGCGGCGGCGGGCGGCTGCCGCGGCGGATTGATCTGACCATAGATTGACGACCGCGCGTCGGCTGGCTAAGCCGACGCGCGGGCGATGCGCGATCGGTCCACGGCCTCGACGCCGCATGCGAGATGAACGGCGCGCCGGGCGGCGCCGACGGGACGGGAGGGGGCGCGTCGCCATGGCGATTCTCGAGTTGGAGAATGTCTCGAAGCATTTCGGCGCGATCCAGGCCCTCACCGACGTTTCGCTCGCCCTCGAGCCGGGGCAGGTCGTGGGCCTCATGGGCGACAACGGCGCCGGCAAGTCGACGCTCGTCAAGATCATCGCCGGCAATTTCCGCCCTTCGCACGGGACGATCCGCATGGAAGGGGCCGATCTGGTCATGCATCGGCCGGTCGACGCGCGTCAGCACGGCATCGAGATCGTCCACCAGGACCTCGCGCTCTGCGACAATCTCACCGCGGCCGCAAACGTGTTTCTCGGGCGCGAGTTGCGCAAGGGCGTCGGCCCGTTCGGGGTGCTCGACTATGCGAGCATGTATCGCCGCGCGGGCCAGATTTTCGCCGAGCTGAAATCGGAGACGCGGCCGCGCGACCTCGTCAAGCGGATGTCCGGCGGACAGCGGCAGGCGGTGGCGATCGCGCGCACGCGGCTGTCGGAGCCGAAGATCGTGCTGATGGACGAACCGACCGCCGCGATCTCGGTGCGGCAGGTCGCCGAGGTGCTGAACCTGATCCGGCGGCTGCGCGACCAGGGCATGGCGATCGTGCTGATCAGCCATCGCATGCCCGACGTCTTCACGGTCGCCGACCGGGTCGTGGTCCTGCGGCGCGGCCGCAAGGTCGCCGACAAGCCGACGTCGACCAGTTCGCCCGAAGAAGTCACCGGGCTCATCACCGGCGCGATCGACAGCGCGCTCTAGCGGCGGGTCGGTCCGCAATTTCCCAGGCGAGTAGAGGCTCCATCGATGGCAATCGCGCTCGACGTCCCGCCCCAGCAAAAGGACGAGCACTGGGTTTCGTGGCTCGCTTCGCGCCAGGCGTTCTGGGTCTTCCTCGCCGTCATTCTCGCCTGCCTGTTCCTGAGTTTTGCGACCAATTCCTTCGCGACCACCAACAACCTCTTCAACATCACCCGCAACTTCACCTTCACCGCGGTCATCGCGCTCGGGATGACGATCGTGATCATCAGCGGCGGCATCGACCTTTCCGTCGGCTCCGTGCTGTGCCTGTGCAGCATGATCCTGGCGGAAGTCATGCACGCCGGCTACGGCCTCGAGGTCGGCATCGCGGCGTCGCTGGGGACCGCGCTGGTGGTCGGTGCGATCAACGGGGTGCTGATCGCCTACGTCGGCATTCCTCCCTTCGTCGTGACGCTCGGCATGCTGTCGATCGCGCGTTCGCTGGCGATGGTCGCCTCCAACAACACGGTGGTGTTCGAATTCGGTCCCGATCAGGACAAGCTGCTGTTCCTGGGCGGCGGCGCGTTTCTGTTCGGGGTCTCGAACCCGGTCATCTACACGATCGTGCTGACCCTGCTGACCGGCCTCGTCCTGCGCTGGACCCGGTTCGGCCGCTACGTCTTCTCGATCGGCGGCAATGAACGCGCGGCGATCCTCACCGGCGTCCCGGTGCGCCAGATCAAGGTCGCCGTCTACATGGTCTCGGCGCTTTCGGCCGGGATCGCCGGCGTGATCGAGACGGGCTGGCTCGGCGCAGTGACCACCAATCTGGGCAATGGCATGGAGCTTCAGGTGATCGCCGCCACGGTCATCGGCGGAGCCAATCTGGCCGGCGGCATCGGCACCGCCTTCGGCGCGCTGATCGGTTCGGCGCTGATCGAGGTGATCCGCAACAGCCTCGGCCTGCTCGGCATCAACGCGTTCTGGCAGGGCGCGTTCGTCGGCGCCTTCATCATCGTCGCCGTTTCGTTCGACCGCATCCGCAACTTCCGCCAGTCTGAATAGGCGCGCCGGCCGCCGCGCGGCTCGGCCGCGATCGACGGGCGCTGGTCGCCCGATCGCCGATCCCCCGCTCTCCGGTTCACAGGCCGGCCCGCCGCCGACGGCGGCCATCGGCGCTGGACGGCGGCGCTTGCGCAGCGCGCCGCGCAACGGGCTGGTCGATGTTGCGCGCATTAACAGAAAATTAACCATAGCGCCTTAAGCGTTAACGCATCGGACACATACGAAGACATCGCGTTAACCGGCGTCAACGAGAGCAGTTCAGAGTGGAAATCATTCTTCCACGTTACGATATGACGTCAGTTATATATGTGTATTGCCTGCTCTGCATTTGATCACTGCAACTTTATAATTGTATTGGCGCGTCGAGATGGTGTCGTGAATCAACAAGAATAAACAAAAGAAATCAAAATTGCGGGGCTCAGACATGATTGTGATCGTCGACGAGAGAAATGTTGTCACAGGCGGCTACGCCTCGAGCTTCGATCGCGAAGGCATCGCATCGGCGGGGATCGATCCCTCGGAATTTCGCGACTGGATCGGCAAGGTCAGCGAAAACGACATTCTCGCCATCGAGGCCTTCCTGATCGGCGACTGCGTGGAGCGCGAGGCGTATCCGCGCATGATCCGCGAGCGGTCGAAGGCGCCGGTCATCGTGCTCAACGAGCGCAATTCGCTCGACCAGACCCTCGAGCTGTTCGCGGCCGGCGTCGACGACGTGCTGCGCAAGCCCGTCCATGTCCGCGAAATCCTCGCCCGCGTCGGCGCCATCAACCGCCGCAGCCAGAGCGAGGCCGATCACGAAGTGGTCGGCGAAATGTGCGTCTATTTCGACGGACGCGACCCCGAAGTGAACGGCGAAGTGCTGCCGTTGCCCCGGCGCGAGCGGCGCATCCTCGAATATTTCGTCGCCAACAAGGGCCGCCGGATCACCAAATCGCAGATATTCAACTCGATCTACGGCATTTTCGACGAGAACGTCGACGAGAACGTCGTCGAAAGCCACATCAGCAAGCTGCGCAAGAAGCTCAAGCATCGCCTCGGCTACGATCCCATCGATTCCAAGCGCTATCTCGGCTATTGCCTGGAGAAGCTGCCGACCGTGCCGACCGCCCCGGCGGCGCCGGAGCCGCCGACCGGCGCCCAGTGGATGACGTGCTGGCCGCAGGGCTGGTGACGGCCCCGGCGCAGCAGGGGCCGGTCCTCTCTTAGCAATTCATTCATCCCGGCGGCGTAGCGTCCCGTCGAGTCGGCCCACGCTCCGCCAGCGCCGGCGCCGCCCTGGTGAAGGACGCTCGCGGGACCCTGCGGCATGACGACCACGACGTCGGCCTATCTGTCGATCATCCAGAACCTGCCCCGGATGCAGGCCATGACGGCCGCCGAGCCGGCGGTCAAGACCGCCAGCGCCTATTACGCCGCCAACATCGGCAAGGTGACCTCGATCGATCAGTTCGTCGGCAATTACCGGCTTCTGTCCTATGCGCTCGACGCCTACGGCCTCGGCGACCAGATCAATTCGACCGCGCTGATCAAGCAGGTCCTCGAAGGCGGCGTCGCCAATCCCGACAGCCTCGCCAACACGCTGCCGCAATGGAAGGCGTTCGCCACCGCCTTCGACTTCGCCGCGAACGGCGCAGCCTCGGTCTCGACGGCGACGGCGATCGCGAGCACCAACGCCGATTATGTCGAGCAGCAGCTCGAGAGCGACCAGGGCCAGCAGGACGTCGGCGTCCAGCTCGCGCTCTATTTCAACCGTGTCGCGCCGACCGTGACCAGCACTTACGGGATCCTCGCCGACCAGAACCTCCTTCAGGTCGTCGAGACGATCTTCGGCCTGCCGACCTCGTTTTCGGCCGAGAACATCGACACCCAGGCCTCGGCGCTGTCCAAGCTCTTCAATATCGAGGACCTCCAGAATCCGGCCAAGCTGCAGCAGCTCACCGAGCGCTTCACCGCTTCTTACGATTCGACCTACGGCCCGGAGTCGGGTTCGTCGGCGTCCCTGACCGTGGCGGGGTCGTCCTCGTCGTCGGTTTCGGCCGCCACGACGATCCTCAGCGGCGTCATCAGCAACACGGCCTCGAGCCTCACCGCCTCGACCAGTCCCTACTTCAGCGATTCGTTGATGGAAAGCCTGCAGGGCTTCAAGATCGGCGGATAGCGCGGCCGGGCGTCGATCCGAATCGCATCTCCGGTTGCGCCGGCCTCGGGAAAAGGCAAGTCTGGCGCAAGCATCCGGGCGTCTTATCGCCTCGCGCCGCCCCGAAGGCCCGGGGCGTACTCGCCGCCCGGATGCCAGCAACGATGAATCGGTCGCCCCAGTCCTTCCTGCCCGACAAATCGGAGTGGCCGGACGATTCCGAACGTCGCCAGTCGATCGCCCAGCTCCTGGAGACGCCGAGCCTCGGGCATTTCGAGGGGCCGGCGCCCGCCGAGATCTTCTACAATTGCGGCGCCGTGCTCTGGAATCGCGGGCGCGCGACCGAAGCGATCGAGATGATTGACGCGGCGCTCAAGGCGAAGCCGGACTACCCGGAAGCTCTGTGTCTGGGCGGCTTCATCCTCAGCGAGGCGGGCCAGACAGACGCGGCGCTCCGCTTTTACGAGCAGGCGACCCGCTACAGGCCGGATTATCCCGTCGCTCTGGCCAATTCCGGAAAGCTGCTGTTCGGTCTGCGGCGCTTCGAGGAGGCGCTCGCCGCCTTCGACAAGTCGATCGCGGTTGCGCCCGACAACGCCGACGCCTGGAACAATCGGGCGGGCGCTCTGCGGGAATTGGGGCGACTGGAGGAATCGCTGCTCGCCGGCCGCCGGGCCGTGGCGCTGCGACCCGATTTCGCCGAAGCGATCCTGAATTCCGCCACCGTGCTGATGAAGCTCGACCGCCACGAGGAGGCGCTGCCGGCTTACGGCGAGGCCAAGGCGCTGAAGCCCGGGTTCGCCGAGGCGTTCTGCGGCGAGGCCCTGACCCTGCAGGCGCTCGGCCGATTCGACGAGGCCATGGCCGCGTTCGACGAAGCCGTGCGGCTCGGCAGCGTGGACGCGATCGGCAACCGGGGATGCCTGCTGCTGGCGATGGGTCGGTTCGAAGCGGGCTGGGAGGATTACGAGAGCCGCTGGCTGGCGGGCAAGTCGCTGAAAGAAGCCCTGGGGACGAAACGGCCGACCTGGTCGGGCAAGGCCGTCGCCGGCGAACGTCTTCTCGTCATGAACGACCACGGCCTCGGCGACACCATCCAGTTCTCGCGCTATCTGTCGCTCGCCGCCAGGACGGGCGCCAAGGTCACGTTCCTGTGCCCGGGCAAGCTGCACCGGCTGTTCGCCGCCGTCGAGGGCGTTCGACTTGCGCAGGAAATCCAGGCGTCCGAACCGTTCGACGCTCAGATCGCAATCAGCAGCATGCCGCGCGCGTTCGGCACGCGTCTGGAGACGATCCCCGCGACCGTGCCCTATCTGAGGGCGGAAGCGACCTTGCGCGCCAAATGGGCCGCGCGAATCGGATCGCATGGATTCAAAATCGGCGTCAGCTGGCAGGGCAGCCCCAATCCGGAGGCCGACCTCGGCCGTGCCTTTCCGCTGGCCGCCCTGGCGCCGATCGCCGCACTGCCGGGCGTGCGGCTGATCTCGCTGCAGAAGGGCGCGGGAACCGAGCAACTCGCAAATCTTCCACCCGGCATGGTCGTCGAGAGCCCGGGTGAGGACTTCGACGCCGGTCCCGACGCCTTCGTCGACACGGCGGCGGCGATCGCCAATCTCGATCTCACGCTGACCTGCGACACCTCGATCGCCCATCTGGCGGGCGCGCTCGGCGCGCCGGTCTGGGTGGCGCTGAAGCAGGTCGCCGAATGGCGGTGGCTCCGCGAGCGCGCGGATTCGCCGTGGTATCCCACCATGCGGCTGTTCCGTCAGAGCCGACGCGGCGATTGGAGCGAGTTGTTCGCCAGGGTCTCGTCGGCCGTGGCGCCGCTCGCGGCGGCGCTTGCGTCCCCGGCCGCGATCGCCGCGCCCGCGTCCGCGGCCGCGCCGATCCGCAGCAAGGCGATCGCGATCCCGGGCGCCGTCGGCGAGCTGATCGACAAGATCACGATCCTGGAAATCAAGGCGGAGCGCATCGCGGGCGCGGCCAAGCTCGCCAATGTCCACCAGGAGCTCGGCCTTCTCCAGGCGCTGCAGGCGGCCGAGGGACTGAATCACAGCGGCCTCGACGAATCGCGCGCGCGCCTGAAGGCGGTCAACGCCAAGCTCTGGGACGTCGAGGACAAGATCCGGGCCTGCGAGACGAACGGGGACTTCGGACCCGACTTCGTCGCGCTGGCGCGCGCGGTCTACCGGCTCAACGACGAGCGCGCGGCCCTGAAGCTGGAAATCAACCGGCGGTGCAATTCGGCGATCGTCGAGGAAAAGTCCTACGGCTGACCCGCAAAGCGGCGCACCGGACCGGACGCGCCGCCGCGGAGAGCCCGCCGTTCAGGCCGGCGCGCACGCCTCGCCGACGCGCCGCCGCAGCATGGCCTGAAAGGCGCCGAACAGCTTCTTCATCGGACCCGCCTTGTAGGGAAAGACGCTGTCGGGGTCCATCGCATGCACGATCATGGCGTTGCCGACCTCGAAGATCAGCAGGTCGCCGGTCGGCGTCTCAGCGCAATCGATGAGAAAATAGTCGAGGCCGATCCGCCGCGCGATCTCGCTCAGGCCGGCCCGGTGGCGCGCGCCGAACCCCTGATCGAAGTCGGCCATGAATTGCGCCTCCTCGGCGCGGTTCTGCGGATTGTCGATCATGTCGGCGTTCAGATAGTGGATCATCCAGCGGCTCGAGATCGCCAGATGGCACGCATGGGCCTCGCCATCGATCACCGCGACGCGATATTTCCTGAACAGGCCGTCGGCGCCGCGATAGTCGACGAACGGCGAAATGTAGAACGCCTCCGCGTCCTGCGCCTCGAGATAGGCGCCGATCGCCGCGCGGTCGTCGAGCTTCTCCAGGCCTTCGCCGGCATGCGAGCCGACGGGGCGCACGATGACCGGAAACCGGCAATCCCCGTCCGAGCCTTGCGGCGCCGGCCCACCGCCGGCGATCCGGCCGAGGCCCGGCCGTTCGACGCGGGCGGTGTTCGGCACATGGACGCCGGGAATCTCGGTCAGCAGCGCGCAGACGCCGTCCCGCGTCAGCCGCGCGATGCGATCGGGCGCGTTGACGAGCGGGCGCGGCCAGGACTTTGCGCGCTCGGCGAGCAACCCGAGGGCCGGCCGATTCGCTCGGCCTTCGGCGACCGCGACGAAGGCGAGGTCGTGATCGGGCAGGCGCTCGGGCAGCAGACGCCCCGGCGCCAGGTAGAGAATGTCGAGGACCATGTCGGCGTCCTCGAGCAGGAACTCGATCGGCGTATTGGCCATGAGGTCGCCCGGAGCGGCGAACGCCAGGACCCTGATGGGGTTGGCGACGGCGATCGCGGGCTCGTGTCGATACAACGTGTCGAGTTCGAGCGCCGCGGCCTGCAATCGCGTCCGGCCCTGGGGCCGTCCCTGGAACAGTTCGATAAGGGACATATCCATCAGCGCCGCCGCGTCCGCGGAATTGCGCCGGCGGCGGTCCCGCAGCGACTCCGCGATCGGCGCGAGATCGAGCCCCTGGAACGCCATCCTGGCGAGGACCGCAAGTCCGATCACGCATGGCGGCCGCCGTTCGTCGGAAATGACGCCCCTGGCGCTGAGAGTATTCACGGATGGCCTTTCGCGAAGCAGAAACGTCGACGGTTCCCAGATTAGGCGGCCAAACTTGCTTCGGGCTGAGCGGCGCCCGCGCCCGCTCGCCGCGGAAGGACCGGGGATCGAGGTTGCGCGAGATCAGTCGAGCACGGCGTAGTAGCGGCCGCGCAACGCCGCGCGGTCGCTCGGCTTGATCGAGACCGGCGCCGCGAGCCGACAATAGCGGACGCCGAGCAACGGACCCCGGCGCCAGATCGTGGCGACCATGGTGACGGCGCCCGAGTCGTCGTCGTAGAGGATGCATCGTCCCGGCAGGCCGATGTTCCTCATCAGCTTGAGGCAGAGGCCCTGCGCGGATTCGTCGCGCACGAGGCATTCGCAAATGAATTGCTTGCGCGAATCGAGCAGCTTGGCCGAGCGCAGGCGGAGGCGACGACGCGTCGTCGCACGCTTCTCCGCGCGCGGGGCGTCATCGGCGCCCGCCGCGCTCTGCGGCGAGCCGACGATTTCGTCGGTGACCAGATTGCCTCGCGCGAGCGACCCCGCCATCAGGCGCTTCAAGCCCGGCGGCGCCCATGCCCGCGATCGGACGCCGCGCAGCGGCGCCGTCATTCTCGCGCCCGGCGGGTCGCGGGCGATCCCGCCGGAATCCTTTCGACCCGTCTCATCGGCCGCATCCGCGCCAGCTCCCGAATTTCGCCCCTAAGTTTCGCAGCGGCGGCTTTCGCCAGACTGATGCGCGTCGATCGCTCGTCCAGTTTCGCACCAGCCTTTCAGTCTATCTGAGTCGGACTCGAATATTGATGAAGGGATTGCATCGCATGTCGCTGGAAGCACTCGCCTCGTTGAAAGCGCTCGGCAAGCAGCTCCGTATCCAGCTCCTCGAATCGCCGGAATTTCGGGCGCTCGAGGTGGTCGACCGGACGATTCTCGAGCTGACCGAGATCATGGACTCTTGCGCGCCGCCGCCGGCGATCGTTCGCCCGCCAGCGCCGGTCGCGGCGCCGCCGAACGACCCCCCCGCCGCGGTCCGGGAGGCCGCCCAGGCGGCCGAGCCCGCCGTTTCCGGCGCGACCACCAGCCAGAGCCGCATGGCCAAGGCGATCGCCGCGACGATCGCGGCCAACACCGCGTCGCGCAACGTCTCCGCCACGTCGGCGGCCCGCTTCAGCCATGTGCTCAGCGCGGCTTCCTGAAACCCCGGCGTCCGCGGGTCGGGAAGATTTTTCGATTTCTTAATTAGGCTCGGCTAGTCTGGCGGAAGGTCCGGAACAGCCGAGCGCCCGCATGGTCCGCCATATCATCGAACAGATCGAACTTCTGCATTCCGCGGGTTCGATGAGGCTCGATCGCTCGCGCTCCGAACGGATCGACAGGGCGCTGGCCGATTGCCTGCAAGCGCTTCGCGCCATCGTCGCCTCCGAGGCCCGCGATCGCGCCGGGCGTCGTCCGCCGCTGCGGATCGTCTGAACCGCGCGCCGCCTTTCCGTCCCTCCGACGATGCCTGTTCCGCCCGCCACGCGGTCCCAAATTGCACGTCCAGCTCCGGCGGTGGGCGCGTCGCGCGCGGTCGAGAGCCGGGCCGCGCAATCCGGCGACTCCGGGGCCCCGACCAGAGCGCCCGGTCCGGGCGCTGATCAGCTTCGCGCAAGGGTCCGGTAGTTAATTCGGGCGTCGCAGGTGTGGGGAACAGGTCGATGAGCGGCAATATCTTGAATGCCTCGGTGTTGGGCATGAACGCCCAGACCAACTGGCTCGCCACGATTTCACAGAACATCGCCAATTCGAGCACGACCGGCTACAAGGAGGCGGAGACGGCGTTTTCCTCGATCGTCACCCAATCCGGGCCGGGCAATTATTCGGCCGGCGGCGTTTCGACCAACGCCATTTCCATCAACGGCCTCCAGGGCAGCGTCACCGGCACTTCGACGCCTACCGACCTCGCGATCCAGGGCGCCGGCTATTTCGTCGTGACCGACAGCTCGGGCGACACGTTCCTCACCCGCGACGGCTCCTTCGTGCCCGACGCGTCGGGCAACCTCGTCAATGCCGCAGGCTACTACCTGATGGGCTCGAACGTCCAGAACGGCAATAGCACCATCGTCGCCAACTCGCTGTCCGGCTTGCAGAAAGTCAATGTGAGCCAGACCGGCGAACAGGCGGCCCCGACGACCTCGGGCACGTTGTCGGTCAACCTGCCGTCCCAATCCACCGCGGTCGCGACAGACCTGCAAGCGACCCGCACCACGACCGCGCCGAACTACACGGAGCAAACGTCGCTGATCACCTACAACGATCTCGGCGCGCCGGTCACGCTGGACATCTACATGACCAACATGGGGCCGAACTCGGCTGGCGATCCCGTGTGGGCGGTCGACGTTTACAACCACGCGGACGCCGCCGCGGGCGGCGGTTTTCCCTATTCGGCAGCGGCCCTGTCGTCGAGCACGCTGACCTTCAGCCCGACGACCGGCCAATTGGCCACGGGGTCGCCGATCGCCATCCAGTATGGCGGCGGTGCGCCGATAAGCCTCGACATGGCGGCCTCGACCCAGTTGGCCACGGGCTACGCCGTGACCGCGGCGAGCACCAACGGCAATGCTCCCGATACGCTGACCGGCGTGAGCGTCGCCCCCGACGGCGCCCTGACCTTCAATTACAGCAGCGGCAATTCGCTCCCCGGCTATGACATCCCGCTCGCCAATGTCGCAAGCCCCGACAATCTGACGTCCGAGAACGGGACGGTTTTCTCGCCGAACGTGCAATCGGGCGAGCCGCAGGTCGGAAAGGCGGGGACCGCGGGATTCGGCTCGATCGTCTCCTCGTCGCTGGAGGGCTCGACCGTCGATCTGGCGACCGAACTGACCGACATGATCCAGGCCCAGAGCAGCTACGAAGCCAATTCGAAGGTCTTCCAGACCGGCGCCAATCTTCTGTCGATCCTCAACAAGCTTCAGGCTTAGTCCCGCGGCCGTCGATCCCCAGGAAAGCCTTTCATGAGCCTGTCGTCCGCGTTCAACATCATCAATTCGGCGTTCAACGCCAACGCGGCGCAGACGGCGGTCATCTCCAACAATGTCGCCAACGCGAATTCGACGGGCTATTCGCTGAAGACCGCCAATGTCGCCTTCAGCGTCTACGGCGGCGTCGAAGTCACGTCGATCAGCAGAGCGGCGAATGCGGCGCTGCAGGAGCAGATGCTGGCGGCCAATTCGCAATCGGCCGCGCAGTCGGCGCTCGCCGCCGGGTTGACGCAATTGAGCGCGACGGTCAGCGACGGCGCCTCGACCTCATCGTCCTCGACCACTTCCACCGCCTCGGGCCAGTCGCCTGCGGCGATGCTGGCGAACCTCCAATCGGCGCTGCAGACCTATGCGGCCTCGCCGACCAGCCCGGCGGTCGCCGAATCCGTGGTCACCGCGGCCCGGCAGCTGACGGGCTCGCTCAACGACGCGACGTCGACCGTGCAACAGGTGCGCTCGCAGGCGGACGGCGCCATCGCCCAGTCCGTCGCCTCGATCAATTCGCTGCTCGGCCAGTTCCAGACGGCCAACGATTCGGTCGTCAGCGGCCTCCAGACCGGGGCCGACGTCACGAGCGCGGAGGATACGCGCGACAACATACTCAGCCAGCTGTCCGAGCAGGTCGGCGTTTCGACCGTCACCAGTTCGAACGGCTCGGTGTCCATCTACACCGACAGCGGCGTGGCGCTGTTCCAGAATACGTCGCGCACCGTCTCGTTCACGCCCACCCCGACCCTGGTCGCCGGGGCGACCGGCAACGCAGTGACCGTCGATGGCATCCCCATCACCGGCTCGACCTCGCCGATGGCGATCCATTCGGGCGCCCTGGCCGGTCTGGCGACCCTGCGCGACACGACCGCGCCCCAGTACCAGGCCCAGCTCGACCAGATCGCCAACGGCCTGGTCAGCGCCTTCGCCGAGACCAACCAGGCGACGCCGGCGGCGCCGGATCCGCTGCCGGGATTGTTCACCTATTCCAGTTTCTCGGCGGCGACGGGGCTGCCGTCCGACACCGCCGTTCCCGCGGGCCTAGCCGGCCAGATCCAGGTCAATCCGACCGTCGATCCCAGCCAGGGCGGCGATGCGGATCTGCTCCGGGACGGCGATGTTTCGGGCGGCGGCGCCGATTACACCTACAACGCCAGCGGCGCGGCGGGCTACACCGGGCGCATCCAGCAGATGATCGGGCAGATATCGGCGACCCAGTCCTTCGACCCGTCGGCGGGCGCCGGGTCGAGCGACAGCCTGTCGGACTATGCGGCGTCGTCGGCGAGCTGGGTGCAGGGGCAGTATCAGCAGGCGACCGATCAGGCCAATTATTCCAGCGCGCTCGCCACGACCGCATCCCAGGCGCTGTCGAACGCGACCGGGGTCAATCTCGACGCCCAGACCTCGCAGATGCTCAGCCTCGAGAATTCCTACCAGACGTCCGCGAAGCTCCTGACGACGGTGAACAACATGTTCTCATCCCTGTTGACCGCCGTGACCGCGGTGGCGGCAGCGTGACCGACTCGATTTCCACGAACTATCTGTCGACGTCGCTGGCGCTGTCGATCATGAAGATGCAGTCGAGCCTCTCGACTGCACAGACGGAAGCCGCAACCGGCCAATACGCCGATATCGGGCTGCAGCTCGGCGCCCAGGCGGGTCAGGAAATCTCGTTGCAGAACGAGAACGGCCTGCTGCAGACCTACACCAACACGAACTCCGTGGTCGCCACCAGGCTCGGCGCGACCCAGTCGGCGCTGACCTCGCTGCAGACCGACGCCCAGAACGCGCTCAATGCCCTGGCCGAATGGACGCCGCAGACCGATTCCGGAACCTCGCTGCAAGACCTCGGCGCGAACAACCTGCAGTCGCTGACCGCGACCGCCAACACCTCCGTCGACGGCCAGTACGTGTTCGGCGGCATCAATTCCGGCGTCGCTCCAATGACCAATTATTTCGCGGCGCCCAACGCCGCCCAGACCGCGATCCAGACCGCGTTCTCCTCCTATCTCGCCGGCCTGTCGCCGGCCGCGACGCCGCAGACCGTCACCGCCGGGCAGATGCAGACTTTCCTCGCTTCGCCGGCCTTCACCAGCCAGTTCCAGGGCGCCGCCTGGACGAGCAACTGGTCGTCGGCCTCGAGCGCCAACATCAGCAGCGACATTTCGCCGAGCGAAACTGTCGACACGTCGACCAACCTGAATCAGCCCGGCTTTCAGCAGCTCGCCCAGGCCTATACGATGCTGAACGAGTTCACGGGGAGCTCGATCGACGCCGCCGCGATGCAGAGCGTCGTCACCGCGGCGAGCGGTCTCGTCAGCAGCGCGATGAGCTCGCTGACCTCGACGGCGGCGACGCTCGGCTCGGTCCAGCAGCGCGTGACCGACTCGAACACCAACATGTCCGCGCAGATGACGATCCTGCAGACCCAGGTCAATGACCTCGACAGCGTCGACGCCTATCAGACCGCGACGCGGGTGAACGCGCTGACGACGCAGATCCAGACCGCTTATTCGTTGACCGCCGCGCTGCAGAAACTCAGTCTGGTGAACTATCTCTAGCGCCGGTCCGCCTCGTCGCGGCGAGGCGTGCGGCAAGTCCATTCCCCGACGCATTCAAGCGGAGCGGTTCACGCTTCGACCGACGGCGTCGCGGCATTCATCGAGGGCGAGAAATGTATCAGTTTTCCTACGCAGAAGTCGCCGAAGAATCGCCGCAGGAAATGCGCGGACTCGAGCGGCGCGTGCTGGACCAGGCGCTCGACCTCCTGCGCTCCGCGCGCGAACGGGGACCAGGATCGCGCCAACTCGTCGACGCGCTCTACTACTACCGGCGCCTGTGGTCGATCTTCATGGACGATCTCGCCAATCCCGAGAACGAGCTGCCTGAGGAATTGCGGGCGGGCCTGATTTCGATCGGCATATGGATGGTCAAGGAGATCGAGCTCGTTCGGTCAGGCAAGGCCAACGATCTCACGGCCATGATCGAGATCACCGAAATCATCCGCGACGGATTGAAGTGAGGGTCCGGTGAACATTTCGCTGCGCGCAGACGAGAAACTCTACATCAACGGCGCGGTGCTGCGCGTCGACAGGAAGGTCTCGATCGAATTGCTCAACGACGTGACGTTCCTTCTTGAAGCGCACGTCATGCAGGCGGACGACGCCAACACGCCGTTGCGCCAGATCTATTTCGTCGTTCAGATCATGCTGATGGATCCGAGCGGGACCCCGGCGGCGCTGGAGCTGTCGCGCAAGCTGATCGACGCGGCGCTTCGAACCTTCGAGAGCCGGAAGATATTGTCCGGTCTCAAGG
The DNA here is from genome assembly GCA_049509635.1 of Roseiarcus sp. Taxonomy (GTDB): domain Bacteria; phylum Pseudomonadota; class Alphaproteobacteria; order Rhizobiales; family Beijerinckiaceae; genus Roseiarcus. The sequence continues at coordinate 29,065 of JBEKZS010000010.1, forward strand.
CGGTCGACGGGATGGTCGTCTCCGCGCGCTATTTCGACGCGATGAAGGCGCTACGCGCCCTGTTTCCCCTGGAGCAGGCGACCATGACCGGAACTCACAAGAAGGTCGCCCCTCACGCCGCCTGAAAGGCACACCATGACCGTCAGCTCAACCTCCGCGGTTCCCCCCGCCGCCTCCGCCGGCGCTTCGTCCGCGAGCCCGGCGGCGCCCACGGCCGCCGTCGACTACAACCAGTTCCTGACCCTGCTGATCGCGGAGATCAAGAACCAGGACCCGACCCAGCCGATGGACCCGACGCAGTCGGTCACCCAGCTCGCGACCATATCGGGTGTGCAGCAGGCCATGCAGGCCAACGCAACCCTGACTTCGCTGCTGACCACCTCGTCTCTCTCGCAGGCCGAACAGCTGATCGGCCAGACGATCACCTCGACGGACGGCGAGACTTCGGGCGTGGTCGCCTCGGTCGCCGTGAGCGCGAGCGGGTCGACGGCGACGCTCACCTCGGGGGACACGGTCGCGCTGACCGCCGGCGTGAGCATCGGTTCGTGAACGAGGCGGATGCGCTCGATCTGATCCAGGCCGCGATCTGGACGATCATCGTCGGGTCCGGGCCGGCGGTGATCGCGGCGATGGCGGTCGGGATCGTCGTGGCGCTGATCCAGGCGCTGACGCAGGTGCAGGAGATGACCCTGACATTCGTGCCGAAGATCGTCGTCATCTTCATCGTCGTCAGCCTCACCGCCCCGTTCATCGGCGGTCAGGTCTACACCTTCACCGAAATGGTCTACGGGCGCATCGAAAAGGGCTTCTGAGGCCCGCGCGCCCGCGCCGTCGACCGCCGCGCCGGCCCCGCGCGTCCGGGCTTGGGGAGATTCGCGCAAGCTTGGCGCCGCACTCTTGGCGCGGGTGAGGCGAGAGGGCGAAACATGTCGATCACCGCGGCGCCGGGCGTCGCGGCCGCGAGCCGCGGCGGTCGCAAGGACATCGGCTTCGCGGTCGCCATCGTCCTCACCCTCTGCATGTTCTTCCTGCCCGTTCCGGCCGTCCTCATCGATCTCGGCATCGCCTGCTCGATCGCGCTGTCCGTGCTGATCCTGATGGTCTCGCTGTGGATCCAGAAGCCGCTCGAATTCTCGGCCTTTCCGACCGTCCTGCTGGTGGCCACGATCGTGCGGCTGGCGCTCAACATCGCCACCACGCGGCTGATCCTGTCGCATGGCGCGGAGGGCATGACCGCGGCCGGCTATATCATCGGCGGCTTCGCCAACCTTGTGATGGGCGGTGACTTTCTCATCGGAATGATCGTGTTCGCGATCCTGATCACGATCAACTTCCTCGTCATCACCAAGGGCGCCACGCGCATCGCCGAAGTCGGCGCGCGCTTCACCCTCGACGCCATCCCCGGCAAGCAGATGGCGATCGACGCCGACCTTTCCGCGGGTCTCATCGACGACAAGATGGCCCAGCACCGCCGGCGCGAACTGGAAGAGGAGAGCTCATTCTTCGGGTCGATGGACGGCGCTTCCAAATTCGTGCGCGGCGACGCGATCGCCGGCCTCATCATCCTGGCCGTCAACGTGTTCGGCGGCATCATCATCGGCGTCACCCGCCACGGCCTCACCCTCGGCGGCGCGACCGAAATCTTCACCAAGCTGTCGGTCGGCGACGGCCTGGTCTCGCAGATTCCCGCGCTGATCATCTCGCTCGCGGCCGGCCTGCTCGTCGCCAAGGGCGGCGCGCGCGGCTCGACCGAGAAGGCGGTGCTCGGCCAGCTCAGCAGCTATCCGCACGCGCTGTTCCTCGCCGCGCTGCTGATGTTCATCCTGGGCGCGGTGCCGGGCCTTCCCTTCGCGCCGTTCGCGCTGCTCGGCGGCGTCATGGCCTTCGTCGGCTATTCGATCCCCAGGCAGCAGGAGAAGGAGCGCGCGATCGCAGCGGCGGATCAGGACGCGATCGAACAGAAGGCGCGGGCCGAGGCGCGCGGCTCGATCAAGGAGCAGCTGAAGGCCTATGAGATTGAATTGTGCCTGAGCCGGCAGCTCACCTCCAAGTTCCTCGCCTCCCACGACGAGATCGGCTCGCGGGTCGCCAAGATGCGCCGCAAGTTCGCGCGCCAGTATGGATTCGTCGTGCCGGAGATCAAGCTCACCGACGATTTCAAGGCCCCACCCAAAGCCTATCAGATCCGCATCCACGGCACTGTGGTGGCGACCCAGGAATTGCGGCTCGGCGAGTTCCTCGTCATCGTCGGCGACGGCAGGAAGCCCGACGTGCCGGGCGACGAGGTTCGCGAGCCCGCCTTCGGGATGAGGGCGATGAGTGTCTCGGACGCGTTCCTCAACGACGTCAAGCGCCAGGGCTTCAACACCGTCGATGCGCTGTCCGTGCTGCTCACCCATCTCAGCGAGGTCATCCGCAACAATCTCGCGCAGCTCCTGTCCTACAAGGACATGCGCGCGCTGCTCGATCGGCTCGACCCCGAATACAAGCGGCTGATCGACGAGATTTGCCCCTCGCAGATCTCCTATTCCGGCCTGCAGGCCGTCCTCAAACTGCTGCTCGCCGAACGCGTTTCGATCCGCAATCTCCATCTGATCCTCGAGGCGATCGCCGAGATCGCGCCGCACGCGCGCCGGCCCGAGCAGATCGCCGAGCACGTGCGCATCCGCATGGCGCAGCAGATCTGCGGCGATCTCACCGACAAGGGGGTGCTGAAGGTGCTGCGCCTGGGCAACCGCTGGGATCTGGTGTTCCACCAGAGCCTCAAGCGCGACGCCAAGGGCGACGTCGTCGAGTTCGACATCGATCCGCGCCTGGTCGAGCAATTCGGCGCCGAAGCGTCGACCGCCATCCGCGCGCGGATGGATGCCGGCCATCAATTCGCGGTCGTGGCGACCTCCGAAACCCGCCCCTACGTCAGGATGATCCTCGAGCGCATGTTCGCCACCCTGGCCGTGCTGTCGCAGCTCGAGATCGCGCGCGGCTTCGACGTGGAATCGCTGGGGACGATCTCTTGACGAATTTCGCGTCGGATTTCGGCCTCGATCCGCAAACCGCGCTCGGATCGCGGCTCGTTCTGGGGACGTTCATCCTGTTCTGCCGCATCGGCGCCTGCCTGATGCTGATGCCCGGCTTCTCCAGCGCGCAGATCCCGGTCCAGGTCCGCCTGTTTCTCGCGCTCGCGGTCACCCTGTCGCTGGCGCCGATGCTGATCGCCCTGGTGCCGACCGAGGCGCTCGGCGACGAGCCGATCCAGGCTGTCCGCTACATCGGCGTCGAACTCCTCGTCGGCGCCTCGATCGGCGTGCTCGGGCGCCTGTTCCTGCTCGCCCTCGAGACCATGGCGATGGCCGGCGCGCTCGCGATCGGGCTTAGCAATCCCTTCGGCGTGCTCGCGGAGGAGCCCGAGATGTTGCCGCCATTCGTTTCGCTGATCACCATGTCGGCGACCGCGCTGATCTTCATCACTGATCTCCACTGGGAGGTCTTCCGCGGGATCGCCGCCTCCTATACCACAATTCCGATTAAGCCCGATTTCAACGCCGGCTTTTCGCTGCTGCAGTTCGGCAAGGTGCTCGCGGAGGTTTTTCAGATATCTTTAAGAATTAGTTCACCATTCATCATTTATACGGTCATCATCCAGATAACGATAAGCATAATCAACAGAGTTACGCCGCATATATCGATCTATTTTATCTCGACTCCCTTCGTTATCGGTGGTGGGCTGATTTTGACTTACATTATCATAAAATCCTACCTCGACCAGTTCGTGCTCGGATTCTCGGCGTGGCTTTCGGCGGGATAGACAATGAGAGAACGACGCAAGTCACTGGCGCGGATTCAGCTGTTGCAGGACCAGCTGCACAAGCTGAGCGCCTGGAAGCTCGCCGCGCTCGACCAGCAGCGCGTCGCGCTGCTGGAGGCCCAGAAGGCGACGATCGAGGCGATCGACCGCGACGCCTTCTCCAGCGGCGTCCTGACTGAGAACGGCACGCGCCGGTTGCGCGGCATCGACCGGCAGATCGACGCGGTGAAGGCGCAGCAAGCCACCCAGGCCAGGCTCGCGCTCGAGCAGGGCGCGCGCGCCAGGCTGATTGAGCGGATCGTCGACCGGGCCGACGCCGCCTATCGCACGCATCAGGAACGCATCGACCTCAGCGAGGCGATCGAACGTTCCATCTCCAAGGCGCGCGCAAGCTCGGCATAAGCCCTGCGGCCGATGATGGCGGTGACAGCGTGGATGCGCGCCGCACCGCACGGAAGTCCCAAATGGCCATAAAACCGTCGTCGGATATCATCCTCGAGGTCCTCAAGGCCGCCGACCCGGCGCGCGCCCAGGCGGTGACCCAGCGCCTCACCGCGCTCGGCGCCGGGGCCGCCGGCGGTCCCGACGATTTCGCCAAGGCGCTGGAGGCCGCCGCGCCCGCCGCGCCGGCCGACGCGCCGCCGGCGCCTGACGGCGCCGACATGCGCGAGCGCCTTCCGATGATCGGCGTCGAGGACGCCGAAGCGGCGAAGGCGGCGCGGACGCAGATCGATTTCGAGGCCTCGATCCTCAAGAGCCTCGTCGACGAAATTCTGCCCAAGGACGAAGCGAGCGTCTACGGCGACGGGACGGCCGGCGACATATGGAAATCGATGCTCTCCGACCAGATCGCGCGCCAGATCGCCAAGTCGGGCGCTTTCGGCATCGCAAGGCAATTGTTCGCGACGCATCCGCTCCGCGGACGTCATCTGGCGATCGCTCCCAGCGCGCTCGCCGACGCGGCCACCCTTGGCGCCGGAGCGATCCTCGACGGCTCGGCGCGCGGGGCCGCCTTGCTCGTCAGCCTGGGTGACCGGTCGTGAGCGCCTCGGCCCCCGGGATGACGGTGGCGTCGTCCGCCGTCGCCTCGGCCCGCATGGCGGGCCCGGTGGAGATGCTGATGCTCGCCATCGAGCGCCTGCAACGCACGCTCGAGGCGGAGAACGCGAGAATCGCGTCCCGCGCGCCGGTCGACTACCACCAGTTCAATCTACACAAGAGCCAGGGCCTGCTCGAACTGACCCGCCTGATGCCGCTGTTCGCCGGGACCGATATCAGCCTGTCGCTGCGCGTCGCGCTCGCCGGGCTGAAGACGAAACTCGAGGACAACCGCCGGTTGCTGCGGGTCCAGCTGCGGGCTGCCCACGAGGTCTCCGAAATCATCGCACGGACGATCCAGGCAGGGCAGTCCGACGGCACTTATTCCGAGTTCGTCTGGAGAGACTAGCGCGATGCTCAAGCTCGTGCTCATCGGAGTTTGGGCGTGTATGATGACGCTGGCGTCGAGCTACGCCGCGTCCTACTGGAAAGCGGGCCAACTCGCCAGGGCGGCGACCGAGCGGCCCGGGCATCCCGTCGAATTCAAGAAGACGCGGGAGTTCACGATCCCGAAGATCGCCGACGGCGCGATCCAGGGCTATATCATCACCCAGCTGACCTATTCGCTGGACACCGAACTGCTCAAGAACAACGAGGAGCCGGCCGAGGCATTTCTGCTCGACGAAGCGTTCCGGGCGATCTATGCCGACGACTCGATCGATTTCAGCAACCTGAAGAAATACGATCTGACCAGGTTCGCCAAGACTCTCGTGCAGGCCGTCAACGCGCGCATGAACGGCGCCGTGGTGAAGGACGTGCTGATCCTGGAATTCAATTACATGACCAAGGCCGATATGAAGAAGCAGCTTTAGGCCGGCCGGTTGGTTCGCGGGCGTCGCGTCGCCGCACTCGAGCCGGACCCTCGGGAATCGGGCCGGCCGGACCGGCGAAGCCTGATCGGATCGCCGCTCCGGCCGCGCGGCGGCTTGATCCGGGCGCCGGTCCGATTCAGGTTTCATTCATCGCCTCGCGCATCTTCGCGCGCCGCGCCGGGGGCGCGCGATGGACTCTCGAACCGTCTCCGCCATAATCCCGCTCGTGTCATGGAGGTTGTGGCGATGGTGCTGTCCGGTGAATCCGATCCTATCGCCGAATTCTGGAACGCATTCCTGGCGCGCGAGGCGCGCCTGGCGCACGCGATCCGCCAGAACGATCCGGCGTCCGGCGAGCCGCTGATGCACGACCTGCATCGCAGTCTCGGCAACATCGATCCCGCCCTGGCGTTCGAATTCGGTCGCGGAGAAAGCGGCCGGCTCGATTTCTGCATCACCCCGGACGGCCGCCTCGAGGCGTTCGAACGGGCGGCCGAGGTCGTCGACGCGGCGCCCAAGGCCACGCAATGGAACATCTTCTGTTTCCGCGAGCGCAAGAATCTGGCCACCCTTGAAATTCGCGTCGGCGATGTCCTGGTCTGCGCGGATCGCATCCGCTACCTCGCCAAATTCGACGATAAGGTCCAGGTCGCGCTGTTCTATGACGTGCCGAAGGACGTCGATGCGGACGCGCTCTATGCGATGAGCGCCGTCCTGCTCGACGCTACGCTCGGCGAATACGACTCGGCGACCTCGATCGTATCGCTCGACGTGTTCAACGACGACCATCCGCGCGCCGCGCCGCTCATCGAATTGCGCGGCGCCTTCGACGCGTGGAAGGAGAAGATCGCGAATTGATCCGACGCGTCCTTGCCGGCCGGCGTCGCCAAAAACCGGCGCCGGCCGGGCGCCAGCGCGAAGGCGAGGGATAGATCGAGCCCTCGGCGCTGCCTGCCGCCAGTCGCGCAGCCTCTGTGAGCCCCTCGATCCACGGCCGCCGCGCCGCGATCGCGGTCGGCGAATGAAGAGGCCGCTTCCCGAAATCACGCATTTGATGGGGCTTCGCGATCGCCCGCCCGTGCTCACCCCGCGCGCGCCACGACCGGCGCCCCTGCCGGCGTCGGCGCCGGCGCGGCGCGGATCAGCCAGACGATCGCTGCGGCCACGAGGCACATGACGCCGGCGGTGAAGAAGGCGGGCAGGTAGCTCGAAAGCACGCTGCGCGAGAGGCCCGCGCCATAGGCCGCGGTCGCGGCGCCGAGCTGGTGGGCCGCGAAAATCCAGCCGAAGGCGACGCCGGCCCGCTCCTTGCCGAACGCGCGCGCGCTGAGCCGCACCGTCGGCGGGACGGTCGCGATCCAGTCGAGGCCGTAGAAGACCCCGAACAGCGAAAGGCCGTAGAGCGTGAAGGTCGAATAGGGCAGGTAGAGCAGCGACAGGCCGCGCAGGCCGTAGTACCAGAACAGCAGCGCGCGATTGTCGAAGCGGTCGGACAGCCAGCCCGACAGGATCGTGCCGAAGAAATCGAACACGCCCATCATCGCGAGCGTCGAGGCGGCGGCGACCGCCGGCATGCCGTAATCCGCGCACAGCGAGATGAAATGGGTCTGGACGAGGCCGTTGGTGCTGAGGCCGCAGATGAAGAAGGTCGCAAACAGGATCCAGAAGGTCGGGCTCGTCGAGATCTCGGCCAGCACCGCGAAAGCGCGCCCGAAGGCGGGGGCCGGCGGCTGGGCGGCGGCTGCGGGCGGCGCGCCCGGCGCGGGCGCCGCCTCGCCGAACGGAACGAGGCCGACGTCGGACGGGCGGTCGCACATGAACAGGGCGACCAGCGCGCCGGCGATCGCCAGACCGAGCACGGAAGGGGCGAGCGCGTAGCGCCAGCCGAAGCGGTCGACGAGCCAGGCCGCAAGCGGCAGGAACACGAGCTGGCCGGTCGCCGAACTCGCGGTCAGCATGCCCAGCACGAGCCCGCGCCGCTGGGAGAACCAGCGCGTGGCGACGATCGCGCTCAGCACCAGCGCGGTCATGCCGGTGCCGACGCCGACGACGATGCCCCAGAGCACGACGAGGTGCCAGGCCTGGGTCATCACCAGCGCGAGCGACAGGCCGGCGACGATCATCGCGATCGCGGTCAGCACGACCCGGCGCACGCCGTAGCGCTCGATCAGCGCGGCGGCGAACGGCGCCATCAGCCCGAACAGGACGAGCCGGATCGCCAGCGCGGTCGAGATTTCGGCGGTGTTCCAGCCGAATTCCTTGGTCAGCGGCAGGATCAGCGCCCCGGGCACCCCCACCGCCCCCGCCGTCGTCAGGCTGGTCACGAACGTGACGCCTATGACGACCCAGCCGTAATGGATTCCGTGGCGCGCCATCAGGCGGGCGAGCGCGGCTGCAAACATGGGCGGCTCCGTCTCGGGGCGCCTTGCGCGGGGGGCGCAAAGGGGTTACGGATTGATGATGGCTATCATTATTCAATGAGGTCATAGATCATCATTGACCGGGCGTCAATCGCATGCGCATCACCAGGCAGCAGGCCCAGGCGAACAAGGCGAGGGTCGTCGAAAGCGCCGCCGCCCTGTTCAGGGCCAAGGGATTCGAGCATGTCAACATAGCCGACCTCATGCAGGCGGCGGGACTCACCCACGGCGGCTTCTATAACCACTTCGATTCGAAGGACGAACTCGAGGCGGAGGCCTGCGCGCACATCTTCGAAAGATCCGTCGCCGCCGTCGCGGCGATCGCCGACCTCCCCGATTCCGCCCGACGCGCCGAGGCGTTCGACGCCTACCGACGCAGCTACGTCTCGGCTGAGGCGCGCGACGCGCACGCCGCACGTTGCCCAATGGTCGCCTTCGCCGGCGACGTCGCGCGCCAGCCCGATGTCGTGCGCGAGGAATATGCCGCCGGGCTGCGCCGCTATCTCGACGCCTTCGCCCGCGCCGCGGCGGAGGAAGGCCGGAGCCGCGCCGGGGCGATCGCGCAATTCGCCGCGCTCACCGGCGCGCTGACCCTCGCGCGCAGCGTCGCGACGGCGGATCCAGCGCTCTCCGATGAAATCCTCGCCGCCGCGGTCGCCGCGCTCGGATCGCCGGTCAGGTGATCACGCTCGGCGCCGCGCGCCCGAGCCGCGGCTCGATCCCGGCGAGCGTCCGCGACAGTGCGATGATGTCGCCGAGCGCATCCTGCGTCGCCTCCGCCAGATCGCCGCCCGCCGGCGCGTAGCGCTCGAGATAGACGCGCAGCGTCGCCCCGACGGTGCCCGTGCCCGAAAGACGGTAGACGATTCGCGCGCCGTCCTCGATCAGGATCCGCACGCCCTGCGCCTTGGTGTCGGAGCCGTCGACGGGATCGTGATATTCGAAATCGTCGGCGGCGCGAATCGTCAGCGCGCCGTGGCGCGTTCCCGGCAGGCCGGCGAGCCGGTCGCGCAGCGCCGTCATCAGGCCGTTGGCGGCGGCGAGGTCGACCTCGTCGTAATCGTGCCGCGCATAATAATTGCGGCCGTAGAGCGACCAGTGCTCGCGCGCGAGATCGAGCACGGAAATCCTGCGCACGGCCAGAATGTTGAGCCAGAGCAGCACCGCCCATAGCCCGTCCTTCTCGCGGATGTGGTTCGACCCCGTGCCCGAACTCTCCTCGCCGCAGATCGTCGCGAGCCCGGCGTCGAGCAGGTTGCCGAAGAACTTCCACCCCGTCGGCGTCTCGTAGCATTTGATCCCGAGCTTCGCCGCGACGCGGTCGGCGGCGGCGCTGGTCGGCATCGAGCGCGCGATCCCCGCGAGGCCGCGGGCATAGCCCGGGACCCGATGCGCATTGGCCGCGAGCATCGCCAGCGAATCGGACGGCGTGACGAAAATGCCGCGGCCGAGGATCAGGTTGCGGTCGCCGTCACCGTCCGAAGCGGCGCCGAAATCGGGCGCTGCGGGCGACATCAGGAGATCGTAGAGCGGCTTGGCGTAGGTCAGGTTGGGATCCGGGTGATGGCCGCCGAAATCGGGCAGCGGCGTTCCGTTGACCACCGTCCCCGGGCTCGCGCCGAGTTCCCCTTCGAGGATCGCGTGAGCGTAGGGGCCGGTCACCGCATGCATGGCGTCGAAACGCATCCGGAAGCCCGAAGCGAACAGCGCGCGGATCGCCTCGAAATCGAACAGGCTCTTCATCAATGCGGAATATTCGGTGACGGGATCGACGATGTCGACGGCGGTATCCTCGACCATCGTCGTTCCGATCGCGTCGAGTTCTACGTCCGGCGTGTCGGAGATTCTATAGCGGTCGATCGTCTTGGTGCGCGCGAAGATGGCGTCGGTGACTTTCTCCGGCGCGGGGCCGCCATTGCCTATGTTGTATTTGACGCCGAAATCGCCGTTCGGACCGCCCGGATTGTGGCTCGCCGACAGGATGACGCCCCCGTAGGCGGCGCGGCCGCGGATCAGGCAGGACACCGCCGGCGTCGAGAGGATGCCGCCCTTGCCGATCACCAGCCGCCCGAAGCCCGCGGCGGCGGCGATCTTGATCACCTTCTGGATCGCCTCCCGATTGTAATAGCGCCCGTCGCCGCCGACCACGAGAGTCTTGCCGCCGTAGCCGTCGAGCGAGTCGAAGACCGACTGCATGAAATTCTCGACGTAATGGGGCTGCTGAAAGACCGGGACCTTCTTGCGCAGGCCGGATGTGCCGGGCTTCTGGTCGGCGAAAGGCTTGGTCTCAATCGTGCGGATCATCGTCGAGCGCTCTCTGCCTGCTCCGTCGAACCCGGCGGCTCCGCGTCCTCGCGCGGCTTGATGAGTTTAGCGTCGCCCCGCCCCGTCGCGCAATGGCGCGCGCGGGCCCAGCCTCACGGCGATTTTCCCGGCCACTGTCCCTTCTCGATGTTCACGGCGGCGATCACCGCTTGGGTCCGGCTCTCGACGCCGAGTTTCTGCAGGATCGCCGAAACGTGCGCCTTGATCGTCGCTTCGGACACCGACAGCGCATAGGCGATCTGTTTGTTGAGCAGGCCTTCGCTCAGCATCATCAGCACCCGCACCTGCTGCGGCGTCAGCGAGGACAGGCGGCGCACCAGCGCGCTCGACTCGTCGGGAGTCGTGAGGTCGAGATCGGGCGGGGTCCAGCGCCCGCCGTCGAGCACGGTCCGCACCGCCCGGCGCAACGTCTCGACGTCGAGCGATTTCGGTATGTAGCCGGACGCGCCGAAACCCAGGCAATGGCGCATGACCGCGCGATCCTCGTTGGCGGACACGACGATCACCGGCACGCCCGCGTGCTGCGCCCTGAGATACATCAGCCCGGAAAAGCCGCGCACGCCGGGCATCGAGAGGTCGAGGAGGACGAGGTCCATCTCGGGCGTCGTTTCGAGCGCCGCCGAGAGGCTGTCGAGATCCGCCGCCTCGAAAATCTCGGCGCCCGGAATCGCGCCGGACAGGGCCTGTCTGAGGGCGCCCAGAACGAGCGGGTGATCGTCGGCGATGAGGATGCGGATCTTGTCGTCCAAACCGTTGGGTCCTCCCGCCGCGAGCATGGCGCCGTGCACGCCGGTCGGTTGCCGACGCTCGAGGCGTTCGCGCGCGCCTTCGGCGATCGGGCCATTCTGCCCCAAAGCCGCGCCGGGAGCCATGGCGGCCGAGGGGCGGAGTCATGGACGAGGGTCGAGAGCGCGCCGGCGAAGCGCGAAAGGCCGGGTCCAGCGTCCCAAGGAGGCCGATCCCGCCGCCCGCAGGCGCCGCGAACCGTGACGACAGGCCGCGCCCGCAACGCCGCGCGCACCTATGGACAACCTAAGCGAACGGTGCGAAATAGCCGCAAACGACAGGTCGATCCGGCGCGTCTGCGACGCGCGAAAGACTTGCCGGGCCGGCGCCCGCCGCGCCGGCCGGAGCGAGACTATTCGCCGTGCGCATGGCGCATCAGGGCCGGGATTGGGGGTTCATTTGTCTGAAGCGGCAATCGTCGATCCGAACCGCAGGGATTTTCTGTTCCTTGCCACCGGCGCGGTCGGGGCGGTCGGCGTGGCGGCGGTCATCTGGCCGCTGATCGACCAGATGAACCCCGACGCGTCGACCGTCGCCCTCGCGGCGATCGAAGTCGACATCGGCGCGATCCAGGAGGGTCAGATCGTCACGGTCAAATGGCGCGGCAAGCCGGTGTTCATCCGCCACCGCACGGCCAAGGAGATCGAGGCGGCGGTCAACACGCCGATCGGCGAACTGCGCGATCCGCAGACCGACGCCGAACGGGTCAAGAAGGCGCCCTGGTTGATCGTCGTGGGGATTTGCACGCATCTGGGCTGCGTGCCGCTCGGCCACGAAGGCAAATACGATGGCTGGCTGTGCCCGTGCCATGGATCGGTCTACGACACTTCCGGGCGCATCCGACAGGGACCTGCGCCGCTCAATCTCGAAGTTCCCGAATATGCGTTCCTGTCCGACACCAAAGTGCGGATCGGGTGATTCAGGGGCCGCGGCCCGGCGAGCGTTGACCCGAATTCTGACTGCCCTCGTTCCCAGAGAACCAAACTCATGAGCGGATCGTCGACCTATGTCCCCAAGAGCGCGATCGGCCGCTGGTTCGAGAGCCGGCTGCCGCTGATGGGGCTGATCCATTCCTCGTTCATCGTCTATCCGACGCCGCGCAATCTGAATTTCATGTGGACGTTCGGCGCCATTCTCTCGTTCATGCTCGTCGCCCAGATCGTGACCGGGGTCGTTCTGGCCATGCATTATACGCCGGAGTCGACGATGGCGTTCGACTCGGTCGAGCACATCATGCGCGACGTGAACTACGGCTGGCTGATGCGCTATCTCCATTCGAATGGCGCGTCGATGTTCTTCCTGGCCGTCTACATGCACATTTTCCGGGGCATCTATTACGGTTCCTACAAGGCGCCGCGCGAAGTCCTGTGGATTCTCGGCGTCATCATCTACCTCCTGATGATGGCGACCGCGTTCATGGGCTATGTTCTGCCCTGGGGCCAGATGAGCTTCTGGGGCGCGACCGTCATCACCAATCTGTTCACTGCGATTCCGCTCGTCGGCAAGAGCGTCTCGATGTGGCTGTGGGGCGGCTACGCGGTCGACAACGCGACGCTCAACCGCTTCTTCTCGCTGCATTATCTTCTGCCGTTCATGATCGCCGGCGTCGTCGTCCTCCACGTCTGGGCTCTCCACGTCGCGGGGCAGAACAATCCCGACGGGGTCGAGGTGCAGAACGTGAACCGCGACACGGTCGCGTTTACGCCCTATGCGACGTTGAAGGACGCTCTGGGTCTCGGCGTGTTCCTCATCGTCTACGCCTGGTTCGTGTTCTACATCCCGAACTATCTGGGCGACGCCGACAATTACAACATGGCCAATCCGCTGGTGACGCCGGCGCACATCGTGCCGGAATGGTATCTGCTGCCGTTCTATGCGATCCTGCGCGCGATCCCCAACAAGCTCGCCGGCGTCGTCGCCCTGTTCGGCGCGATCGCGCTGCTCGCGTTTCTGCCCTGGCTCGACACCTCGCCGGTGAAGTCGGCCAAGTATCGTCCCGCTTTCCGGGTGTTCTTCTGGGCGTTCGTCGCCGTCTGCCTGGGCCTGGGCTGGCTGGGGTCGCAGGAGGTGTCCGACAACACGACGCGTGCTTCCTGGATCCTCGCAGCGTGCTATTTCGCGTTCTTTTTGATCGTTCTTCCCTTGCTCGGGCTGTTCGAAAAGACCAAACCGCTGCCGGCCTCGATCGCCGACGCGATCCTGGCCAAGGGCGCGCCCGCGCCGGCGCCGGCCGAATGATTTGAAACCGATCGCTCAGGGAAATCAGTCATGATCCGTTTCAGAGACGTCGCCTTGGCGCTCGCGGCCACAGCGCTCCAGATGACCGTCGTCGACGTCGCGCGGGCGGCCGATCCCGCGCCGGCGCCCGCCCAGTCCGCCCTGGCGGGCTCCGAGGACGAATCGCCCTCGCCCCCGAGGATGAAGTGGAGCTTCGCCGGCCTGTTCGGAGTCTACGACCAGCAGCAGTTGCAGCGCGGCTTCAAGGTCTATCGCGAAGTCTGCGGCAATTGCCATCGCCTCAGCATTCCGTTCCGCACGCTCGGCGACCCGGACGGACCCGGCTTCACGGCGGCGCAGGTGAAGGCGCTCGCCGCGACCTACCAGGTCACCAATGACTCGCCAAACGACAAGGGCGAAATCTTCAAGCGTCCCGGGATTCCCTCCGACACCATCCCTCCGCCCGAGGCCTATCCCAATCCGGAAGCGGCCGCCGCCACCTTCGGCAAGGCCCCGCCCGACATGTGGGTGCTCGCCAAGGCGCGCAAATACGAGCGCGGGTTCCCCTGGTTCATCTTCGACGCGTTGCCGTTCGTGCAATATCAGGAAGTCGGGGCGGACTACGTCCACGCGATCCTCAACGGCTACACCCATCCGGACGACCCGAACTGGAATCTCTACTACCCCAGCCACAAGATCGCGATGCCGCAGCCGATCGCCGACGGCGCGGTCGACTATACGGACGGCACGCCGGCGACCCTCGACAGTTACTCGAAAGACGTAACCGCATTCCTGTCCTGGGCTGCCGAGCCGAAACTGGCGGAACGCAAGAAGATCGGCCTTCGTGTGATGGCCTTCCTCGTCGTCTTCGCCATATTGCTCTATTTCACGAAGAAGCGGGTGTGGGGCAAGATTCACTAGCGGGCGGATCCGTCGGGCCGGGCGGTCGCGGCGCGCGGTCCAGAGCCGCGCCGCGGCATTGAGTTTGCATAGGCTGCCCGGGCGCTCGAACGATGGGGTCGACGCAACGCGGAGCTGAGGCGCATGACCAAGGCGATCGTCGGCATCATAGGAGGCTCGGGGGTCTACGACCTCGACGCGTTGGGCGACGCGCGCGAAGAGAGCGTCGCGACCCCTTGGGGCGAGCCTTCCGACACCCTCAGATTCGGCCGGATCGGCGCGACAGAGGCCGTCTTTCTGGCCCGCCACGGCCGCGGGCACCGGTTGTCGCCATCGGGAATCAATTACCGCGCAAATATCGATGCGCTGAAGCGCGCGGGCGTCACCGACATCATTTCGCTTTCGGCCTGCGGTTCGTTCCGGCGCGAATTTTATCCGGGGCTGTTCGTTCTGGTCGACCAGTTCGACGATCGGACCTATCGACGGCAGACGAGTTTTTTCGGCAATGGCTGCGTCGCGCACGTTTCGATGGCTCGCCCGGTGGCGCCGCGTCTGCAGCGCCGGATCGGCGAGGCGGCGGCGGCCGAGGGGATCGCCTTCCACCTCGGCGGGACCTATGTCTGCATCGAGGGCCCGCAATTCTCCTCGCTCGCCGAATCGCTGGGCTTCCAGGCGCGCGGCGCCGACGTGATCGGGATGACCGGGGCCACCGAAGCCAAGCTCGCCCGGGAGGCGGAAATCTCCTACGCGACGATCGCGATGGTGACCGATTTCGATTGCTGGCATGAGGATCACAGCGCCGTCGACGTCGCGGCGGTCGTCAAGGTCGTCCAGGCGAACGCAAGGCGCGCCAACGCGCTGCTGTCCCGGGTGTTGCGCGACCTGCCGGCGGAGCACGAACGCTGCCCGGTCGGCTCCGACCACGCGCTCGACAATGCGATCATGACGCATCCCGATGCGCGCGATCCCGAATTGGTCAGGAAGCTCGCGGCGGTCGCCGGCCGCGTTCTGCGTGGCTGAGCGCGCCGCCCGGCTCGCCTCCCGCTTCGCGCGCCGCCTCGATCACGTCGCCGGCGCCGGCAAGCGACCGCGCGCCGAGCACGAGCCCCCTCGCGAGCCGCAACGCCCGCCGTTCGCAAACCGCGCGCCGCGCGGGATCGGCGACGCTTTCGAGGTCCTCGACGTGGGCCAGACCAAGAATGCGCCGGATCATCTCGAGCCCGCCGAAGGCCAGCGAATCCTCGAACAGCATCCGCATGAACCGGGCGCGCTCCGCTTCGAGCGCGGGTTGGTCGGCCTCAGTCGCAAACAGACCCGCGACATAGGCTTCCCCGTCGCGCGCCGCGCGCCAGAGCGCGAGAAACCGATCGTGGAATCCGGTCCATACCGCCGCGACCTGGTCGAGAATCCACGCGCGATACGGGTCGCGGTCGCCGGGCGCGGCCTCGTGACCCTCCTGGGCGCAATAGGCGAGCAGAAGATTGCCGATCACCGCCCCGACGTCGAAGCCGATCGGCCCGACGAACGCGAATTCCGGGTCGATGACGCGGGTATCCTCTTGCGTCAGCATGATCGAACCCGTGTGCAGGTCGCCGTGGATGAGCGCCTGGGCCGCGGTCAGGAACTGAAACTTGCGCGCCTGCGCCTCGGCTTTCAGCGCCGAATCCGCCTCGAAGGCGCGCTTTTGCGAGTCCAGTTGCGGTCGCGTCCAGCGATTGAGCGGCGCCTCCCGATAGGGGTCGGTGAAGACCAGGTCCTCGGTTATGCGACAGAGCGCTGCGTTCGGCGCGAACCGGGCGATGCGCGCTTTGTGGTCGCGTGCGGAGCCGGCCAGCACGGAGGTGTGGAACAGCGTTTCGGCGAGAAATTCCGCGATGTCGGCGGCGAAGCGGGGATACTCGATGCCCCGGATCAGACCCTTGCGCATGATCACATGCGGCGAAAGGTAGTCCATGACGATCATCGCCTGCGCGCGATCGAAATGGTGGACGCCGGGCGTCAGGCGCGGGACCCAGCGCGCCTGTTCGACGAGCGCGTTATATTCGAACCAGGAGCGCTCGAGCGGCAGGGGCCAGGATTCGCCGACCAGGCGCACGTAGGGCAGCGCCTGCTTGACGACCACCCCGCCCGCCGGCCCTTCGACGATGAAGACGAGATTGAGATTGCCGTCGCCGACCTCGCGCACGCGCCATTGCGCGGGCGGACCCCCCAGGAGCGCGCGAACCGCCGGCAATGCGCGCAGAATGGCCGAAAGCCGGCTTTCGTCGACGGGGAGGTAGTTCATCGTCATCGCGCCGTCAGGCCCGATCCGCGAACAGGCCGGTCGCGCGCGCCATGCTCTTGATGAACGGCAGGCCGACCTCGAGGATTTCGGCCCGGTCGCGCGCCACGGGCCGCCAGACGGACAGCGCGCTGGCGAGTTGCGGCATCATGGTGACGAAGGATTCGACGACGAGATCGCCGTCGAAACGGGCGCCCTTCAGCGCGGTCAGGACGCTCTTCCAGTCGACGTTGCCCGAGCCTGGCACGCCGCGGTCGCTCTCGGAGAGATGGACGTAGCGGACCAGGCCGGCGCCGTCCTCGAGCGCGGCGGAGAAGCTCTTTTCCTCGATGTTGGCGTGGTAGGTGTCGAGATGGATCATCACCGCCGGCGCGCCGATCCGCTCGGCCAGTTCGCGCGACTGCCGGACCGTGTTGAGCAAATGGGTCTCGTAGCGGTTGCAAGGCTCGAGGCCGAGCGTCATGCCATAATCGGCCGCCCGTTCGGCGACCGGCTTCAATGCGCGCGCGATCGTCTCATATTCGCGATCGGTCGGCGGCGAACCCGTGCGATAGCCGAGCGTCGAGTAGGTCACGCCGGTCAGCGTCGATGCGCCGAGCGCGTGCGCGACCTCGAGCGCGCGAATCAGGAAGGCCTGCGCCCGTTCCGGATGCAGCGGCGCGGTCGCCTCGATCGGCAGCCCCAGCGAAGCGGTCGGCGCGACCCCATGCCGGTCGAACAGGGCGCGGGAATGGGCGACGTCGACCTTGTCGGGCTCCAGCAGCGCGATCTCGACCACGTCCAGCCCATGGCGCGCCGCCTCCGAGACGCTGAGCTCCGCGCCCTCGCGCGTCCAGGCGGTCGTCCACAGGCTCGAATGCATGCCCAGCCGAATCATCGTGCTGCTCCTCTGTTCGTCCGGCCGCGCCCCGACCGGCCGATTTTCCTGCCGCGTCGCTAGCGGCGCGCCCCGCTGACCGCCTCGCGAACCACGCTCAGCGCGCTGACGCCGATGATCAGCGCGCCCCAGATCGCCACCGTCAGGAACGGGCTGAAATTCAACAGATTGAAGGCGGACGAAATCACCTGCAGGAGGATCAGCGCCATCATCAGGCCGCCGACCTTGCCGAAGCCGCCGAACGGATCGACCCCGCCGAGCACCGCGGCGAGGATCGTCACCAGCAGATAGCTCTCGCCGTAGGAGGCGTTGGCGGAATTGAAGCGCGCCATCATGACCAGCGCGGCGACGACGGCGAGCAGGCTCGAGGCCACATAGACCGAGAGCACCACCCGGCGCGTGTCGACGCCGGAAAAGCGGGTCGCCTTCTCGTTCGAGCCGATCATGTAGATCTTATGGCCGAACGGGCTCCTGTTGAGCAGCACCGCGACCGGCGCGCACAGCGCGAGGAAGATCAACAGCGCCGCCGGCACGCCCCAGATCGTCCCGTTGCCGAGAAAGACGATCGGTTCGGGAAAGCCGGAGATGACGTTGCCGCGCGTCAGCCCGATCGCGAGCCCCTTGCACATCGTCATCGTGCCGAGGGTCGCCAGGATCGGCGAAACCCCGAGATAGGCGATGACCGCGCCGTTCAGCAGGCCGATCGCGGCGCCCACGCCGATTCCGGCGATCACGGCGACGACCTGCCAGGCGGCCCACATGAACCCATGGGCGGCCGGGACATGGGCGGTCAGGATCCAGGCCATGGTGAGCGCGCAGAGATTGGCGGTCGCGATGATCGACAGGTTGAGCCCGCCCGAGAGCAGCGCGACCATCATGGCGAGCGAGAGAATCCCCAGTTCGGGCAGTTGGAACGCCATGGACTGCAGGGCGCCGACGCTGAACAGCCGGTCGCCGAGCAGCAGGCCGAAGACCAGCAGCAGCGCGAGCAGGACCAGCGACAGCGTCGGCACGGCCCCGCCGCGGGCGATCCGCATCAGCAGCGATGGCCATTCCCGCGTCCATGCCTGCGCGCTCATCGTCTCATGTCCATCAATTGATCGCCTTGGCCCGGCGGCGGCGACGGTCCGACCAGGCGGTGATCGAAACCGCGACGATGATGATCAGCCCGACGAACAGCTGGCTCCAGTATGAGGAGACGCCGATGAGAACCAGGCCGTTCTGCAGGATCGCGAGCAGGGTGACGCCGAGGATCGTGCCCAACACCGTGCCGACGCCGCCCGTCAGACTCGCCCCGCCGAGGACGACCGCGGCGAGCACGTCGAGCTCCTTGCCGACCAGCACCGTCGGCGTCACCGACTGGGCGAGCTGCGCCTGCACCAGCGAGGCGACGCCGGCGATCAGCCCGAGATAGCAATAGACGAGGCAATTGAGCCGGAAGACATGGAAGCCGAGGCGCTGCGCGGCGTCCCGATTGCCGCCCATCGCGTAGATCTGGCGCCCGGCGTTGGTCCGGTTGAGCAGAAGCCAGGTGCCCAGGAAGACGACGGCCAGCACGAGAATCTGCAGGTTCAGCGCATAGGGAACCCCGTTGGCGTCGTCGTATTCGAACCACCAGACGCCGTCGCGGAAGTATTTGGGCAGCGAGGTGATGTATTTGCCGCCGCTGAAGAAAATGAGCAGGCCGTAGAAGATGTTGAGGGTCGCGATCGAGACGATGATCGAGGATATCCGCAGCTTGGTGATGAAGATCGCGTTGATCAGGCCGCAGACGATCCCGACCGCCCCCGCGATCGCGAAGATCGCGAGCCAGCCGAGCCCGTACGCCAGCGCCAGCTTGAGGGTGACGTATTGCGCGACCGAAGCGGTGGCGGTGAAGGAAATATCGATGCCGCCCGCCACGAGGACGACCAGCAGCCCCGCCGCCAGGATCCCGACGAAGGCGTTCGAGGTCAGGAGGTCGAACAGGTTCTGCAGCGTGAGAAAGCTGTCGGTCGTCAGCCCGAGCGCAGCGCAGAAGCCGACGACGACGGCGAGCAGCCAGAATTCGTGGCTGCGGCGGAATCGGCGCAGCCCGCCGAGGATCGATCGCCTCGCCCCGGCCGGCCGGGCCGGGCCCTCGGCGCGCGCGATCGCGGCTGCGCGCTCCGGCGCCGCCTCAAGCATTGACCGCGTCCCGCAATTCGGCTTCGCCGATCTCGTGCGGGCGGCATTCGCCGACGAGCCTGCCCTGGCGCATGATCAGCACGCGGTGGGCGTGATAGTAGACCTCCGGTATCTCGTCGGAAATCAGCAGAACGGCCACGCCCTGCGCGGCAAGCGCTTTCACGACGGCGTAGATGCCGTCCTTGGCCGCGATGTCGACGCCGACCGTCGGGCTGTCGAGGATCAGCACCCGCGGTCCGGTCGCCATCCATTTGGCGAGCACGACGCGCTGCTGATTGCCCCCCGAAAGCGTCTTGACCGGATTGTCCGGTTTGGGCGCCTTGATCGCGAGATCGTCGATCCAGCGCCGGGCGACGCTCTGCCGCGTCGCCTCCCTGACCAGGCCGGCGCCGTCGGCGAGTTCGTCGAGGATGGTGATGAGGATATTGGAGACGACCGGCTGCTCGAGCACCAGTCCGAGCGTCAGCCGGTCCTCCGGCACATAGGCGATGCCGGCGTCGATCGCCTGCCGGTTGGTCGCCAGCGCGAGCCTCTCGCCGGCGACCCGAATCTCGCCTGAAGTCGGCGGGTTCATCCCGAACAGCGACAGCGCGAATTCGGTCCGCCCGGCGCCGAGCAGGCCGGTCAGCCCGACGATCTCGCCGGCGCGAATGTCGAGGCTCACGTCCGCGTAATGGCCGGGGCGCGTCAGGCTCCTCACCGAGAGCACCGGTTCCGCGCCCGAGAAATCGGTCTCCCCGGTCTCATAGGCGAAGGCCTTGCCGGTCATCAGCATCGCGAGCTTCCTGTCGTCCATCTCGCGCGCCGCGAAATCGCCGACCTTGGCCCCGTCGCGCAGCACCGTCACCCGCTCGGCGACCTCGAGCACCTCGTCGAGCCGATGCGACACGAACAGGATGCAGATGCCCTTCTTCTTCAGCTCGGCGACGAGGCGCAGCAGCGCGTCGACCTCGTGACGGGTCAGCGAGGCCGTCGGCTCGTCCATGATCACCAGCCTGGCGTCGGCCGCCATCGCCCGGCAGATCGCGACGAGCTGGCGGCTCGCGATCGAGAGATCCTCGACCTTCGCGTGCGGATCGAGGGCGACGTCGATCCGCGCCATCGCGGTCCGCGCGGTCTCGCCGATGACGCCCCATTTGACCAGATGCAGCGCGCCGAGATGGCGACCGACGGCGATGTTCTCGGCGACCGTGAGGTTGGGGAACAGCGAGAGATCCTGGTAGATCACCTGGATTCCGCAGGCGGTCGACTGCACGGGGTCGAGATGCGCGTAGTCGCGGCCCTCGATCACGATGCGCCCGCCCGGCTCCGGCCGGACCACGCCCGCGATGATCTTGATCAGGGTCGATTTGCCCGAGCCGTTCTCGCCGACGAGGCAATGCACTTCGCCCGCCTCCAGCGTCATGGCGACGTCGCGCAACGCGTGGACGCCGCCATACCGCTTGGAAATGGCCTGCAGGTCGATGAAATTGGCCAAGAAGATCAGCCCTCGCCGTCACAGGAGAATGCCGGTCCCGACAGCGAGGCCGGGCTCGAGCCGCGAGGCGGCCCGTGCAGATTGGGCCGGCGCCGCGGGCGCGCGATCCGCGCCAGCGGCGCCGACGCCGGGGCTAGAGGCCGCCGGCGATCAGCCCGTCGACCGTCTCGGTATTGATCCGCATGATCTTGTCGACCTTGATCAGCTTGCCGGGGACGTCGACCGCCGCCTTGCCGAGGCCGGGAATGTCGATCCCGTCGGTGATCTCCTTGCCGTCGAGCACGAGCCTGGCCACCGCGACCATGGCGTAGCCCGCATCGGTCGGATTCCACAGGAACCCCTCGCGGATGATGCCGTCGGCGATCAGATCCTTGGCCTGCGAAGGCAGGACCGTGCCGACCACCGCGAGCTTCTTGCCGAGATGCTTCTCCTTGACCGCGTTGCCGGCGCCGATCGGCCCGTTGGAGCCGAAGCCGAGGATGCCCTTGAGGTTGGGGTAGGCCTTGATGACGTCGAGCGTGGTCTTGTAGGAGGTGTCGATCTCGTCGGCGCCGGGGAAGCGGTCGGCGACCAGCTTCATCTTGGGGTAATGTTCCTTCTGATAGGCGATCGCCGCGTCCGCCCATTTGTTGTGGAGCGGCGTGGTGAGCGTGCCGACATAGACGACATAGTCGCCCTCCTCGCCCAGGTCCTTGGCCAGACGCTGCATCTGGACCTCGCCGAACCGCACGGAATCGATCAGTTCGACGTTCCAGTCGCGCCCCTCCTGCTCGGGCCCCTCATGGGTGATGACCTTGATGCCGGCGGCCTGGGCGCGCTTGAGCACCGGCTCGCAAACCTTGACGTCGAGTGGCACCAGGCCGATGACGTTGACCTTCTTCGCGATGAGGTCTTCGAGCAGCTTGACCTGTTGCGCCGGATCGACATTGGCGGGGCCGATCATGGTCGCGTCGATCGAGAAATCCTTGGCGCCCTTCAGAATGCCCTTCTCGACCGCGTTGAACCAGGGAATGCCGGCGATCTTGACGACGGTGACCATGGTCGGGTCGGCCGCCGCCCGGGCTACGGGCGCGCCGGCGGCGCCGGCGAGCGCGACGCCGCCCAACAGCTTCAATGTCTCACGTCTGTTCATCTGCTTCCTCCCGGGCTCGCGCCTTTCCGGCGCGGCGATTTTGCAACCCGTCCAGCTTGAACGGGCTTGGCGCTTTTGACAAGCCTCGCCGTCACCCGGACGCCGGGGCGCATTGCCGCCGCGCGCGCCGCCGCATTGACAAGCCGCGACCGGTGAAACAGGTTCGCCGCGCCTCCCGTCCGCCCCGCGCCGGTGCGGACCGACCCCAGGGAACCGCCGCGATGCCGCGCATGTCCGCCAGCGAAGCCTTCGTCGAGACGCTGGTCGCCCAGGGCGTCACCGATGTCTTCGGCATCGTCGGCTCCGCCTACATGGACGCGCTCGACCTGTTTCCGGCGGCGGGCATCCGGTTCATCCCGACCGTCCACGAGCAGGGCGCCGCCCATATGGCCGACGGCTATGCGCGCGCCTCGGGCCGCCACGGCGTCTGCATCGCCCAGAACGGGCCGGGGGTCACCAATTTCGTCACCGCGATCGCCGCCGCCTTCTGGGCGCATTCGCCGGTCGTCGCGATCACCCCGGAGACCGGCTCCGCGACGATCGGGCTCGGCGGCTTCCAGGAGACCGAGCAGCTGCCGATCTTCTCGAAGATCACCAGATATCAGGCCCATGTCGCCAAGCATCCGCGGATGGCCGAGCTGCTCGGCCGCTGCTTCGACATGGCGGCGTCCGAGCGCGGCCCGACCCAGTTCAACGTTCCGCGCGACAATTTCTACGGCGAGGCCGACTATGAAATCCCCGCGCCCAAGACGATTCTGCGCGGCGCCGGCGCCGAGGCGAGCCTCGACGCGGCGGCCGACCTGCTCGCCGCGGCGAAGTTCCCGGTCATCGTCGCCGGCGGCGGGGTGATCTTTGCGGACGGCGTGCGCGAGGCGGTCGAGCTCGCCGAGCGGCTGCAGGCGCCGGTGGTCAATTCCTACCTGCACAACGATTCCTTCCCCAGCGACCATCCGTTGTGGTGCGGCCCGCTCGGCTACCAGGGCTCCAAGGCGGCGATGAAGCTGATCGCCGCGGCCGACGTCGTGCTCGCGCTCGGCACGAGGCTGGGCCCGTTCGGCACGCTGCCGCAGCACGGGCTCGACTATTGGCCGGGCAAGGCGAAGATCATCCAGGTCGATGCCGACCATCGCATGCTCGGCCTCGTCAGGCAGATCACCGTCGGAATCGTCGGCGACGCGCGCGAGGCGGCCAAGGCGCTGTCGTACCGGCTCGCCAACCGGCGGCGTGGCGCGGCCGACGAGACGGAGGCCCGCCTCGCCCGCGTCGCCCGGGAAAAGCAGGCCTGGGAGCGCGAACTCGCCGGCTGGACCCAGGAGACCGACGCCTGGTCGCGCGAAGTCGCCGCGGACTCGCCGTTCATGCATCCGCGCCAGCTGCTGCGCGAACTCGAGAAGGCGATGCCGGAGGACGCGATGGTCTCCACCGACATCGGCAACATCTGCTCGGTGGCCAATTCCTACCTCCGGTTCAAGCGGCCCAATTCGATGTTCGCCGCGATGAGCTTCGGCAATTGCGGCTATGCGCTGCCCGCGATCATCGGCGCCAAGGTCGCCGCGCCCGGCCGCCCGGCCATCGCCTATGTCGGCGACGGCGCCTTCGGCATGAGCTTCGGCGAAATCCTCACCTGCGTGCGCGAGGCCATCCCGGTGACCGCAATCGTGTTCCACAACGAGCAATGGGGCGCGGAGAAGAAGAACCAGGTCGATTTCTACGCCCGCCGGTTCGTCGGCGTGAACCTCGCCAATCCCAGCTGGGCCGAGGTCGCCCGCTCGCTCGGCGCCGACGGGGTGACGGTCGACAGGCCCGGCGACGTCGGCGCGGCGCTGGAGGCGGCCTGCGCCGCGCAGCGCCGGGGCCGGACGACGGTCATCGAAGCGATGGTCACCCAGGAGCTCGGCGACCCCTTCCGCCGCGACGCGCTGAAGAAGCCGCACCGGCTGCTGGAGAAATACGCGCACACCAATGTCGCGTGACCGGCGGACCGACGCCCACCGACGATAGCGATTGCCGCGCAAGTCCCAAGCCGCCCCCGCCTTCGAGACGCTCGAGGGGCCCGGCGGCGGCAGCGATGGAACAAGGCGAATGGCGCCGCCGAACCCATCGCCGCAATCGCCCCGCCATCCGCGCGGCCCGGGAGCCGGGGAAATTTTGGGAAGCTCCTGGAAGCCCCTCGGAAGCCTCTTGGAAATCCTGGCTCCCTGGCATATGCTTTATATTTCAACATCTTGCGAGAGGCCGGAAGCTTTTTTGGCCCCGGGGCTCCGCGCTCTCGAAGGCCCCGGCGGGGTTAGCGAGGGAACACGTGCGAATCGCATCACGAACAACCCAAAGTCGGCCTCCGCGAGGATCGCCTCAGAGGGGGCGCCCTGGGAGTCACGCGCCTCGCGGCTCCTGGGCCGCTTTCGGGGCGGCGGTCATTCTCCTCGGGTTCGCCTCGCCCGGACCGGTTGTCACCTCCGCCAAGGGGACCGCTACCTGCACGGGGACGGCCACTGATGGCATCAACACCGCGCCCATCGTCGGAATCAAGAAACTCACCGTTGTGACCGATCCTGCCCACCCGGGCACCACGGATGAGGCCACCTGCGCCTCGCTTCTCGCCGGCGGAAGCACCGCTGAGTTCATCACGACCATCGAGTGGACCAGTGGCAACGGCGACAAGATCGCCGACACCACTATTACCGACTCGTCGCTCGTCCAGGACGGCTTCGGATTCGAGTTCACAGGAGGCACGGCGACCGGTTCATTCGCCGGAGGT
>JBEKZS010000100.1:0-16622 GCA_049509635.1 Roseiarcus sp.
CGTTTCGCCGAGCAAGTCCGACGACTGGCAGGACGACGTGCTCGGCCAGGGGACCCTCGGCGACGGCGAAGGCGCCAACATCAAGTTCCACCGGGCGACCAAGGCCTGCCATTGGGACCTGAAAGTCGTCTATTCCGTCGATTCCTCGAGCGCGGTCTGGTCCGACATCGACCTCTGTTCGGTCGAGAAGATCACCCTCCACTACGACAAGGACGCCGACAAGACGACGGCGAATTTCGACTGAGCGGGCCGGTCCGGCCCCTTCGGGTCGGCGCATCGACCGGGCGGCGCGAAATCGCGCCGCCCATTCCGCCGGGTCGAGAAAGCGGCTCCGCCCGGGGCGCTCGAAAAAGCGAAATAGGTCAGCGTCTCAGACGCAAATTTAATGCGCCGCGGGCTGGAAACGGGAGTCGGGCGCCTTGCCTTCCCGCTCGCGCTCGGCTTAAGTGCCCGCGCCTTGGACACAAAAAAAAGGCCACTCGAAAGCGGCCCAAGTCTAGGGAGGAAACGCCCAAGGAGGGCATACGATGACGAGTCATCGCGTGCCCAACATATGCTGCGCCGCACCAAGTTCAATACCCAAAGCGCCGCCGCCGTCACAAACGGCGGCGGTGTGCTTTTGATGCACCACCTGTGATGCGCCACCTGGCGCGCAGAGGCTGACTTCGTCGCGCCTCGCGATTTGGCCGGGACCGTCTTCGCCGCAGGTCTCCCGGGCCGTCAGCCGGACGCTAATAGGTCGCCCGGCCGCCCGATATGTCGAACACCGCGCCGGTCGTGAACGAGCATTCCCGGCTCGCGAGCCAGCAGATGATGGCGGCGATCTCCTCCATCGTGCCGAATCTGTCCATCGGGATCTTTGAGCGCATGTAGGCGATATGAGCGGGCGAGACCTGCTCCAGCATCGGCGTTTCGACCGTGGCGGGGGTGATCGCGTTCACGGCGACGCCATCCTTGGCGAGTTCCTTGCCGAGCGATTTGGTCAGGCCGATCACCGCGGCTTTCGAGGCGCTGTAGGCCGAAGCGGTCGGGTTGCCCTCCTTGCCCGCGATCGAGGCGACATTGACGATGCGGCCGTAGCCGCGCGCCTTCATGAACGGCGCGACATAGCGGTTGCAGTAGAACAGGCCATTGAGGTTGATGTCGAAGATCCGCTTCCATTCCTCGATCGGATAGTCGATCACCGGCGCGTTGAGCCCGGCGACGCCGGCGCTGCAGACCAGCGCGTCGATGCGGCCCATCGCGGTCTCCGCCTCGCGGGCGGCGCGTTCGACCGCGGCGGGGTCGGTGATGTCGAGCCGCGCGACCCGCGCGGCGCCGCCGAGGCTCGCCGCGGCGGCTTCCAGCTTGGCGGCGTCGACGTCCCACAGCGTGACGCGGCCGCCCTCGGCGACGATCCGCTCGGCGGTCCTCAATCCGATGCCGGACGCCCCGCCGGTGACGATGGACCCTGTCTCCTCATAGCGCCGCATCGCGTACATCGTCGCCTCCTCCCTGGATTGGCCCGATGAGGTTAGCGTTTCGCGCGGCGCCGTCAAACCGCCGTCGCGCAGCCGCCGCGCCGGTTCCCCGATCGGGCGCCGGCAACGGGGCCGCGCCGGGGCTTTACAACGGCCGCCATGCCAATAACCTGTCGCCCGGGCCGAGGGCCGCCATGGTCGCGCGCGCGATGTTAGAGCCATGAGCGAATCGGAACTCGAGCGGGAGGAAACAATGGGCGCACGCGTCAACGGGATCCATCATGTCACCAGCGGCGTCGCCGGCGCGCAGGAGGACATCGATTTCTTCACCCGCGCGGTCGGGCAGAGGATGATCAAGCAGACCGTCCTGTTCGACGGGGAAAAGCCGATCTACCATCTCTACTACGCCAACAAGCACGCGCAGGTCGGCTCGGTGATGACCTGCTTTCCGTTTCGGCAGGCCGGCCTCACCGGCCGCAAGGGCTCCGGTCAGATCCAGACGACCTGCTACTCGGTCCCGGTCGGCTCGCTGAAATTCTGGGCGGCCCATTTCAGGCGGCACGAGGTGAGGCACGGCGAGGTTCACGAACGCTTCGGCCAGAAGCGGCTGGGCTTTTCCCATCCCGCGGGGCTCGAGTTCGACCTCGTCGAGGACGCCGACGACAATACGGAAGGCTGGACGACCGACGAAATCTCCGCCGATGTCGCGGTGCGCGGCTTCCACAGCGTCGTCATGTCGGTGCGCGACACGGAGGAGCAGGAGCGGTTCTTCGTCGACGGCCTCGGCTTCGCCAGGCAGGGCCAATCGGGCCCGTTCATCCGTTTTGCGATCAACGAGGGCGGCGCGCAGAAGACGATCGATCTCCACCACGAACCCGACCGCAAGCAGGGCTCCTGGACCTTCGCCCAGGGTCTCGTCCACCATGTCGCCTTCGCCGTGCCGACCGAGAAGGAGCAGACCGTGGTCAAGGCGCATCTCGAGGGGCTCGGCTACACCGATGTCTCCGAGATCAAGGACCGCAACTATTTCCATTCCATCTACTGCCGCTCGCCCGGCGGCATCCTCTGCGAGATCGCGACCTGCGACATCGGCTTTGCGATCGACGAGCCCAAGGAGCATCTGGGCGAGACGATGCTGCTGCCGCCCTGGTTCGAGTCGCGCCGCGCGGAAATCGTCGCGCCGCTGGAGCCGATCAAGGTCCCCGGGCGCGCCGGCGCGCGCTGAGCGCCGCCCTTGCGTCCGGGCGGCCTTTCCCCTATGAGAGCCCCCTTCGAACCGCCCGGCCAGTCAGGGCTGCCGTGGCGGTTCTTTTCGCTCATCTCGACGCGAACGGGCCTTCCGGGGCCCGCTGATTCCACGAGGGGGTTCAACCCCCCAGGAGAGCCAAATGCCCAAGTTGAAGACCAAATCGGGCGCCAAGAAGCGCTTCAAGATCACGGGAACCGGCAAGGTCGTCTACGCCCAGAGCGGCAAGCGCCACGGCATGATCAAGCGGACCAACAAGCAGATCCGCAACCTGCGCGGCACCAGCGTGCTGTTCAAGACCGACGGCGACAACATCAAGAAATACTTCCTGCCGAACGGCTGAACGCCTAGCCTTCGTCGATCGCCGACCTTTCCAGGAGATTTCCCATGTCCCGTGTCAAACGCGGCGTCACTTCGCACGCCAAGCACAAGAAGGTGCTGCGCGCCGCCAAGGGCTTCTTCGGCCGCCGCAAGAACACCATTCGCATCGCCAAGCAGGCGGTCGAAAAGTCGATGCAATACGCCTATCGCGACCGCAAGAACCGCAAGCGCGAGTTCCGCGCCCTGTGGATCCAGCGCATCAACGCGGCGGTTCGCGAGCACGGCCTCACCTACAGCCGGTTCATCTCGGCGCTGACCACGGCCGGCATCGAGGTCGATCGCAAGGTCCTTTCCGACCTGGCGATCAACGAGCCCGCCGCCTTTGCGGCGATCGTCGAACAGGCCAGGGGCCATCTGCCGAAGGCGGCCTGAGCGGCCCCCTTCCCCGCGCCCGCGCGCTTCGATCCGCCTCCGCGCCGGCGCGGAGGCGGTTTGTTTTGAGCGCCTCGACAAGCCCGCCGACCCGTGAGAAAAGCCGCTCCCGCGCCGAACCGCCGGATTGACCATGACCGATCTCGCCGCCCTGCAGACAGAGATTCTCGCCGCGATCGCCGGCGCGGCGGACGAGGCGGCGCTCGAGGCCGTTCGCGTGGCCGCGCTCGGCAGGAAGGGCACGGTCTCCGCCCTGCTGGCGACCCTGGGCGGGATGTCGCCCGACGAGCGCAAGGTCCGGGGCGCGGCGATCAACGGCCTCAAGGAGGCGGTCGGCGCGGCGCTCGCCGCGCGACGGACGATCCTCAAGTCCGCCGCGCTCGAACGCCAGCTCGCGACCGAGGCGGTCGACGTGTCGCTGCCGGTCCGCCGGGCGGGCGTCGACAGCGGACGAATCCACCCGATCAGCCAAGTGATGGACGAACTCGTCGCGATATTCGCCGATATGGGCTTTTCGATCGCCGAGGGGCCGGACATCGAGACCGACGACTATAATTTCACCAAGCTGAACTTCCCACCCGACCATCCCGCGCGCGAGATGCACGACACGTTCTTCTTCGCGCCGAACGAAAAGGGCGAACGCAAGCTGCTGCGCACCCACACCAGCCCGGTGCAGGTCCGCACCATGCTGTCGCAAAAGCCGCCGATCCGCATCGTCTGCCCCGGCCGCACCTATCGCTGCGACGCCGACCAGACGCATACGCCGATGTTCCATCAGGTCGAGGGACTGGTCGTCGACGGGACCGCCGATATGGGCCAGCTCAAATGGGTGCTGGAGGAATTCTGCAAGGCGTTCTTCGAAGTGCCCGAGGTCGGCATGCGGTTTCGGCCGAGCTTCTTCCCCTTCACCTCGCCCTCGATGGAGGTCGACATCCAGTGCCGACGGTCGGGCGGGGAAATCCGGTTCGGCGAGGGCGAGGACTGGCTGGAGATTCTCGGCTGCGGCATGGTCCACGCCAACGTCCTGCGCAATTGCGGGATCGACCCCGAGGAATTCCAGGGCTTCGCCTGGGGCATGGGGGTCGACCGGATCGCCATGCTGAAATACGGCCTGCCCGACCTCCGCGACTTCTTCGAAGGCGACCTGCGCTGGCTCGACCATTACGGCTTCCGGCCGCTGGATATTCCGACGCTCGCGGGCGGCCTGAGCGGGTAGCGCCGGGCGGCGGCGCTCCACACGACCCTTCGCCCGTCTCGGAGGGCGGATCGGGCGCGCCGCCACGCTCCAATCCGTCACCCCTCGATGCGAACAGAATCGTCCGATGAAATTCACCCTCGCCTGGCTCAAAGACCATCTGGAAACCTCCGCCCCGCTCGGCCGGATCGTCGACACGCTGACGCGCATCGGCCTCGAAGTCGAGCGGGTCGAACAACCCGCCGCCGCGCTCGCCGGATTCACGGTCGCGCGGGTGATCGAGGCGGCGCCGCATCCCAACGCCGACCGCCTGCGCGTCTGTCTGGTCGACGCCGGCGACGGCGCGCCGGTGCAGGTCGTCTGCGGCGCGCCCAATGCGCGCGCGGGCATGCGCAGCGTGTTCTCGCCGGTCGGCACGTTCATTCCCGGAAAGAACCTGACGCTGGCCAAGGGAATCATCCGCGGCGTCGAATCGAACGGCATGCTGTGCTCGGCCGCCGAGCTGCGGATTTCAGACGATCACGACGGCATCATCGACCTGCCCGAGGACGCGCCGGTCGGCCAGCCCTACGCGATCTACGCCGGCCTCGACGATCCCGTGATCGAGATCAACCTCACCCCCAACCGCCCGGATGCGACCGGCGTTTCCGGCATCGCGCGCGACCTGGCGGCGACCGGGATCGGCGCGCTCGTCACCGAGCCGCCGGCCGCCGTCGCCGGCGCCTTCGACTGCCCCGTCCGCGCGACGCTCGATTTCGCCGCGCAGGACGCCCATCTGTGCCCCGCCTTCGCCTTCCGGCTCGTGCGCGGCGTGGCGAACGGGCCCTCGCCGGCCTGGATGCAGAAGCGCCTGCGCGCGATCGGCTTGCGGCCGATCAACGCCCTCGTCGACGTCACCAACTACCTCACGTTCGATCGCGGCCGGCCGCTCCACGTCTTCGACGCGGCGAAGGTCTCCGGCGCCTTGCACGTGCGCCGCGCGCGCGCCGGCGAGAGCGTCCAGGCGCTCGACGGCAAGACCTATGGGCTCGACGAGAGCATCGTGGTGATCGCCGACGACAGGGGCGTCGAGTCGATCGCCGGCATCATGGGCGGGCAAGATTCCGGCTGCGACGAGACCACGACCGACGTGCTGATCGAGAGCGCGCTGTGGGATCCCAACACCATCGCGCGCTCGGGCCGCAAGCTCGGCATCGCGACCGATGCGCGCTACCGCTTCGAGCGCGGCGTCGACCCCGCCTTCTGCATTCCCGGGGCCGAACTCGCGACCCGGATGATTCTCGACCTGTGCGGCGGAGAGGCCTCGCATCTCGTCGTCTTGGGCGACCCGTCGCGTCCGGCCAGGACGATCGCGTTTCCCTACAGCGAAGTGGCGCGCCTCACCGGCCTCGAAATTCCCCAGGCCGAGGGCGAGAGCATCCTGCGCCGGCTCGGCTTCGCCAGCGAGCGCGGCGTGGTCGCGGTCCCGTCCTGGCGACCCGACATCGACGGCAAGGCCGACATCGTCGAGCAGATCGTCCGGATCGCCGGGATCGAGCGGGTCCCGACGCGCCCCCTGCCGCGGCTGTCGCCGAGCGTCGCCGCGCCCGTGCTGACCCTGCTGCAGAAGCGCACGCGGCTCGCCAAACGGGCGCTGGCCGCGCTCGGGCTGCGCGAGGCGGTCACCTGGTCGTGCAGTTCGAACGCGCGGGCCAGCCTGTTCGGCGGCGGCGCGCCGGCGCTGGCGCTCGCCAATCCGATCGCCGCCGACCTCTCCGACATGCGCCCGAGCCTGGTTCCCGGCCTCGCCGCCGCGGCGGACCGCAACGCCCGGCGCGGCCAGCGCGACGTCGGCCTGTTCGAAGTCGGCCAGATATTCCTCGGCGACGGCGAGGGCGACCAGCGGATGGCGGCCGCCTCGCTGCGCCGCGGCCTCGCCAGGGCGCAGGGGTCGGGCCGGCATTGGTCGGGCGGCGGCGGGCCGGTCGACGTGTTCGACGCCAAGAGCGACGCCCTGGCGCTGCTCGCCGCGCTCGGCGCGCCGCTCGCCGCCGTGCAGATCGTCCCCGGCGGCCCCGGCTTCCTTCACCCCGGACGATCCGCGACGCTGCAACTGGGACCGCGCAATCCGATCGGCTGGTTCGGCCTGCTGCATCCGCTGGCGCTCGAGACGCTCGACGTCGAGGGCCCGGTCGCCGCGTCCGAAATCATCCTCGATTCGATCCCCGCGCCGAAGGCGCGCGCCTCCCGCGCCAGGGCGAGGCTCGAGCGCCCGGATTTCATGCCGGTCGAGCGCGATCTCGCCTTCGTCGTCGCGCGGGGAGTCCAGGGCGCCGACATCGTCAAGGCCGCGCTGTCGGCCGCGCGCGGCCTCATCGCCGGCGCCGAGGTGTTCGACGTCTACGAGGGGCCGGGCGTGCCGGACGGCCACAAATCGGTCGCGATCGCCGTCACCCTGCAGCCGCGCGAGCGGACCCTGACCGACGCCGAAATCGAGGCGGCGGTCGCCGGGATCGTGAGCGAGGTCGCGAAGAAAACGGGCGCGGTCCTGCGGGGGTGAGCAATGCGTCGCGCGGCACGTTGGATCGGCGTCGCTCTGCTCATCGCCGCGCCGGCCGGCGCGCAGAACTATCCGGCCTGCGCGAAGATCGAGGATCCCCTCGCCTACAATGCGTGTCTGGCCAGACAGGGGCCGCCGGCGCACGCCACCCGCGCGATCGCGCCAAACGACGCGGACGGCGCGCGGGCATGGACGGGCGGCGCCCACACACGCCCGGGGGTGCGGATCGCGCATGGCCGGCACGGACGAATGGTGCTCGAACTGTCGGTCGGCGGCGCGTCGGGCGGCGCGCGCAAGCAGCGGGAGACGCGCTGACGGCGCCTCGCCTTCCCCGGAATCCGGAGCGCCCGGATTCGCGCAATATACTAAGACATAATGTAATAAGAATTATATTCTAGAATCGTCCCGTATTATATGCTATCTGCTTACTCCATCTGCATAATCTAGCGTTTTCTCGAAGTAGAATAGCCGGCGCGGCGCGCCCCTTCGATCTTGATTTGCCGCCGCTGCGGCGCATCTATGAGCGACGTCCGAAACATGCGAGAAGCGGCCGGCGCCGCGACCAGGGGATCATGAGCGACATCATCACCGCCAACCGGCTGATCGACGGCGTCGTCGTGTTCCAGGACGCGGCCGGCGGCTGGTCCGAGGATTTCGCGCGCGCCGCGGTCCATGCCGAGGCCGAGGCGACCAGGGCGGCGCTCGCCCGGGCGAAAGAGGACGAGGCGCGCGACCTGATCGTCGAGCCCTACGCCGTGGTCGTGGAATTCCGCAACGGCCATTTCGTACCCAAGGCCTTGCGCGAACTGATCCGCGCTTCGGGACCGACGATCCACCCCGAGATGGGCAAGCAGGCGCACGGGCTCGCGCCCGTGCTCGTGGAGAAGCCGCATGTATCGGTATGACGAGTTCGACGCCGCCTTCGTCGGGCAGCGCGTCGACCAGTTCCGCGACCAGGTCGCGCGCCGCGTCGCCGGGGAACTGACCGAAGAGCAGTTCCGCCCGCATCGGCTGATGAACGGCCTCTATCTGCAGCTGCACGCCTACATGCTGCGCATCGCCGTGCCCTATGGCACGCTGTCGTCGCGCCAGATGCGCAAGCTCGCCGAGATCGCGCGGAAATACGACCGCGGCTATGGCCATTTCACCACGCGGCAGAACCTGCAGTTCAACTGGCCGGCGTTGCGCGACGTCCCCGACATTCTGGCCGAACTCGCGAGCGTCGAGATGCACGCGATCCAGACCTCGGGCAATTGCATCCGCAACGTGACCGCCGACCATTTCGCCGGCGTCGCCGCCGACGAGATCGCCGATCCCCGCCCCTATGCGGAAATCCTGCGCCAATGGTCGTCGCTGCACCCGGAATTCAGCTTCCTGCCGCGCAAGTTCAAGATCGCCGTCAACGGCGCGCCGCAGGACCGCGCCGTCATCCAGGCCCATGACATCGGCCTGCAGGTCGTGCGCGGCGAGGCCGGCGCGATCGGCTTTGCCGTCTATGTCGGCGGCGGGCTCGGCCGCACGCCGATGATCGGCCACAAGATCCGCGACTTCCTGCCCGAGGCCGACCTGCTCGCCTATGCCGACGCGATTCTGCGCGTCTACAATCTGGAAGGCCGGCGCGACAACAAATACAAGGCGCGCATCAAGATTCTCGTCCACGAGAAGGGCGAGGCGGCGCTGCGCGAGGCGGTCGAGGCGGAATTCGCCGCCCATCCGCGCGACGGGCTGACGCTGCCGGCCGCGGAAATCGCACGGATCCAGGCCTATTTCGCACCGCCCGCGCTCGAGCCGAGGCGCGCGCAGAGCGACCGGCTCGAGCGCCGGCGCGGCAAGGACGCCAAATTCGCGAGTTTCGTGCGCGCGAACGTCGCCGCGAACCGGACGCCGGGCTACGGGATCGTGACGGTCTCGCTGAAGCCGATCGGCGGCGTGCCGGGCGACGCCAGCGCCGACCAGATGGACGCCGTCGCCGATCTCGCCGAGGACTATTCGCGCGACGAGCTGCGCGTCTCGCACGAGCAGAATCTCGTCCTGCCGCATGTCGCGCTCGACGACCTCCCGGCCGTCTACGACCGCCTCGCCTCGGTGGGGCTGGCGACCGCCAACGCCGGGCTCGTCACCGACATCATCGCGTGCCCCGGCCTCGACTATTGCGCGCTCGCCACCGCGCGCTCGATCCCGATCGCCCAGCGGCTGTCGCGGCATTTCGGCGACGGGGCGCGCGCGCGCGACATCGGCCCGCTGAAGATCAAGATTTCCGGCTGCATCAACGCCTGCGGCCATCATCATGTCGGCCATATCGGCATTCTCGGGCTCGAACGCGCCGGCGAGGAGACCTATCAGATCACGCTCGGCGGTTCGGGCGACGAGACCGCCGCGATCGGCCAGATCACCGGGCCGGGCTTTTCCTACGAGGCGATCGTCGACGCGATCGAGACCGTGGTCGCGACCTATATGAGCCAGCGGCGCGACGGCGCCGAGGATTTCCTGTCGACCTATCGGCGCGTCGGCATGGCGCCGTTCAAGGAAGCGCTCTACGAGCGCAGCGCCGGATCGGACATCTGAATGAGCGCGCACGACATCAAATTGTTCGGCGACCAGGTCGCCGCCTCCCGCCTCGAGGGCAAGTTCGCGGCGATGAAGGCGGGCTCGCTGCTGCGCCTCGCGATCGAGGACCTCTATCCCGGCCGCATCGCGCTGGTCTCGAGCTTCGGCGCCGATTCGGCCGTGCTGCTCCACATGGTCGCCCAGATCGACAAGCGGACTCCGGTTGTGTTCGTCGACACCGGGCAATTGTTCGAGGAGACGCTCGCCTATCGCGACGATCTCATCGCGCGGCTCGGCCTCGACAACGTCATCCTCGCCGGCCCCGACCCGGCGACGCTCGCCGCCGAGGACCCCGAGAAATTCCTGTTCGCCAGCGACCCCGACCGCTGCTGCGAAATCCGCAAGGTGCTGCCGCTCGGCCGGGCGCTCGAGGGCTACGAGGCCTGGATCACCGGCCGCAAGAGCTTCCAGAGCGCCACCCGCGCGGCGGTGCCGCTGTTCGAGGCCGAAGGCGAGCGGGTGAAGATCAATCCGCTCGTCGGCTGGAGCGCGAGCGACCTGCTCGCCTATATCGCCAAGGCGGATCTGCCGCCGCATCCGCTGGTCGCCAAAGGCTATCCCTCGATCGGCTGCCTGCCGTGCACGAGCCCGGTGAGGCCGGGCGAGGACCCGCGCGCCGGCCGCTGGCGCGGCCGCGCCAAGACCGAATGCGGGATCCACCTCGGCGCGCTGACGGCGGGAATGGACATCTGATGGCGTTGTGGCGCGAGGGCGGCTTCGTCGAGGACGTCTGGACCCGCCTCGCCGACGGCGAGGCGATCCCCGCTTCGGGCCCGGTCATCGTGACCGCGGCGCGCTGGGTCGCCGAGCGCGCCGCGCTGGCCGCGCGCGCCGGGCCGGTCGGCGTGTCGATCGCCGCCGGCAAGGATGCGGTCGCGCAACTCCAGGAGGCGGCGGGGCGCCCGCTGGTCGTGCTCGACTTCGCCAAATTCGCCGACGGCCGGGCGTTCTCGTACGCCGAGCTGCTGCGCGAGCGCTTCGGCTTCAAGGGCGAGCTGCGCGCCGGCGGCGACGTGCTGCTCGACGAGATCGCGCTGATGCGGCGCTGCGGCTTCGACTCGTTCGAGGTCGTCAACGAGCCGACGCTGCGCGCGTTGAAGCGCGGCGAAGCGCCCGGCGTGACGCTGTTCTATCAGCCGAGCGTCGGACGCGACGAGGCGCCGGCGGGCACGCGGCCGTGGTTGCGGCGGCGCGCGGCCCGAGGCGCGGAGCGCTGAGCGCCCGCGACGGCGGCGAGCCCATGGACGGCGGCATCGTCCGCCGTCAGGGCTTCGGCCGCCGGGACGGCCCCGGCCCCGGCGGGCCGCCCGGCAGCAGCGCCAGGCAGGCCACCGCCGCGCAGGAGATCGCCGCGGCCACCGCCGCGAGCCCCGGCAGGCCCGAGGCGACGAACGGCGCCGCGAGCGCCGTGCCGGCCGCAGCGGTCAGCAGGATCGTCAGGATCGCCAGCGCCGCCCCGCGCGCGTCGTCGCCGCGCGCCGCGCGCACGGCTTCCAGAAAGCCGGGCGGCCCGCGCAGGCCGAACCCGAAGTTCATCACGATCGACAGCGGAATCAGCATCGCCGGCCGATCGCCGCCGAGCAGCGCATAGCCGAGGATCGAAAGCGTCCCCGCCGCCGACAGCGTCGTGCCGAACAGGATCAGCGGCCCGGTCCCGAACCGCTCCGCGAGTCGTCCTGCGAGATTGGCCGCGAGGATGAAGCAGGCTATACCCGCCGCCTGCAACAGGATGAAATCGGCGAGCCGCCCGCCCATCGGCCCGACGATGACCGCGGGCGCGCCGAACACGAACACGAGCAGGCCGCCGAGCGAGAAGGCGTGGCTGAGCGCCCAGCGGAGATAGGCGGGATCGCGCAGCAGCGCGGCATATGACCCGCCGGAGGCGGCGGTCGAAAGACGCGGCAGGCGCGCGGAGACCAGGCTCAGCAGCGCGGCGAGGGCGAGCCCGGCCGCGCCGATCGCGACAAACGACGCGCGCCAGCCGAACGCGAACAGCAGGCCGGCGCCGGCGATCGGCGCCAAAGCCGGGACCAGCGATTCGGCGCTGCCGAGCAGCCCGATCATGCGCAGCGCGCGACGCTCGGGAAACAGGGCGCGGATGAAGCCGGGCGCGAACACCGCCGGCGCCGCGCTCGCCGCGCCCTGCGCGAGCCGCAGCGCGATCAGCGCGTCGAGCGTCGTCGCGCAGGCGGCGGCGAGCGAGACGAGCGCATAGAGGCCGAGCGAGACGATCTGGGTCCGCCGCGCGTCGAAGCGCGCGCCGAGCGCGCCGAACAGCACCAGCCCGACGGCGGTCCCCGCGACATAGGCCGCCAGCACCAGTTGCGCGCGCGCCGGCGTTCCGCCGAGCGCCGCCGGCAGGCTCGGGACCGCGGGCAGCACGAGGTCGACGCCGGCGATGCCGAGCGCGTTCGCCGAAGCGATCAGCGCGAAGGCGAGGATTCCGCTCGACGCCGGCGCGCGGCGTCCGTCCGCCATCGCGCCGTCGATGCGCTCATCGCCCACGGGGACGGGACGAAGGCGCGGAGCCGTCCCGCCGGGGCGTTCGCCCAGCCTCCCGCCCCGACCGGAAACGCGGTCCGGGCGAGGTCACGATCGCCCCGGCTCGGCGCCCTTGGCCAGCCGCAGGCGCGGCAGCGTTTCGCCGATGTCAGGGGCCGGCTCCTGCGAGAATTCCATGGTGTCGATGCGCTCGCCGCGCCTGACGATCTTCTCCGAGGAGGCGGCGATCAGGCCGACGTCCTCCTGCGCCTGGCGGAAATGCGCGTCGAGCCGCGCCGTGCGCTCGGCGAGCCGCCTGATGTCCTCGAGCAGCTTGCCGACCTCGGCCTGGATCACATGGGCCTGGTCGCGCATGCGCGCGTCGCGCACGATCGTCTGCATCACCTGGATCGCCATCATCAGCAGCGACGGCGAGACGATGATCACCCTGCCGCGATGCGCCTTCTGGACGACGTCGTCGAAATGTTCGACGAGGTCGGAATAGACCGATTCGGACGGCACGAACATCACCGCCAGATCCTGCGTCTCGCCCGGCAGCAGGTAGCGCTCGGCAATGTCCCTGACATGCTTGCCGACATCGGCGCGCACGCGCGCGAACGCCGCCTTGCGTGCCTCGTCGCTGCGCGCCTCCTTGAACAGCGTGAACGCCTCCAGCGGAAACTTGGCGTCGACCGCCATCAGCCTGGCGTCGCCGGGCAGCCGGATCACGCAATCGGGACGCGACTTGTTGGACAGGGTGAACTGGAAATCATAGGCGTCGGGAGGCAGCCCGTCGCGCACGATCGCCTCCATCCGGCCCTGGCCGAAGGCGCCCCGCGCCTGCTTGTTCGAAAGTATGTCCTTCAGCGAGACGACCTCCTGGGTGAGGCTGGTCAGCCGACCCTGGGCGGCGTCGATCACCGCGAGGCGCTCGTTGAGCCGGGTGAGGTTGGCGCCGGTGGTCTGCGCCGCCGATTCGAGTCCGGCCCCGACGCGCGCGCTGACATTGTCGAGCCGGTCGGCGAGGACGCGCGCCAGATCGGACTGTCGGGCGCCGAAAGCCTCGGCCATGCTCTGCAGGCGGCCGTTGAGTTCGGCGCCCGAGCGCGCGAGTTCGGCCATCCGCTGCTCGAGTTCGCGCTGGCGCGCCTCGGCCGCCGCGCGCTCGCGCAGGCGCAGCGCCCGCCCGCGCGCCAGGCCGACGACGAGCAGCAGCAGCAGCACGCCGATCGCGCCGGCGGCGGCTTCGAGGGCGGCGGCGAGCGAAACGGCGTCGGCGCCGAACCGGAGGAAGGTCTGATTCATGGTCCCTGTCTAGCCGATTCGCGGCGCGCGGGCGAACGTAAGAGGAACGCGTTTGACCGCTTGCGCGCGCGCCATCATCCGACCGATAGTCTCCCGCGCGCAATCTCCCGAGCCCTCCTCCCGAGCCCTCATGGCCCTCCGTCCGATCCTCATCCTGCCCGATCCCCGCTTGCGTATGGTCTGCGCGCCGGTCGTCAGAATCGACGATTCGCTGCGCGCCCTGATGGACGACATGGTCGAGACCATGCACGCCGCGCCCGGCATCGGCCTGGCGGCCTGCCAGGTCGGCGAACTCACGCGGGTCGTGGTGCTCGACGTCGCCAAGAAGGACGAGGCGCCGGCGCCGCTGTTCCTCGCCAATCCGGAAATCGTCTGGTCGTCGCCGGAATTGTCGGTTTACGAGGAGGGCTGCCTGTCGATTCCGGAATATTACGAGGACGTCGAGCGGCCCGCCAGCGTGCGCGCGCGCTTCCTCGACCGCGACGGCGCGCAGCGGGAAATCCTCGCCGAGGGCCTGCTCGCGACCGCGCTCCAGCACGAGCTCGACCATCTCGACGGCGTGCTGTTCATCGATCACATCTCGAAGCTCAAGCGCGACCGGGTGACCAAGAAATTCATCAAGCAGGCCAAGCTGAGGGAGAGCGAGAAGGCGTGAGGCGCCGCCGCGTCTCCACCTCTCGTTAACTATTGCGGCATAGCCTTTGCATGATGTCGGGTCGGCGAGGTCGGAACCCTTCGGGTCGGAATTGCGATAGCGGGGAGAACGGCGCGATGGCGAAGCGGGATTCGCGCAAGACCGTGCTGATCGTCATGCACCAGGCCCATTCGACGCCCGGCCGCATCGGCTGCTGCCTCACCGCGCTCGGCGCCCGCCTCGACATCCGCCGGCCGAGCCTCGACGAACCCCTGCCCGCCACGCTCGACGAGCACGACGCCGTGGTCGTGTTCGGCGGCCCGATGAGCGCCAACGACGACTGCGACTGGATCGCGCGCGAGATCGCCTGGCTCGAGACGCCGCTGCGCGAGAACAAGCCGCTGCTGGGCATATGCCTGGGCGCGCAGATGCTGGCGCGCACGCTCGGCGCGCGCGTCTTCAGCTATCCCGACCGGCGCGCCGAGATCGGCTATTTCCCGGTCGATCCCCGACCCTGCGCGGACGATCTGTGCGCGGCGCGCTTTCCGCGCCACGTCTATCAATGGCACTGCGACGGGTTCGAACTGCCCGCCGGGGCCCAGCTCGTCGCCGCCGGCGGGACCGATTTTCCCGCCCAGGCCTATCGCTACGGCGACCGGGCGGTCGCGCTGCAGTTCCACCCGGAGGTGACCTATCAGATGATGTGCCGCTGGACCCTGCGCGGCGAGGAGCGGCTGAAGCTGCCGGGCGCGCAACCTCGCCAGCGCCATCTGGAGGGCTGGCACCGGCACGATCCCGCGGTCGCGGCCTGGTCGCAGAGTTTCCTGGCCAGATGGCTCGCCGGGGCCCTGCCCGCGGCCTCGGCGCCGCCGGCGCGGGAAATGCTGAGCGCCGTCGCCTGAGGCCGGGCGCCGGTTCCTGACCTCAACCGCCCTGCGAGGACCGCACCCGCACGTAGGCGCGCTCGCCGTCGGCAGGACGTCGCCAGACTTCCAGCGTCTCGCCCGAGATCGGGTCGACGAAGCGCTCGCCGGTCGCGCGCCACTCGGGGCCGGGCGGAGCGTCGAGCGGCGCGCGCTTGTAGCCGCCGCGCCGGAACAGCGCCCAGATCAGCAGCGCCGCGAGCAGCGCGACGAACCCGACCGCGGCCGGACAGGTCACGATCGCGACGCCGGCTCGATCACCGCCGCGGTGCCGTAGGCGACGATCTCGCTCATCGTCTGGCCGATTTCGGAACTGTCGAACCGCATCATCAGGACCGCATTGGCGCCCATCGCCTGCGCGTTGACGGCGAGCCGGTCCAGCGCATGGCGGCGCGCCTCCTCCAGCATCTCGGTGTATTCGCGGATCTCGCCGCCGACGATCGAGCGCAGCCCCGCCATGATGTTGCCGCCGAGCCCCCGGCTGCGGACGACCACGCCGAAGCACTGGCCCAGCACCTGCAGCGTCCGGTGTCCGGTGACGGTCTCGGTCGTGACGATGATCATCGAACGCCTCTTTCGCACCGCGGTCGCGGAAAGTTGGACCTCCGCTCCCCGAAGGATGGGCGCCGATTGCTAACGGCCGGTTGCGGGGGGAATCGAAACCGGGGGTTCCGGCGACAGGGATCTGGAGTGCACCCCGTAAATCCTTGCCTCGCGTCTCTCTCGACCGCTCCGCAACTTCGGCCACTCTCTCCGTCGATCAACGCAAGGTGATTTTCGAGGCACTGCCGGCCCTCGAGATTCTCGTCGAGTCCCTGAGGAATCGAGTGCAGTGAACGTGCA
This sequence comes from Roseiarcus sp., assembly GCA_049509635.1. Classification (GTDB taxonomy): domain Bacteria; phylum Pseudomonadota; class Alphaproteobacteria; order Rhizobiales; family Beijerinckiaceae; genus Roseiarcus. The sequence goes on from JBEKZS010000100.1 coordinate 15,987, forward strand.
CGCGTCCGCCCGGCGGACTTTTTCCTCCCTGTCCAACTCGAACTACCGCAAGTACTTTTTCGGACAGACGACGTCGCTAATTGGTACGTGGATGCAAACGACGGCTCAGTCTTGGCTCGTCTTCACATTGACCCACTCGGCCACCGATATCGGCTTCGTTGTGGCGCTACAGACATTGCCCGTCCTGATTCTTGGACCTTATGGCGGCGTTATCGCCGACCGCGTTGATAAACGACGCCTCATGATCGGCCTGCAATCGGTGATGGGCCTGCAAGCGGCCGCGCTCGCGATCCTGTCCATTCTTCACCTCGTAACGTATCTCGACGTCTGTCTGCTCGCCGTAATCCTCGGCCTCAACAACGCCTTCGAAAATCCCTCGCGCCAGGCCTTCGTGTTGGAGATGGTCGGCCCGGAGAATCTTCGAAACGCGGTCAGTTTGAACTCCACGATGAACAACGTGGCTCGGGCGGTTGGTCCGGCGGTCGCGGGAGTTCTCATCGCCGCGGTCGGAGAAGGATGGTGCTTCGCGCTGAATGCCCTGAGTTTCGTCGCCGTGGTCGCCTCACTCACGGCGATGGATCGATCGGCTCTGAATCCGAGCACCCCGACGATTCGAGCGAAGGGCCAACTTCTTGA
>JBEKZS010000101.1:0-16454 GCA_049509635.1 Roseiarcus sp.
CTGAGCGCGCTTTTGTAGCCAAAGCTCGGGCTCGGCCGCCTCGGCAGGATCGCCATCGGATTGGCGGCGCCCTGCCAGGAGACGGGCTGGTTGGCGAGCCAGAACACGTCGACGCGCGGCCTGGTCATCCGGGCCGCGCGACGCAGGACGGCGACGATCGCCGCGCGCGACGCCTCGAGTCCGGGACGAAACAGGCCCATCCGGAAATTGGCGTGGGCGCCGCCGAGGAATTCGGCCGCCCAGACCACGCCGCGCCGCGACCGCCCGAGCGGCAGAACCGCGCTGATACGCCCCGCCGCGTCGCGCGCGACCACGATCATCGGGGTAACCCCTTGCGCGCGCCCGATCGTGCGCTGCCAGGCATCGAGGAATTCGTAGGTCTGATACGGCGATCCCGCGGCGAGTTGTTCCAATTCGACCCAGGCGGCGCGGGCCGGCGCGAGATCGTCGTAGACGTCGCAATGCGCGAACGGCGCGACCGCGGCGCGCGCGCGATCGGGCGCCGGGGCGAAGCTGGCGAGACCCGTCGTGAAGCCGATCGCGCTGCCCAAAATCTTCGCCTTTCCAGAGCTTGCGAACCCCGAGCTGTCCCAAAACGGTCACGGCGCCTTCGACGCGGCAAGAAGCAGGCCGCAGTCGCGACGGGCGCATAAGCACTTGGCAATCTCGATCGGTTACACCTCGCCAAGGAGGGGAGATGGCGGTGAAGGACAGGATGATCGCGGCGGGCTTCGCCGCCCTGGGCGCGACCCGTCTGCATCGGCTCGTCGCGCCGCTGACGCGCGGGCTCGGCGCAGTCCTCATGTTTCATCATGTCCGCCCCTGGCGTCCCGCCACGCCGGGCTTCTCGCCCAACCGACTGCTCGAGATCACCCCCGAATTTCTCGACGCCGCCCTGGCGCTGGTCCGGCGCATGGGTTTCGAGATCGTGTCGATGGACGAGGCGCTGCGCCGGATCGAGGATGGGGGCGCGCCGCCGTTCGTCGCGCTCGCCTTCGACGACGGCTATCGCGATACGCTCGATTTCGCGCTGCCGGTGCTCGAGCGGCATCGGGCCCCGTTCGTCGTCCATGTCGCCGCCGGCTTCGCCGATCGCGCCGCCGGCATGTGGTGGCTCGAACTCGAGGAGGCGCTGCGCCGCGCCGACGAAATCGCGATCGCCGACGAGGGGTTCTCGCTCGCCCGGCCCACGCGCACGCCGGGCGAGAAGGCCGAAGCCTTCGAGCGCATCTATTGGCGGTTGCGCGCCGGCGACGAGACGCGCCTGCTCCGGGTGGTTTCGCAACTCGCCGCCCGCAACGGCGTCGATTCCGCCGCGGTCGTCGGCGCGCTGTGCATGGGCTGGCCCGAAATCGCCGCGCTCGCCCGCCATCCGCTGGCGACCATCGGCGCCCATACGGTCAGCCATCGCATGCTCGCCAAATGGCCGGCCGCGGTCGCCCGCGCCGAAATGGAGGGCTCGAAGCAGCGGATCGAACGGGAAATCGGGCTGCCCGTCAGGCACTTCGCCTATCCCGTCGGCGATTCGGCGAGCGCCGGCCCGCGCGAATTCGCGCTGGCGCGGGAGTTGGGATTCGCCAGCGCGGTGACGACCCGGCCCGGGATGGTGTTTGCGGCGCACAGGGCGCATCCGACGGCGCTGCCGCGGCTGTCGGTCAACGGAAACTGGCAGGACGCCCGCTATCTCGAGGCGCTGCTGTCGGGGGTTCCGTTCGCGCTGTGGAACCGCGGCCGCCGGCTCAACGTCGCCTGAGCCTCAGGGCCGCCCGTCGGGCCGCTCCATCCACTTGACCAGCGGCAGCAGCGGCAGCACCCAGGCGAGGCCGAGAACCGCATAGCCGAGGCTCTGCAGGAGGGCCGGGGCCTCCTGCAAGGGGCGCGACTGCGCGAGCGCCATCGCGACCAGCGCGTAGAACACCACGAACGCGAGCATGACGCCGCCGCCGATGAACTTGCGGGCGCGACGGCGCATGGATCTCTTCTCCGGGCTGCGACGCCGGGTCGTTTGTCGCCGGCGGCTGCGCAGCTTATGTCTGCGCGCGATCCGCGATTCAAGGGCGGCGTTGACGGAGCGAACCCATGGTCGCGATGGAAGGCATGGCGTCCGGCGGCGTCGAAGCGGCCGAGTCCTCGTCGGCGGCGCGGCCGATGCGCGCGGTCCGCCTTTGGCTGTTCGCGGTCGCGGCGCTGGTGTTCGCGATGGTGCTGGTCGGCGGCGCGACCCGGCTCACCGAATCCGGGCTTTCGATCACGCGCTGGCAACCGGTGACCGGAATCGTCCCGCCGCTCGGCGAGGCCGCCTGGCAGGACGAATTCGCCCGCTATCGGGAGATTCCGCAATATGCCCGGCTCAATCGCGACATGACGCTCGACGGCTTCAAGACGATATACTACTGGGAATGGGCGCATAGGCTGCTCGCGCGGATCATCGGCGCGGCGTTCCTGCTGCCGCTGCTGTGGTTCTGGCGGCAGGGGCGGCTCGCCGGCCCGGTCGGACGGCCGATCCTCATCGCGACCGGCCTGCTCGCGCTCGAGCCGATCGTCGGCTGGTGGATGGTCGCCTCCGGCCTCAGCGAACGGGTCGAAGTCGCGCAAGACCGGCTCGCCGTCCATCTCATGATAGCGACGGCGACGTTCGGCGCGCTGCTGTGGGCGGCGGTCGAGCTGCGCCGGCGCCCGCGCGCGGCGCCGCATCCGCGCCTCGCCGTCCTCGCTGGGCTCGTCTGCCTGCTCGTGTTCTGCCAGATCGGGCTCGGCGCGCTGGTCGCCGGCCTGCGCGCGGGCCTGACCTACAACAGCTGGCCGCTGATGGACGGCCGGCTCGTCCCCGAAGGGCTGTTCGGCCTCGCGCCGTGGTGGCGCAGCCTCACCGAGGACGTGACCACCGTGCAGTTCCAGCACCGCGCGCTCGCCTATCTCGTCGTGGCGCTCGCGCTCGCCCAGGCGCTCGCCGCCCTGCGCGCGGCGCCGGGAACCGCGCTCGCCCGCCGCGCGCTAGGCGTCGGCGCGCTCGCGCTGGGGCAGGGCGCGATCGGCGTCGTCGCGCTGCTGCTGGTGGTGCCGATCTGGGCGGGGCTGCTGCATCAGGCCTTCGCGATGCTGCTGTTCGGCATGGCGGTCGCGCATTGGCGGGCGACCGCGCAGGCCGGGGCGCTCCCCCTGGTGGGATGATCAGGTGGCGCACGGCGCCGATCCTTCTCGGCCGCCGATTTCTCGGATAGTCTGCCGGCATGTCGAAGCGCGTCGCGACCGATGACGATTACGATCGGGATTTCTACGCCTGGGCGAACCATCAGGCCGCGTTGCTGCGCGCCGGCAAAGTCGCCGAGGCGGACCTCGCCCATATCGCCGAGGAAATCGAGAGCATGGGCAGGACCGAAAAGCGCGAAATGGTCAGCCGCCTCACCGTCCTGCTGCTCCACCTCCTCAAATGGCGTTTCCAGCCCAATTTGCGGAGCCGGAGCTGGCGTCTCGGCGTCGCGGAGCAGCGCATCCAGGTCACGAGCCATCTCGCCGACAATCCAAGTCTGAAGAGCCTGACCGCCGCGGCGATCGCCGACGCCTACCGGGTCGCCTCGCTCGTCGCGCAGCGGGAAACCGGCCTCGACGCCGGCGCGTTTCGCGCGATCTGCCCCTGGTCGTTCGATCAGATCGTGGATGACGCGTTCTGGCCGGACTGAGGATCTCCGAGGGCGCGCCGGGGCGGGAACGATCGCGCCGCCTATCCCGCCAGCGCCTCGTCGAGATCGGCGATCAGGTCGGCGGCGTCCTCGATCCCGATCGACAGCCGCACCACGTCGGGCCCGGCGCCGGCCGCGGTCTTCTGGGCGTCGCTGAGCTGGCGGTGGGTGGTCGAGGCCGGGTGGATCACCAGCGAGCGGGTGTCGCCGATATTGGCCAGATGCGAGAACAGCTTGAGATTGCGCACCAGCGCGATCCCCGCCTGGTAGCCGCCCCTGACGCCGAAGGTGAGCACGCCGCCGGCGCCCTTCGGGCAGTATTTCTGGGCGAGCTCGTGGTAGCGGTTGCCGGGCAGGCCGGCATAGGAGACCCAGCCGACCTTCTCGTGGCTCTCCAGATGTCGCGCGACGGCGAGCGCGTTTTCGCAATGGCGCTGCATGCGCAGCGACAGCGTCTCGATTCCGGTGAGGATCAGGAACGAGTTGAACGGCGAAATCGCCGGTCCGAGATCGCGCAGGCCCAGGACGCGGCAGGCGATCGCGAACGCGAAATTGCCGAACGTCTCGGACAGGACGATCCCGTTATATTCGGGCCGCGGCGCCGACAGCATGGGGTAGCGCGCATCGCCCGCCCAGGCGAACGAGCCGCCGTCGACGATCACCCCGCCCATCGAATTGCCGTGGCCGCCGAGATATTTGGTCGCCGAATGGACGACGATGTCGGCGCCGTGCTCGATCGGGCGGATCAGCCACGGCGTGGCGAGCGTGTTGTCGACGATCAGCGGGACATTGGCGCCCCGCGCGACCGCCGCGATCGCTCCGATGTCGGTGACGACCCCGCCGGGATTGGCGATCGACTCGATGAAGATCGCCCGCGTCCGCTCGGTCAGGGCGGCCTGGAACGAGCCGGGCTCGTCCGGATCGGCCCATTTCACCTGCCAGCCGAAGCTCTTGAACGCGTGGTTGAACTGGTTGATCGAGCCGCCGTAGAGCTTGGTCGAAGCGATGAATTCATCGCCGGGCCGCAGCAGCGAATGGAACACGATCGCCTGCGCGGCGTGGCCCGAGGCGACCGCGAGCGCCGCGGGGCCGCCTTCGAGCGCCGCGACGCGCTCCTCGAGCACCGCGGTCGTCGGATTGGTGATCCGTGTGTAGATGTTGCCGAACGCCTGCAGGGCGAACAGCGAGGCGGCGTGGTCGACGTCGTCGAACACGAACGCCGTGGTCTGGTAGATCGGCGTCGTCCTGGCCCCCGTCGTCGGATCGGGCCGCGCGCCGGCATGGATCGACAGCGTCGAAAATCCGGGTTCCTGATCGCTCATGTCGTTCCTCCCTGAAGGCCCCGCATGCTCGCATATCGTCGGGAGCGGGCAAAGGCCGCCGGCCCGCCCTCGCCCGATACCGAGCCGGGTCCATGCCCCCGGCGGCCGGCGCGGTCCGGCCGGCCGGTGGGGACGCCATTGCGCTTGACCGCGCCGGTTCCCCGCCGCACGATCGGAGCATGTCGCGCCCGGCCCATTCCTTCGAAATCACCGCCGATATCCTGCTGCGGGCCTATTCGATCGGCATGTTCCCGATGGCCGAGAGCGGCGATTCGGCGACCCTGTTCTGGGTCGACCCGAAGGAGCGCGGGATTTTTCCGATCGACGGCCTCGTCCTTTCGCGCAGCCTCGTCAGGACCGTGCGCTCGGATCGATTCGAGGTGCGCGCCGACGGACGGTTCGACGAGGTCGTCGCCGCCTGCGCGAGCCGGGACAAGACATGGATCAACGCCGAGATCCGGCGGCTCTACCGCGAGCTGTTCGAGGCCGGCCGCGCCCATTCGATCGAGGTCTACGCGGAGGGCGCGCTGGTCGGCGGGCTCTATGGCGTTTCGCTCGGCGCCGCCTTCTTCGGCGAGAGCATGTTCCATCTGGCGCGCGACGCGTCCAAGGTCGCGCTCGCCCATCTCGTCGCGCGCCTGAGGCTCGGCGGCTACCGGCTGCTCGACACGCAATTCGTCACCCCGCATCTGGCGAGCCTCGGCGCGATCGAAGTCAGCCGCGACGACTACTTGCAAATGCTGGCGCAGGCGCTCACGATCGAGGCCGATTTCGGCGCCTGGCCGGCGGCCAGGCCGATGCGCGGCTGCGAGGCCCTCGCCCATCTCGGGCGATGAGCGGGCGGCCGGCGCGCGTCGCGACGGTATGGCTTTTGCTAGGTTTGGCCCGGATCGGGTCCCTTTCGAGGGGTTTTTGAATGGCGGCGCCGCACTTCTTCGACGAAATGGGTCTGGAGAAGCAGGATGTCCGTCCCCTCTATCGGCATATCGAGGACTGGCTCGAGCAGACGCCGGCGGACGTGCTGGCGGCGCGCCGCGCACAGGCCGAATATATGTTTCGCCGCATCGGCATCACGTTCGGGGTCTATGGCGACAAGGACGCCGCGGAGCGGCTCATCCCGTTCGACATCATTCCCAGGCTGATCTCGCGCGCGGAATGGAGCCGGCTCGAAGCCGGCCTCGTCCAGCGGGTCAACGCGCTGAACCTGTTCCTGCGCGACGTCTATGGCGCGCGCGCGATCCTCAAGGCGGGCCTGATCCCGCCCGAGTTGATCCTGCGCAATCCCTATTACCGGCCCGAGATGATCGGCCGCCGCGCGCCCCATGACATCTGGGTCCACATCGCCGGAATCGACATCGTGCGCGTCGACCCGGACGTGTTCTACGTGCTGGAGGACAATGCGCGCACGCCGTCTGGCGTCTCGTACATGCTCGAGAACCGCGAAGTGACGATGCGGCTGATGCCCGATCTGTTCGCCAAGCATCGCGTCGCCCCGGTCGACGACTATCCCGACGCGCTGCTGTCGTGCCTGCGCTCGGTCGCGCCGCGCGCCGGCTATGGCGAGGCGGTGATCGTGCTGCTGACGCCCGGACCGTTCAACTCAGCCTATTACGAGCATTCGTTCCTCGCCGACAAGCTCGGCGTCGAACTGGTCGAGGGCCGCGACCTGTTCGTGTCCGAGGACGTCGTGTTCATGCGGACCACGCGCGGCCCGCAACGGGTCGATGTCGTCTATCGGCGCGTCGACGACGATTTCCTCGACCCTCTGGTCTTCAATCCCGGCTCGATGCTCGGGGTGCCCGGCCTCATGGGCGCCTATTTGGCGGGCAATGTGACCATCGCCAATGCAGTCGGCACCGGCGTCGCCGACGACAAGGCGCTCTACAGCTATGTGCCTGAGATCATCAAATTCTACCTCGGCGAGGATCCGCTGCTGCAGAACGTCCCGACCTTCCGGTGCCGCGAGCCGGCGGCGCTGTCCCACGTGCTCGACAACCTCGGCGATCTCGTCGTCAAGGAGGTCAACGGCTCCGGCGGATACGGCATGCTGGTCGGTCCGCACGCCAGCGCCGCCCAGCGCGATCTATTCGCCGCCAAGCTGAAGGCCGATCCCGCCAATTTCATCGCCCAGCCGACGCTGGCGCTGTCGACCTGTCCGGCCTCGTTCGAGAGCGGCGTTTCGCCCCGCCACGTCGACCTCCGGCCGTTCTGCCTGTCGGGAACCAACGGGGTGAAAATCGTGCCGGGCGGGCTGACCCGGGTCGCCCTGACCGAGGGATCGCTGGTGGTCAATTCGAGCCAGGGCGGCGGCACCAAGGACACCTGGATCGTCGACGACGATCCGCCCCCGCGGGGGAGCGCCTGACCCATGCTGGCGCGCACCGCGGACAATCTGTTCTGGCTCGCGCGCTCGATGGAGCGCGCCGATTTCACCGCCCGGACGATCGAGGCGACGCTGCGGCTCGAAATCCTGCCCAAGTCCGGTCCCGAGGACATGGCGGAATGGGAAGGCGCGCTCTCCTCGGTCGGCGCCCTCGACGCATTCCTCGCCTCGCACGAACGTCTCGACGAGCCGGCGGCGGTCGAATTTCTGACCTTCGACCGAACCAATCCGTCCTCGATCTGCAATTGCCTGGAAAACGCCCGCGCCACCGGACGCGCCGTCCGCACGGCGCTGACCGCCGAGACCTGGACGGCGATCAACGACGCCTGGCTCGAACTCAAGCGCTTCGAATCGCGGCGCCGCGTCGCCGGGGAGTTCGACCGCGAATCGCTCGCCCGCTTCCTCGACTACGTGAAGAAGGCCTCGCTCGACTTCGACGGCTCCTGCTACCGGACCATGCTGCGCAACGACGCCTATTGGTTCAACCGCCTGGGAATTTTCGTCGAGCGCGCCGACAACACCGCGCGGCTGCTCGATGTGAAATATCATCTCTTGCTGCCCAAGGACGAGGAGGTCGGGGGGTCGCTCGATTATTTCCAATGGGTGGCGATCCTGCGCGCGGTTTCGGCGACGACGTCCTACCACTGGGTCTATCGCGACCGGGTCAAGCCCTGGCTGATCGCCGATCTCCTCATCCTCAAGCCGGCGATGCCGCGCTCCCTGATCGCCTGTTACGAGAGCATCGACCGCTCGCTCGATTCGCTCTCGCGCGAGGACGGCCGCAGCGGCGCCTCCCAGCGGCAGGCGCGCGCGATGCTGTCGCGCCTGGAGCGCGCGACCATGTCGGAGATTTTCCAGAGCGGGCTGCACGAATTCATCACCGGCTTTCTCGTCGACAACGCGCGGCTGGCGACCACGATTTCGGAGCAATATTTGTTCACCTAGCGGACGGCCTCGAACGACGGCGCGCCGGTTTCGAGGGCGGGCGCCGGCGGCGCGGGAGCGGCCGCTCGAAAATCACCAGCCAACGGAAACGAGCGCGCGCGATGCGGATCAGGATTTCGCACGAAACCTCTTATGCCTATGCGCCCCCCGCGCGCTCGATCATCCAGGTGCTGCGGCTGACGCCGCGCAGCTTCGAGGCGCAATATGTCGTTCGCTGGCGCGTATCGACCGACATCGACTGCGCGCTGCGCCAGGGCGAGGATTCGCTCGGCAACATCGTGCATTCCTTCTCGCATTCCGGGCCTGTCGAGCGGATCGGGGTCATCGCCGAGGGCGAGATCGAGACCTTCGACACGGTCGGCGTCGTGCGCGGCTCGGTCGAGCCGCTCCCGCCCGACATCTATCTGCGCGCCGCGCATCTGGCCGAGGCGAACGGCGCGCTGCGCAAATTCGCCGAAGCGGCGGCGGGAGGCCGAAGCGGGACGCTCGACCGCCTGCACCCGCTGATGGGGGCCATCCACGAGACCATGACCTTCGACGCGACATCCACCTTCTCGACGACGACCGCGGCCGAGGCCTTCGCGCTGCGGCGCGGCGTGTGCCAGGATTTCGCCCATATCTTCGTCGCCTGCGCGCGCTGGCTGGGGATCCCCGCGCGCTACGTGAGCGGCTATCTCGTGCGCCCGGACGGCGCCGCCCAGAACGCCGGCCATGCCTGGGCGGAAGCCTTCGTGCCGGATCTCGGCTGGGTCGCGTTCGACGCCGCCAACGACACCTGCGCCGACGAGCACTACGTGCGCGTCGCCGTCGGCTTCGATTATCACAGCGCCGCGCCGATCCGGGGCGCGCGCGCCGGCTTCGGCAGCGAGACGCTCGCCGTTTCCCTCGAAATCGGCGAGGCGCCCTGGCATGGCCAGAGCCAGAGCCAGAGCCAGGGCTGAGCGCTCCCGGCGATATTCGACGCGACCCGGCGCCGCCCGTATCGGCGCGCGCGCCGTCGGGCTAGGGTCGGCGTCGGAGCGAATCGATGACCTATTGCTGTGGGATTCTGGTGGCCGACGGCCTGGTCATGATCGCCGACACCAGAACCAACGCGGGACTCGACGACATATCGACGTTCCGCAAGCTGCATCTGTTCCACGGCGAGGGGCGCCATGCGATCGCCATCGCCACGGCGGGCAATCTCTCGGCCACCCAGAACGTGCTCAATCTGCTCGCCGAAGGCGTCGACAGCGAGGAATCGCCCGCCCACGAACATTCGGTCGTCAACCGAATCGACGAGGCGCCGACGATGTACGCGGCGGCCCAGCTCGTCGGCCGCGCGGTGCGCCAGGTCAGGCGCGTCGATTCCGACGCCTATGAACAGTCGAGCGTGGCGTTCCGGGTCTCGTTTCTGGTCGGCGGACAGATCGGCGTCGAGCGGCCGCGGCTGTTCATGATCTATTCGGCGGGCAATTTCATCGAATGCACCGCGGACGCGCCCTATCTCCAGATCGGCGAGCACAAATACGGCAAGCCGATTCTCGACCGCGCGGTCACGTTCAGGAGCGACCTCTACGACGCCCTGAAGATCGGCCTCGTGTCGATGGATTCGACGCTGATGTCCAACCTCGGCGTCGGGCTGCCGATCGACGTCGCGGTCATCCGCCGCGATATCCACCGCTTCGAGGTCGACGAGCGGATCGAGGCGTCCGATCCCTACTTCCGCGACCTGCGCGCACGCTGGTCGGCCGCGCTGCGCGCCGCCCATGCCGCAATTCCGCGCCCCCCTTACGGCGGCGAACGGGCGTAGCGGCGGCTCGCCTCGTCTCACTGGCCGACGTTGCCGGGCGGGATCGGCGGATCGTCGGTCGGGAAGAAGCGCCGCACGACGCCGCCGCGCTGGCCGGACGGGGTTGCGACGCTGGGGTCGGGCGCGGCGCGCAGCGGCGTCGCCTCGACCGGGGCGGCGGCCTGCTTGCGCTTCTTGGGCGGCGGCGGCGGCGGCGGCTTGGCGTCGCCGGCCGGGGCGGCGCCGGGCTCGGCGTCGGGCGGCGCCGCCTCGGGCGCCGCGGATTCCTCGGGCGGCGAGGGGATGATCTGGGTCGAGCCTTTGCAGTCGGTCAGCCAGATGTCGTAGACGGGATGCTCGATGCCGTGCAGGCCCGGGCTGGAGGCGAACATCCAGCCGGTGAACAGCCGGTTGAACGTGTGCTTCTCGGTGACCTCGTCGACTTCGACGAACACGTCGGTGCGCGGCGCCTCGGTCGGCGGGCGCGTGTAGCAGACGCGCGGCGTGATCTCGAGCGAGCCGAACTGGACGGTCTCGTCGATCGCCACCTCGAACGATATGATTCGCCCGGTGATCTTGTCGAGGCCGGCGAAAACCACGGTCGGCTGCCGGATCCGGTCGGCGCGCGCCGGGCCCGCGACGAGCGCCGCGCCGACGAGCAGTGAGGCGGCGGCGCCGCGTATTATCACATTCATTGCTTGTTCTTGACCCGCCGCGGCTCGATGTCGCGCCCCATAGCACGCGCCCCGCCCGGGTCAAAGCGAGGCCGGATGAAGGCGCGCACTCGCCTTCGCGCTAGCGGCGCTCAGCCGCCCGGCGTCCAGGCCTCGTAATCGCCCTCGGACGGCGCGTGCCGGCCGCTGCGCAGCGTCGAGCCCGCCGGGCGATAGGCGAGCGGCGTGCCGGTCAAATTGCCCTGGTGCGGCCGTTCCCATTCGCGCGGCGCATAGGTCTCCGCGCTCGGCGGCGCATCGACCGTCTGGTGCAGCCAGCCGTTCCAGCCGGGCGGAGTCATCGAGGCCTCGGACTGGCCGTTGTAGATCACCCAGCGCCGCACGAAGCCGAGCGCCGGATCGATCGCGCCGCCGCGCGTCTGGTAATAGCGGTTGCCGAATTCGTCGGTCCCGACGAATTCGCCGTGCCGGCGCGTGTGCAGCAGCGTGCCGAAGGTCGCGCCGCTCCACCAGGTGAAGAAGCGCAGGAAGAACAGCTTCATGAGGGACTGCCCCGGTCGTCTCGGCGCCGCGCCGCACGTTTTCGCGTTGGCGACTATGGCGAGGCGCGCCGGGCCTGTCCAGCGCGCAGCAGGGGCTTCGGAGTCGCCGAGCCGGCAGCGTCGCGGCTTCGATTTTTTGGGCTTGCGCGCGCTGGCCGACTCGGCCGATCCTGTCAAGGCGCGGCCGGCGTGAACCCCTGATTAATCATGTGCATACACAATATGTTGTGTTCTCGCTGTGCGGCGGCACAAATTGTTGACGACTGTGTCACGAAAGCGTAATGTTCGCGCCGCTCGAGAAGCGGCGGGACGGGTTGCCGCGGGACGCGGCTCGGGCATGTCCGGACAGGCGGATCGGAAGCCGGAAGGGCCGCGGCGCGGCCCGGGCGGTTCTGCGTCCGCCCGATTGGGGAAATGAGCAAATGCGGATCGAGCGGCGCTACACCAAGGCTGAGGTTTCCCCCTACGCCCTGATCGATTTCCAGCGGACGCGGAGCGAGATCCGCAATCCCGACGGCTCGATCGTGTTCGCGCTCGACGACATCGAGGTTCCCGCCGGCTGGAGCCAGGTCGCCGCCGACGTGCTCGCGCAGAAATATTTTCGCAAGGCGGGGGTGCCGGCGCGGCTGAAGCGGGTCGAGGAGACCGGCGTCCCCGCGTTCCTCTGGCGCTCGGTCCCGGACGAGGCGGCGTTCGAATCGCTGCCGAGGAACGAGCGCGCCGGCCCCGAGACCTCCGCCCGCCAGGTGTTCGACCGGCTCGCCGGGGCCTGGGCCTATTGGGGCTGGAAGGGCGGCTATTTCCAGGGCGAGGAGGACGCGCGCGCCTATTGGGACGAGACGCGCTTCATGCTCGCGCGCCAGATGGCGGCGCCCAATTCGCCGCAATGGTTCAACACCGGCCTGCACTGGGCCTATGGCGTCGACGGCCCGGGGCAGGGCCATTTCTACGTCGATTTCGAGACCGGCAGGCTGGTGAAATCCAAGTCCGCCTACGAGCATCCGCAGCCGCACGCCTGCTTCATCCAGTCGGTCGCCGACGACCTCGTCAACGAGGGCGGCATCATGGATCTGTGGGTGCGCGAGGCGCGGCTGTTCAAATACGGCTCGGGCACCGGCTCCAATTTCTCGGCGCTGCGCGGCGAGAACGAGAAGCTTTCGGGCGGCGGCCGCTCGAGCGGCCTGATGTCGTTCCTCAAGATCGGCGATCGCGCCGCCGGCGCGATCAAGTCGGGCGGCACCACCCGGCGCGCCGCCAAGATGGTCGTCGTCGACATCGACCATCCCGACATCGAGGCCTATATCGACTGGAAGGTCAAGGAGGAGCAGAAGGTCGCCGCGCTGGTGACCGGCTCGCGGATCGTCCGGCGCCATCTCAAGGCGATCCTCAAGGCCTGCGTCAATTGCGAGGGCTCGGGCGACGATTGCTTCGACGTCGACAAGAACCCCGCGCTGAAGCGCGAGGTCAAGGCGGCGCGGCGCAACGAAGTGCCCGACGGGATGATCAAGCGGATCATCCAGTTCGCCCGCCAGGGCTTCGCTCATATCGAATTCGACGCCTATGACACCGACTGGGATTCGGAAGCCTATCTGACCGTCTCCGGCCAGAACTCCAACAATTCGGTGCGCGTCGCCGACGCCTTCCTGCAGGCGGTCGAGAACGACGCCGACTGGCGCCTGACCCGCCGGCTCGACGGCAAGGTCCACAAGACGCTGAAGGCGCGCGAACTCTGGGACAAGATCGGCTACGCCGCCTGGGCCTCGGCCGATCCCGGCCTGCAATATCACACCACGATCAACGACTGGCACACCTGCCCGGCGTCGGGGCCGATCCGCGCCTCGAACCCGTGCTCGGAATACATGTTCCTCGACGACACCGCCTGCAATCTCGCCTCGCTGAACCTGCTGCAGTTCCGCGATCCCGTCACCCGGCGCTTCGACGTCGCCTCGCTCGAGCATGCGGTCAGGCTGTGGACGCTGACGCTCGAAATCTCGGTGACGATGGCGCAGTTCCCCTCGAAGGAGATCGCGCGCAATTCCTACGACTACCGCACGCTGGGGCTCGGCTTCGCCAATATCGGCGGGCTGCTGATGTCGTGCGGGATTGCTTACGACAGCGACGAGGGCCGGGCGATCTGCGGCGCGCTGTCGGCGATCATGACCGGCGGCGCCTACGCGGCCTCGGCGGTCATGGCGGCCAAGCTCGGCGCCTTTCCCGGCCACAAGCCGAATGCGGCGGCGATGCTGCGGGTGATCCGCAACCATGCGCGCGCCGCCGAGGGCGAGGCTGCAGGCTATGACGGGCTCAGCGTCGCCCCGACCCCGCTCGACCATGCCTCGCTCGCCAGGGCCGGCGCCGCCTGGGCCGATCTCTCCGACGCCGCGCGCCGGGTCTGGCGCGAGGCGCTCGCCCTCGGCGCGCAGCACGGCTATCGCAACGCCCAGGTCTCGGTGGTCGCCCCGACCGGGACGATCGGCCTCGTCATGGATTGCGACACGACCGGGATCGAGCCCGATTTCGCCCTGGTCAAGCACAAGAAGCTCGCCGGCGGCGGCTATTTCAAGATCATCAACCGCGCCGTGCCCGAGGCCCTGCGCGCGCTCGGCTATCACGAATCGCATATCGCCGAGATCGAGGCCTATGCGGTCGGCCACGCCTCGCTCGGCCAGGCGCCGGGGATCAACCATGCGAGCCTGCGCGCCAGGGGCTTCGATTCGGCGGCGCTGGCCAAGGTCGACGCCGCGCTCGCCGGCGCCTTCGACCTGCGGTTCGTGTTCAACAAATGGACGCTCGGCGCCGATTTCCTCACCGGCGCCCTGAAAATCCCGGCGGAGAAGCTGGAGGAGCCGGGCTTCGACCTCTTGTCCCAGCTCGGCTTCACCAGGGCCGAGATCGAGGCCGCCAACATCCATGTCTGCGGCGCGATGACGGTCGAGGGCGCGCCCCACCTGAAACCCGCCCATTACGGCGTGTTCGACTGCGCCAATCCCTGCGGGCGCACCGGCAAGCGCTATCTGTCGGTGGCGAGCCACATCCGCATGATGGCGGCCTCGCAGCCGTTCATCTCGGGCGCGATCTCCAAGACGATCAACATGCCCAATGACGCGACGGTCGAGGATTGCAAGGACGCCTATATGATGTCCTGGCGGCTGGCGCTGAAGGCCAATGCGCTCTACCGCGACGGCTCCAAGCTGTCGCAGCCGCTGAATTCGCAACTGATCGACAATGACGAGGACGAGGAGGTCGACGCGGTCGAGGCGATCGTCGCCGCCAACACGCCCGCGCGCGCCGCCGCGGTCGCCGAACGAATCGTCGAGCGGATCATCGAGCGGGTCGAGCGCCAGCGCGAGCGCGAGCGGCTGCCCAACCGGCGCAAGAGCTACATCCAGAAGGCGACCGTCGGCGGCCACAAGGTCTATCTGCACACCGGCGAATACGAGGACGGCCGGCTCGGCGAGATTTTCATCGACATGCACAAGGAAGGCGCCGCCTTCCGCAGCCTGATGAACAATTTCGCGATCGCGATCTCGCTCGGCCTGCAATATGGCGTGCCGCTCGAGGAATATGTCGAGGCCTTCACCTTCACCCGCTTCGAGCCGGCCGGCCTCGTCCAGGGCAATGACGCGATCAAGAACGCGACCTCGATCCTCGACTATGTCTTCCGCGAACTCGCGATCTCCTACCTCGGCCGCAACGACCTCGCCCATGTCGCGCCCGAAGACCTCGCCCATGACGCGCTCGGCGGCGGGGTCGACCAGAGTAAGGCGCCCGATCAGGGCGCCCGCGCTTCGGTGGTCTCCAAGGGGCTGGTGCGCGCGAAGGCGGACAAGCTGATGCTGGTCCATGGCGGCGCGGGCGGCGAGGCGGGCGGGGCAGGGGCGGGCGCCCATGGCTGGGCGACCCAGGGCGCGACCGCGCTGAAGGGCGATGTGGCGGGCTACGTCGACGAGTCCCCAGCCGCGCTCGGCGGCGTGGCCTTCGCCGCGGCGCGCGAATCGGAGGCCGACAAGCGCGCGCAGGCGCGGATGCAGGGCTATGTCGGCGAGGCCTGTCCCGAATGCGGGAATTTCACGATGGTGCGCAACGGGACGTGCCTGAAATGCGAGACTTGCGGGGGGACGACGGGGTGCTCGTGAGACGTGCCGACGAATTGGTGAGCGCCTCAAAGTTTTGTGCGGTTTTGTTTTTCTGCCGCCACATGCCCAGAGCCTAGGCATTCCGTTCTGGAACCTAAATGCCGCATCCACATGGCTGCGGGATTGCCCTAGGAGCCTACCTTGATTGAGTTGGCATTGAGATCGGCGACTCAGACGACCGGCGAACGGAAGTTCATTCGCCTACGCGTCGTCTTTCGATTTTTCTGGCGCGCCTTTTTGAGCGCAATCTCTGCGATTTTTCTTTATCTGTCCGCCGCATCAGTAGCTCTTGGTAATTCTGACGATTGCGATAGTGCTAGCGATTACGTTGCGTGGAATATTTGCGTGCAGAAATCCGCTGCGTCTCTGGATGAAAAGCTCAATCGCATCTATCGCAAGGTAATGTCGAAACTTAAAACATCCCCCGATGCAACAAAGGTTCTGGTGACAGCGCAACGGAAATGGATCGATTTCCGCGATGCACAATGTAAACTCGACGGTTTCCCAAGTCTCGGTACGGATATCAATTCCACTGTTGTCACCGAATGCATTGATCGTTTTGCGAAGCAAAGAACGGAAGATTTACTCCGTATGCTTATGTGCGGGAGCATTGATAAAATCTGCATAGTGCCCGCACATGTCAGCGCCTCGATAAATCAGACGCAAACGGAAACGCTTAAACAGCCTCAACCAGCGGATCAGGGGGTTCCGTTCGAATCGCTAGATATTGTAGGTAATTACCGGGTTTCCGGCCAGTGGTTTCCTCAAGAGGTCAAGAACTATGCCGGACTGAGCGGACCGGCTAAATTTGTTTTCTCTGACGTCAAAACGGGTAACACTTTCAGTGCACAAGTCAGCGGTATCGCGTTATTACCCAAGGATTACTGGAAAAACAAAGGTATTTCCGTAAATTCCGTTGAGATTGTAGATCTAGTTGAAAAACTGAAATCTTCGGGCGTGATTAAAATCACGCTGTCTACTGAAACGAGAGCGCAAATACA
>JBEKZS010000102.1:0-18446 GCA_049509635.1 Roseiarcus sp.
ATTCGACTGGGGATGGACAGGCCGGGCCCCCGCCTGTAGGCGGGAGCGCTCCTGCAGGGGCGGACCGCGGAGCGCCGCCCGGGGCGGACGAGGACGAGGACTAGGACACGTGGCCACACCAGCCGGACCGGCGATCAATCCGATCGAGCAATTCTCAATCTCGAAACTGGTGTCGATCGAGATCGCCGGCCGTGATTTCTCCTTCACCAATTCGTCGCTGTACATGGCGCTGGCCGTCGGCCTGGTGATCGGCCTGATGCTGGTCGGCGCCAACGGCGGCGCCGGGGTTCCCGGCCGCATGCAGGCGCTGGCGGAAATGGCCTATGAATTCGTCGCCGGCATGGTGCGCTCGGCGGCGGGCGAGCACGGCATGAAGTTCTTCCCGTTCGTGTTCTGCCTGTTCATGTTCATCCTCGCCTGCAATCTCGTCGGGCTGGTGCCGCACGCCTTCACCGTGACCAGCCACATCATCGTCACCGTCTCGCTCGCGCTGCTGGTGTTCCTCACCGTCATCTTCTTCGGCATCAAGGAGAACGGCCTGGGTTTCTTCAAGATTTTCGTGCCCTCCGGCGTGCCGTGGTACATCCTGCCGCTGGTGGTGATGATCGAGATCATCTCGTTCGTGTCGCGCCCGATCAGCCATTCCGTGCGTCTGTTCGCCAACATGCTCGCCGGCCACATCACGCTCAACGTGTTCGGCGGCTTCGTGGTGATGCTGCTCGGCGCGGGCGCCCTGACCAAGACGGTCGCGGTGCTGCCGTTCGCGATGACGATCGGCCTCGACGCGCTCGAATTGCTGGTCGCGTTCCTCCAGGCCTATGTCTTCGCCATGCTGACCTGCATGTACCTCGGCGAGGCGCTTCATCCCGGTCACTGACCGGCCCGTTTCCACCATGCGAGAATCGACCAGAGGAGTTTCTTTATGGATCCCGTAGCAGCCAAATACATCGGCGCAGGGCTCGCCGCGATCGGCACCGGCGCCGCGGCGATCGGCGTGGGCACGCTGTTCGGCCAGTTCCTCAATGGCGCGCTGCGCAATCCCTCCGCGGTGGAAGGCCAGTTCGGCCGGCTGATCTTCGGCTTCGCGGTGACCGAGGCGCTCGGCATTTTCGCGCTGCTGATCTCGTTCCTGCTGCTGTTCGCCGTCTGACGCGCGACCGTCGGACCGCTGGAGCGGGCGGGCGCGGCGCGCGCCCGCCGCTTGGTTGGGGTGTCGAAGCGACTGGGGCGTTGAACAGAGATGAGCGAACCCGCAAAGCCGACGCAGAGCGAAGTCGGCCACGAGGCGGGCGGCCACGCCGCCTTTCCGCCGTTCGAGTCCTCGACCTTCCCCTCCCAGCTGCTGTGGCTGGCGATCACGTTCGGCGGGCTCTACTACGTGATGTCGAAGGTCGCGCTGCCGAAGATCGGCGCGATCATCGAACAGCGCAAGGCGCGCATCGCCAAAGATCTCGACGACGCGGCCGCGATGCAGCAGCAGGCCGACGCGGCCGCCGCCGCCCATGAGAAGACGCTCGCCGACGCGCGGCTTCGCGCGCAGGGCGTGGCGCAGGAGGCGCGCGACCGGCTCGCCGCCGAGGCCGAGGCCAAGCGCAAGGCGCTCGAGGCCGAACTCGCCGCCAAGCTCGCCGCCGCCGAGAGCCAGATCGCGGCGACGCGGGCGCGGGCGATGAGCAACGTCGAGAGCATCGCCGTCGACGCCGCCGGGGCGATATTCGAGCGGGTGCTCGGCCGCCCCGCCGATTCCGCGGCGATCGCGGCGGCGGTCGCCGCCGTCAAATCGCGCTGACCGGGAGCCGGATCGATGGAGTTCGACGCCGAATTTTACGTCACCCTGGGCTTTCTGGTCTTCCTGTGCCTGCTCGGCTATCTCGGCGTCCACCGGATGATCCTGAAGTCGCTCGACGCGCGCGGCAAGGCGATCGCCGACGAACTCGCCCAGGCCGTCAAGTTGCGCGACGAGGCGACCGCGCTGCTCGCCAGCTTCGAGCGGAAGTCACGCGAGGCCGAGGCGGGCGCCGCCGCGATCATCGCCGACGCGCGCGCCCAGGCCGAGCAGCTCGCGCGCGAGACCGCCGAGCGGATGGCCGACTTCGTCGTCCGCCGCACCCGCCAGGCCGAGGCCAAGATCGCAATGGCCGAGGCGCAGGCCGCCGCCGACGTGCGCGCCGCCGCCGCCGACCGCGCGGTCGGCGCCGCCGAAAGGCGCCGAACTGGTCACGCGCGACATAGCGGGGCTGAAGGACCGGCTGAACTGAGGGCCTCGCCCGCGCCCTATCAGGCTTGGTGTCCGCCGAGGCATCTGCAAAACAGAAGCTTGAGATAGTTCTTCCTAAATTCAGAATGATCGGCTATAGTGCCATCATTCGAGCCTCACAGGAGCCCCAGAAATGCCCGACCCCGCCAGGTCCGACCCTGCCGTCCCCGCGTCCCGGGCCGCCGCCTCCGCCAGCGCGATCCAGCGGGAACTCCGCCGGCGTCGCATCATGGAGCGCGCGCAGCGCGGATGGAGCTATGACTTGATCGCCGAAGGCGAGGACCTGGCGCCCCGGCGGGTCCGCCAGATCGTCAGGCGGACGCTGACCTTGCGCGAGATCGATCCGGCCGGGGAGCGCGCCGCAGAGCCCCGCGCCGGTTTCCTTTTGCCTGCAACCCTCTGATTTCCTTCGATCGGCCGAGAAATGAATTTCCAAATATTTCGGCGCCGAAAGGATTTGTCGGGCGATGCGGCTCGGGGAGCCGCTCCGCGCCGGGCGCCGGACGGCAGCGCGCCGCAGAGCCCCGCGCCGGCTTCCTTTTGCCTGCAACCCTCTGATTCCCTTCGATCGGCCGAGAAATGAATTTCCAAACATTTCCGCACCGAGGGGGTTTGTCGGGCGATGGGGCTCGCGGCGCCGCCGCGCGCGGGGCCCCGGACGGGGCGCGCCGCAGAGCCCCGCGCCGGCTTCCTTTTGCCTGCAACCCTCTGATTTCCCTCGATCGGCCGAGAAATGAATTTCCAAATTTTTCCGCACCGAAAGGGTTTCGCGATGCGGCCGAGATCGGCCGGGCTGCGCGCCGAAAGGTCATGGTCGCAAAACCGCCGGGGAGCGGCGCGCGGGTCAAGGCTCGCGCAGGGACCGCCGGAGATTGCCCGGCCGCCGCGGTTGCGCCATTGTTCGGTCGCGACCACGGCGATGCCGGGATGATCGCAAACAGCCCGGTCCGCGCGCCGGGCGGGAGGATCGCCATGCAGGAAGCGCCGAAGCGCCCGCCCGAGCTCGTCGCGTCCGGCCTCGGCTGGCCGGAGGGCCCCGCGCCATTGCCCGACGGACGGCTCGCCTTCGTCGAGAGCTACCGCAGCCAGTTGAGCGTCGTCGGCGCCGACGGCGCGGCGCGCCGGTTCGCCCATGTCACGGGCGCGCCCAATTCCTGCGTGCGCGGTTCGGACGGCGCGATGTACCTGTGCCAGAACGGCGGCACCTGCGGGCCCTGGCGCGCCGCCGAAATGACCGTCGCCTCGATCCAGCGCGTGCGCGAGGGCGGCGCGCCGGAGATCCTGCTGACCGAGGTCGCCGGGGTCAGGCTCAACGGTCCCAACGATCTCGTCTTCGCGGCCGACGGCCGGCTCGTCTTCACGGATCCGGGAACCTACAATCCCGCCGACCCCGACCCGAGCTTCCTCTACGCGCTGGCGCCCGACGGCGCGGCGTCGATCGTCCATGCCTTCCCCGAACCGGTGTTTCCCAACGGCGTCGCGGTCGAGCCGGACGGCTCGATCGTCTGGGACGAATCCTACACCGGCCATGTGCGCCGGCGCCGCCCCGACGGGACGATCGAGGATCTCGGCCGGATGCCGGGCGACAATCCGATCCTCGACGGGCTGAAGATCGGCGCCGACGGGCGCATCTGGGTCACCGACCTGGTCGCCGGCGGCCTCCACGTGCTGGCGCCCGACGGCGCCGTGCTCGCCTTCATCGCCTGCG
This sequence comes from Roseiarcus sp., assembly GCA_049509635.1. Taxonomy (GTDB): domain Bacteria; phylum Pseudomonadota; class Alphaproteobacteria; order Rhizobiales; family Beijerinckiaceae; genus Roseiarcus. Next base: position 3,966 of record JBEKZS010000102.1, read on the forward strand.
GCGGCGCGCCGACCAATTGCGTGTTCGACGGCCAGACGCTGTGGGTCACCGACGCCGGCGTGCTCGCCGCCAGCGCCGAGCCGTCGTTCGCCGGCCGGCTGTGGCGCCTGTGCGTTCCCGGCGGCGGCGCGCCGACCCATCTGGGCGCCGTCGCCGGGCCCGCGCGACGATGACCGCCCCGTCCGAGGCGTGGCGGCGCGACGCCTACAGCCTCGCCGCGCTGCGCGCGCTCGCGCGGCGGGCGTTGCCGCGGCCGGTGTTCGATTTCGCCGACGGCGGCGCCGAGGACGAGACGACGCTGCGCCGCAACGAGCTGGCGTTCGGCGATGTCGCGCTGGTCCCGCGCCCGCTCAACGGCGCGGCGACCCGCGACCTTTCGGTCGAGCTGTTCGGCCGCCGGCTCGCTCTGCCCATCGTCATCGGTCCGACCGGCCTCGCCGGCCTGTTCTGGCCGGGCGGCGAGATCGCCGCCGCGCGCGCGGCGGCGGCGGCGGGCGCAGCCTATTGCCTCAGCCACGCCTCGGTCTGCACGATCGAGGCCCTCGCCGCCGCGGGCGCGGCGCCGCGCTGGATGCAGGTCTTCGTCTATCGCGACCGCGGCTTCACCCGCAGCTTCGTCGAGCGCGCGCAGGCCGCTGGCTATGACGGCCTGGTGCTGACGATCGACAACCAGCTGCTCGGCAACCGCGAGCGCGACATCCGCAACGGCTTTGCGATCCCGCCGCGGTTTCGCGCGCGCGATCTGGCCGGGATGGCGGGCAAGCTGCCCTGGCTGTTGCGGATGCGGCGCGAGCTGCCGCGCATCACCTTCGCCAATTACGTGCGCCCAGGCGAGGCGGCCGATCTGGCGAGTCTGGCCGGGCGGATGGGTTCGCTGCTCGACCCCGGCCTGTCCTGGCGCGACGTCGACTGGCTGCGCGGGCTGTGGAAGGGCCCGCTGCTGCTGAAGGGCGTGCTGCATCCCGCCGAGGCGGCCGAGGCGGCGCGGCGCGGAATCGACGCCGTGATCGTCTCCAACCACGGTGGCCGCCAGCTCGACGGCGCGGTCGCGACCCTCGACGCGCTGCCGCGAATCGTCGACGCGGTGAACGGCGCGATTCCGCTGCTGCTCGACGGCGGCGTCCGCCGCGGCGCCGATGTCGTCAAGGCGCTCGCGCTCGGCGCGACCGCCTGCCTGATCGCGCGCCCGCAGCTGTGGGGCCTGGCGGTCGCCGGCGAGGCGGGCGTCGCCCATGCGCTGGAAATCCTGCGCCGCGAGATCGATCGCGCGATGGGGCTGATGGGCGCGGCGCGGATCGGCGATCTCGGCGCGGATCTGCTGTGGCGGGCGGGCGAGGCCGCGCCCGCGGCGGGCGCCGTCGACCTCGCGGGACCCTCCCGGCCGCGGCGGGCCGCGCCATGACGTTGACCTGCGACTGCGGCCCCGCAGACAATCTGGCCCTGTTCGCCGCCCTGCCGGTCGCCGGGCCGGCCGACATCCTCGTCGCCGCGACCGGCGGCGGGACCGGCGCGGCGGTGACCGGCGACCTGCTGCCCGGCATGGCCGGCAACCGCGGCGGGGCGGGCTTAGTCGTCGACCGCCCGGCGCGCGGCATCGCCGGCCTACGCCCCGTCGGCCTGCCGGCGTTCAGCGCCGGCGTCACTGCGAATCGCCGGCGCACAACGGCCCGGCAACCGTCGGTCCCCTCCCGCTGCCGCTCGGCGGGGGAAGGAGAGGGCGGCTCAGCCGCCCTTGGGGAAGTTCAGCACGGTCGCCGCCTTGCCGGTCTTGGCCGCCTCGGCCGCGGCTTCGCCGCCGACGGCCCTGCCGTTGATCGTCAGCGCGCCATGCGCCGCGCCGATCTTGACCGTCGCGCCGTCGGCCAGTTCGCCGGCGAGCAGCAGCTGGGCGAGCGGATCCTGGACCGCCTTCTGGATCACGCGCTTGAGCGGTCGCGCGCCATAGGCCGGGTCGTAGCCCTTGTCGGCGAGCCACTGGCGGCCCTTGGCGTCGAGTTCGAGCGTGATCTTGCGATCCTCCAGCAGCCTGGCGAGCCGCTGGAACTGGATGTCGACGATCGCCGCCATGTCCTCGCGGCGCAGCCGGTGGAACAGGATGATCTCGTCGACGCGGTTGAGGAACTCGGGGCGGAAATGGCCGCGCACGACGTTCATCACTTCGCTCTCGACCGCCTTGGTGTCCTCGCCCTCCTTCTGGCTGACCAGATATTCCGAACCGAGGTTCGAGGTCATCACGATCAGCACGTTGCGGAAGTCGACCGTGCGGCCCTGGCCGTCGGTCAGCCGGCCGTCGTCGAGCACCTGCAGCAGCACGTTGAAGACGTCGGGATGCGCCTTCTCGATCTCGTCGAACAGCACGACCTGGTAGGGGCGCCGGCGCACGGCCTCGGTCAGCGCGCCGCCCTCGTCGTAGCCGACATAGCCGGGCGGGGCGCCGATCAGCCGGGCGACCGAGTGCTTCTCCATATATTCGGACATGTCGATGCGCACCATTGCGGTGTCGTCGTCGAACAGGAACGAGGCGAGCGCCTTGGTGAGCTCGGTCTTGCCGACGCCGGTCGGCCCGAGGAACATGAACGAGCCGATCGGCCGGTTCGGATCCTGGAGCCCGGCGCGCGCGCGCCGCACCGCCGTGGCGACCGCCGTGACCGCCTCGGCCTGGCCGACGACGCGCCTGGCGAGTTCGCGCTCCATCCTCAGCAGCTTGTCGCGCTCGCCCGACAGCATCTTGTCGACCGGCACGCCGGTCCAGCGCGAGACGACCTGCGCGACCATGTCGGGCGTCACCGCCTCGTCGACGAGATTGTCGCCGGCCTTCGCCTCGGTCGCCGCCAGCTTCTTTTCGAGATCGGGAATGACGCCGTAGGTGAGTTCGCCCGCGCGCTGATAATCGCCCTTGCGGTGCGCCTGGGCGAGATCGTTGCGGGCCGCCTCGAGCTGCTCCTTCAGCTTCTGCGCCGCGCCGAGCTTGTCCTTTTCCGCGCGCCAGCGCGTGGTCAGCGTGTCCGACTTCTCCTGCAGGTCGCCGAGCTCGGCGGAGAGCTTCAGCAGCCGTTCCCTCGACGCCGCGTCGCTCTCCTTCTTCAGCGCCTCCTGCTCGATCCTGAGCTGGATGACCCGCCGATCGAGCTCGTCGAGCTCCTCCGGCTTGGAATCGACCTGCATCCGCAGGCGCGACGAGGCTTCGTCGACCAGGTCGATCGCCTTGTCGGGCAGGAACCGGTCGGCGATGTAGCGGTTCGACAGCGTCGCCGCCGCGACGATCGCCGCGTCGGTGATGTGGACGCCGTGGTGCAGCTCGTATTTGTCCTTGAGCCCGCGCAGGATCGAGATCGTGTCCTCGACCGTCGGCTCGGAGACGAACACCGGCTGGAATCGGCGCGCCAGCGCGGCGTCCTTCTCGACGTGCTTGCGATATTCGTCGAGCGTGGTCGCGCCGATGCAATGCAGTTCGCCCCGCGCGAGCGCCGGCTTCAGAAGGTTGGAGGCGTCCATCGCCCCTTCGCTCTTGCCGGCGCCGACGAGCGTGTGCATCTCGTCGATGAACAGGATCACGCCGCCCTCGGCCGCGACGACCTCGCTGAGCACGGCCTTCAGCCGCTCCTCGAATTCGCCGCGATATTTGGCCCCGGCGATCAGCGCCCCGAGGTCGAGCGCGAGCAGCTTCTTGTCCTTGAGCGATTCCGGCACGTCGCCGTTGACGATGCGCAGCGCGAGGCCCTCGACGATCGCGGTCTTGCCGACGCCGGGCTCGCCGATCAGCACCGGATTGTTCTTGGTCCGGCGCGACAGCACCTGGATCGTGCGGCGGATTTCCTCGTCGCGGCCGATGACCGGATCGAGCTTGCCGGCGCGCGCGGCGTCGGTGAGGTTGCGCGCATATTTCTTCAGCGCGTCATAGGCGTTCTCGGCGCTCGCCGAATCGGCCGAGCGGCCCTTGCGCAGATCCTCGATCGCCAGATTGAGCGTCTGCGCGGAGACGCCGGCGGCGGCGAGGATCTTGGCCGCCTCGGCGCCCTTCTCCATCGCCAGCGCGAGCAGCAGGCGCTCGACGGTGACGAAGGAATCGCCCGCCTTCTGGGCGATCTTCTCCGCGTTGTCGAACAGCCGCGCGGTGGTCGGCGCGAGATAGAGCTGGCCGGCGCCCGAGCCCTGCACCTTGGGCAGCTTGGCGAGCGCGAGCTCGACCTGCGCGAGGGCGTCGCGCGAACGCCCGCCCGCCTTGTCGATCAGCCCAGCCGAAAGGCCCTGGTCGTCGTCGAGCAGAACCTTGAGCAGATGCTCGGGCGTGAACTGCTGGTGGCCTTCGCGCAGCGCGAGCGATTGCGCGCTCTGGATGAAGCCCCTGGCGCGCTCGGTGTATTTCTCGAGATTCATCAAATTCTCCCCTGGCGTCCGGCTGCGCCCCGAAGCGGCGAATCCGGACCCGAACCATTGATTGGCCGCCTTACGCGGCATGCCTGTCATTTAGGCGCGGCGGCCCCGCGCGAAAGGGGGAAACGGCGGAGAATTTGAACCGAACAGGCGGCGCGCTGGCTTTGGAGCCCCGATTCTTATATCGGATAATGATCGTTCGCTTCACAGCCCGACGCGGAGTTCCGGCGCGATGGTCCAGCGCACGCAGGTCGCCATCATCGGCGCCGGTCCGGCCGGGCTGCTGCTCGGGCAATTGCTGCAGCGGGCGGGCGTCGACACGGTCATCCTGGAGCGCCAGAGCCGCGCCTATGTCGAGGCGCGCATCCGCGCCGGCGTTCTCGAACAGGGCACGGTCGACCTGCTCGACGAGGCGGGCGTCGGGGGGCGCATGCACCGGGAGGGGCTGCCGCACGAGGGTTTCGCCCTCGCCTGCGACGGCGTGCGCCATCGCATCGACCTGGCCGGCCTCACCGGCGGCAAGCGGGTCATGGTCTACGGCCAGACCGAGCTGACCCGCGATCTCGGCGACGCGCGGGCGGCTGCCGGGGCGCCGGCGCTCTACGAGGCGGCCGATGTCGCGCTCCACGATATCGACGGCGAAAGGCCGCGCGTGACCTGCCGCGTCGCCGGCGCCGAGCAGGAATTCGCCTGCGATTTCATCGCCGCCTGCGACGGTTTCCACGGCGTCGGCCGGCGCTCGATTCCCGCCGCCGACCTGAAGACCTTCGAGCGGGTCTATCCGTTCGGCTGGCTCGGCATCCTCGCCGACGTGCCGCCGTGCTCGCACGAACTGATCTATGCCCGCCACGCGCGCGGCTTCGCGCTCGCCAGCATGCGCTCGCACACGCGCAGCCGCTACTACATCCAGTGCCCGGTCGACGAGCGGCTGGAGGACTGGCCGGACGAGCGCATTTGGGACGAACTGAAGCTGCGCCTCGGCCCCGAGGCGGCGGCCGCGATGACGAGCGGCCCCGCGATCGAGAAGAGCATCGCCCCGCTGCGCAGCTTCGTCGCCGAGCCGCTGCGGCGCGGCCGCCTGTTCCTCGCCGGCGACGCCGCCCATATCGTGCCGCCGACGGGGGCCAAGGGCCTCAACCTCGCCGCTTCCGACGTGCGCTACCTCAGCCGCGCGCTGATCGATCGCTGCAAGCGCGGCGCGAGCGCGGGGATCGACGGCTATTCGCAGGCCTGCCTGGCGCGGGTCTGGAAGGCGGTGCGCTTCTCCTGGTGGATGACGACGCTGATGCACAGGTTCGGCGACGACGACACGTTCGAGGCGCGCGTGCAGGGCGCGGAGCTGAGCTACCTGTTCGGCTCGCGCGCCGCCTCGCAGGCGCTGGCCGAGAACTACGTCGGGCTGCCGTTCTGAGCGGCGGCGGGCCGGTTCAGTGATTGAGCCCGTGGAGGATCAGTCCCGACGCCACGCCGCCGAAAAATGCGCCGGCCGCGGCGGAGGCGGCGCCGTCGTCGCGCGGCGGCGCGCCCTCGAGCGGCGTCTGCCGACGGGCGCTCTGCGCATGCGCGCGCTGGACGGGCGGCGGCGCCGCCGCCAGAAATCGCCGGTAGGCCGCTTCGCTGTCGGCCCGCAGCGCGGCGAGCTGCACCGGGCCGAGCAGGCCGGTCGGGCTCGCGCCGCGCGCCTTCTGCCATTCGGCGATCGCCGCGCGCGTCCGCTCGCCGAGGACGCCGCTCGCCGCCCCGAGATAGAAGCCCATGACGACGAGGCGTTGCTGGATTTCGCGGCGATCCGCGGCGCTGAGATCGAGCGACCGCTCGGTGTCGACGGTGCCGACCTCGGCCTTCAGCGCCGGCGCCGCAATTGCGGGCGGCGCCGGCGGCGTCACCCGCGCGGGATTCGCCGAGGGATCGGCGGGCGCGGCGAGGCTGGCGATGCGGTTCTTCGCCATCGTCGCGAACACGCCATTGGGATAGGCGTCGAGATAGGCCTGGTAGTCGCCCGGCAGGTTTGAACGCTGCGCCGATTCCCAGATCAGCACTTCCTGGCCCAGCTTGTCGGCGGGCGCGGCGCCGTTCGGCGCGGGCGTCTGCGCCGCCGGTTCCACGCGGGCGCCCGCGGACTCGGAGGGGCGCGGATTGAGGCTGAATTCGCCGATCAGCGAGGTGTTCACCCAGGGCAGTTGCTGATTGTGCGTCGTCTCCCAGACTTCCGAGCGCACGCGGTTCATCACGGTGTCGATCGAAACGCCGGGATCCTCGAGATGATCGATCAGCGCCTTGGTGAACGGGCTGTGGTCGCCCGGCGGCCCGTCGAGCGCCGTGCTCTTGGGATCGCTGGCGAAGGCGATCAGCGTGCCGCGCGCCAGATCGGCGTCGACGCGGCTGAGCCCGCGCATGCTGACGACCGAGCGGCTCCTGCTGTTGCGCGAGAGCTCGGCGGCGAATGGATTGTCGCGGCAGGCGTCGAGGATGACGACGTTGACGCGCTCCTCGCGCTTCATCTGTTTGAGGATCAGCGAGACGCTGATCGCGCCAAGATCGAGATCCGTCGGCGAGCGCAGCGCGATGTCGGTCGGGATGACGTAGTTCTCCTCGTCGACCGACACGCCATGGCCGGCGTAGTAGAAGATCGCGGCCCTCGAGTCGGGCAGCGCGCTCGAAAACTCCGCGATCGCGGCGCGCATGTGCGCAATGTCGAGATCGTAGCCCTCGATCACCTGGAACCCGAGCCGCCTCAGCGAAGCGGCGACCGCCCGCGCGTCCAGCGGTGGATTCTCGAGCTGCGGCGCCGTCCGGTAGGCGCCGTTGCCGATCACGAGCGCGACGCCGTTGTCGACTTCCGCACGCGCCGGGCCGGGCGCGGCGACCAAGGCGAGGACGACCACAAAAGCGGCAAGGGCGCGGACGATGCACGGGCCGCCGACCATCATCGTTCGAGGATATCGCAAGACGCCCCCCCCGACGGAACGAACGCGATGCTACTCCCGCGACGAGGCGCGGGGCAAGCGCCGGCCGCTCAGGGCGCGCGAAGCGCGGGACGGACCGGCCCTCGCGCCACACGAGCATTCTCACGGAATTTGCAGGGCCGAAGTCGGGCATTGCAAATCGTCGACGAAAATTACACTCTCGGCCGGAGAACGGCGTCATCCGGCGAACGCCGGCGAGGGGGGCGCGCGCTTGGGGCTGGGATTGCGTTTGTCGAGGTCGAGCCGCCGCGCCCGGTGCCGCCCGTGACGGGCGGTGCGCAGCGCGGTTCCGCCGTCGCGGAAGGGCGATCCTCCACGCATGCCCGGGAGCGGGAACCCGTCGTGGCGATGAGCGACGGGCCGGTCGAAGCCGCCGCGGATATTCTGGCGGCGGCGCCGAGCCCGGCCGGCCGTTCGAGTCTCGCGCTGCGCAATTTGCGGGGGCTCGCCATCCTCTTCCTGCTCGCCTTCCATGCGACGCTTGCCTACCTCGGCTTCCCCCAATCGTCCGGCCTCGCCTTCGACGCACCCCCCTGGGACTGGCGGGCCTTTCCGTTCCTCGACGCATCGCGCTGGTTCGGCTTCGACCTGTTCTGCGCGTGGCAGGACGTCTATCTGATGGCGCTGATGTTCTTCCTCTCCGGCCTGTTCGCCGGACCCGCCCTCGCCCGCAAGGGGAGCCGACGGTTCATCCGCGAGCGCGCGATGCGGCTGGGCGTCCCCTACCTGTTCGGCCTCGCCGTCGTCGTGCCGCTCGCGCTCTACCCGGCCTATCGCGCGCGGGCGGCCGATGCGAGCGTTCTCGCCTATGCGCGGGCGCTGTTCGCGCTGCCGTTCTGGCCCAACGGGCCCATGTGGTTCCTGTGGCTGCTGCTCGCGTTCGCCTCCGCGGCGGCCGTCCTTCATCGGCTGGCGGCCGATCGGCTCGCCGCGCTCGGCCGCTTTTGCGCGCGCGCGGCGGCGCGTCCCGGCCGCTGTCTGGCGGCGCTCGCGACGATCGCCGCGCTCGCCTATCTTCCGCTCGCGCTCGCCTTCACGCCGTTCCGATGGGCCGACCACGGTCCGTTCGCGCTCCAGCTCAGCCGCCCGCTGCTCTACGCGGTCTATTATTTCGCCGGGCTCGGGGTCGGCGCCGCCGGCCTCGAACACGGCCTGCTGGCGACCGAAGGTCCGCTCGCGCGGCGATGGAGGGTCTGGCTGGCGGCCTTGCTCGCCGGGCTGCTGCTGTGGATGGGGCTGACGGCGCTGACCTTGCCCGACGCGGGGTCGGCGCCGCTCGTCGTCCAGGTCGGGGCCGACGTCGCCTTCGCGACCGCCGGCGCGAGCGGCGTGTTCTTCGCGATCGCGATCTGTCTGCGCTTCGCCGCGACGCGTTCGCGCCCGCTCGAGGCGCTTTCGGCCGATGCGTTCGGCATCTATCTCCTGCACTACGCGCCGCTCGTCTGGCTGCAGTGGACGCTGCTCGGCCTCGCGCTGCCCGCCGTCGCCAAGGCCGCCATCGTATTCGCGGGGACATTGCTCGCCGCCTGGGCGGCGAGCCTGATCATCCGGCCGTTCGGCGTCGGGGCCCGGCTGCTCGGCGAGCGGCCCGCGGCGCGGCGCGCGCGCGCGTCGAACAGCCGTGCGCCAGCCGAGCCGCAGCCGGCGTCGCCCGCATCGGCGCGCCGGCGCGACGCGCAAGCCTGAAGATCGGCGGCTCCGGCGAGGCAGCTTCCCGGCGCCTGGACGCCTTACCGCGGCGGCGCGGGTCTTCTGACCCAAGAGCCCGGCCGTCGAATCGCGATCATTTCGACGTCGGTTCGAATCCGGATGGCCCGGCGCCCGCGCCCGGCCAGGTGTCGCTCAGCCGATACCCCGCCGGCCAGGGATCCTCCGGGTCCAGCATGTGCTGGTGCGTCCCGGTGATCCAGGCCCGCCCGGAGACGACCGGGGCGATCGCCGGCCGGCCGGCGACCGTCGCCTCCGCCGCGATCGCGCAGTCGAACCGCGAGCCGATGATCGAGCGTGCGACGTAGCGGTCGCCCGCCTTCATCCGCCCGCGCGCGTGCAGGGTCGCCATCCGCGCGCAGCAGCCGGTGCCGGTCGGCGAGCGGTCGATCTTGCCGGGCCGCACGACCACCGCATTGGCGCCGCCGAGGGCGCCGTCCTCCTCGGTCAGCGGTCCCGCGAACTGGCAGAACGAGATGTGCTCCCACTCCGGGTTCTCCGGATGGACGAAGCCGAGCGCGGCGTTGGCCGCCGCGACGATCCGCATGCCCGCCTCGGCGAGGTCGCGCGCCTCGTCGGGCCGGACCGCAAAGCCGAGCGCGGCCGCGTCGACGATGACGAAACTGTCGCCGCCATAGGCGATGTCGACGGCGAGCGTTCCGAGCCCGGCGACCTCGAGCGGCGCGTCGAGCCGGTCGGCGAAGGCGGGGACGTTGGCGAGGGTGATCCGCTCGGCCTTGCCGGCGCGGCATTGCGCGGCGATCTCGATGAGGCCGCCCGGCGCCTCGAGCGTCAGCCGGGTTTCCGGCTCGGTCATCGGCAGGATGCCGGCGTCGAGCAGGACGGTGGCGACGCAGATCGCGTTGGAGCCCGACATCGGCGGCGTGTCCTCGGGCTCCATCACGATGAACCCCATCTGCGCGGCCGGGTTCTTCGCCGGCACGAGCAGGTTGACGTGGCGAAACACCCCGCCGCGCGGCTCATTGAGCACGAAGTCGCGCAGCGTCCGATCGCGCGCGATGAAGCGCGACTGCGCCCACAGCGTCTCGCCCGGCGGCGCCGCGACCCCGCCGACGATGACGTCGCCGACCTCGCCCTCGGCGTGGCAGGATACGACGTGGATGGCTTTGAGCGTGCGCATGGAGGGCTCCTGCGGCGGGCGCGGCAGGATAGGGCGCCGGCGCGGCGGCGTCGCCGGCTGCCCGGCGCCGCGAGCCTCTCGACCGCGCTGAAAAGCCTTCGCGCCGCCCCTTTTCTCAGGCCCGCCTTCGGCATACAACCCGCCGCAACGCAACGTCCAACCCCCGCAAGCGCCGCTTCGGCGCCGGAGCCAGAAATGCCCAAGGCCCGCACCCTCTACGACAAGATCTGGGACGACCACGTCATCGAGACGCAATCGGAAGGCTCGAGCCTGCTCTACATCGACCGCCATCTCGTCCATGAGGTCACCAGCCCGCAGGCCTTCGAGGGGCTCCGGATCGCCGGGCGCAAGGTGCGCGCGCCGGAGAAGACGCTCGCGGTCGTCGATCACAACATCCAGACGACCGACCGCTCGGGCGGCATCCAGGATCCCGAGAGCCGCCTGCAGGTCGAGCAGCTCGCCGAGAATGCGCGCGAGTTCGGCATCGAATATTACGACGAATTCGACGCTCGCCAGGGCATCGTCCACATCATCGGGCCCGAGCAGGGCTTCACTTTGCCCGGCACGACGATCGTCTGCGGCGACAGCCACACCTCGACCCACGGCGCCTTCGGCGCGCTCGCCCACGGCATCGGCACCTCGGAGGTCGAGCATGTGCTCGCGACCCAGACGCTGATCCAGTCCAAGGCCAAGAACATGCGGGTGACCGTCGACGGCGCGCTCGGCGACGGCGTCACCTCCAAGGACATCATCCTGGCCATCATCGGCGAGATCGGCACGGCGGGCGGCACCGGCCATGTCATCGAATATGCCGGCGAGGCGATCCGCGCGCTGTCGATGGAAGGGCGCATGACCGTCTGCAACATGTCGATCGAGGGCGGCGCGCGCGCCGGCATGATCGCGCCCGACGAGAAGACCTTCGCCTATCTCAACGGCCGGCCCAAGGCGCCCTGGGGCGCGCTGTGGGACCAGGCGGTCGCCTACTGGTCGCAGCTGCGCACCGACGACGGCGCGGCGTTCGACCGCGAGGTGCGGCTCGACGCGGCGCGGCTGCCGCCGATCGTGTCCTGGGGCACCAGTCCGCAGGACGTCGTCTCGATCATGGGCAAGGTGCCGAGCGTCGAGGACGGCAACACCGAGCCCAAGCGCGCCTCGATCAGGCGCGCGCTCGACTATATGGGCCTGCGCGGCGGCGAGAAGATCACCGACATCGCGATCGACCGGGTGTTCCTCGGCTCGTGCACCAACGGCCGCATCGAGGATCTGCGCGCGGCGGCGAAAATCGTCGAGGGGCGCAAGGTCTCGGCGAAGGTGCAGGCGATGGTCGTGCCGGGCTCCGGCCTCGTCAAGGCGCAGGCCGAGACCGAAGGGCTCGACGCGATCTTCAAGGCGGCGGGCTTCGAGTGGCGCGAGCCGGGCTGCTCGATGTGCCTGGCGATGAACCCCGACAAGCTCGCCCCCGGCGAGCGCTGCGCCTCGACCTCGAACCGCAATTTCGAGGGCCGCCAAGGCTACAAGGGCCGCACCCACCTCGTCTCGCCCATCATGGCGGCGGCGGCGGCGATCGCGGGGCGGTTCGTCGATGTGCGGGAGTGGCGGTAGAGAATCTCATGCGCATCGAGCAAATTCGGCTCAAGAACTTCAAGATGTTTCAGAACGTCACGCTGAGGGACGTTCCTCCGTTTGCTGTTCTGGTCGGCGCCAACGGGTCGGGCAAGTCGACCTTGTTCGATGTCTTCGGATTCCTGCGGGACTGTCTGAGGGACAACGTACGCTCGGCGCTCGCCCGCCGCGGCGGCTTCAAGGAGGTCGTTTCGCGCGGTCATGCGCAGGAAACGATCGAGATCGAACTCAAGATCAAGATGGGCCTTGAGATCGGCGACCGCACGGTCACCTATCTCGTCGAGATCGGCTCCAACAAGGGCGAAATCAGCGTCGTCCGGGAACAATTGAAATACACCCGATTCGGTCGTGGCCAGCCATACTATTTCATCCGGTTCGAGAACGGCTCCGGCTACGCCATCCGGAACGAGGGCGACATCGGACCCGAGCGGACCGAGGAAGACCGCGAGCAACAGACGCTCGACTCGCCCGACATTCTGGCGATCAAGGGACTGGGACAGTTCCAGCGTTTCGAGGCGGCGAGCGCATTTCGCAATCTCGTCGAGAACTGGCACGTCTCCGACTTTTACATCAGCGCAGCGCGGACCGTCCAGGACGCAGGCTTCGCCGAACATCTTTCGACCCAGGGCGAGAATCTGCCGCTCGTCGCGCAATATCTCTACGAACACCACCGTCCCGTCTTCGACGAGATATTGAAAGCGATGGCCGAGCGGGTCCCCGGCGTTACCGGGGTCGCCGCGGAGGAGACCGCGGATGGGCGGATCGTGCTTCGCTTTACCGACGGCAGCTTCAAGGATCCCTTCATCGCGCGTTACGTCTCCGACGGCACGATCAAGATGTTCGCCTATCTCGTATTGTTGCACGATCCGAAGGCCCATCCGCTGCTCTGCGTCGAAGAACCCGAGAATCAGCTCTACCCGGAGCTGCTCGGCAGCCTCGCCGAGGAATTTTCGGCCTATTCGAGGCGCGGCGGTCAGGTTTTCGTCTCGACCCATTCGCCCGATTTCCTCAACGAGACGCCGTTCGATTCGATCTTTGCTTTGGCCAAGCGGGAGGGGGTGACGACGGTTCATCGCCTGCGCGACGACCCCCGACTCAGGGGATGGGTCGGTGGCGGCGAAAAGCCCGGCTATCTCTGGCGTCAAGGCGCCTTCGACGCTGTCGGCTCCGATGCCACGACGTGACATCATTGTGTTCGTCGAGGAGCCGTCTGCTTCCGAGATCGCGCGCGCGGTCGCCGCGAAGCTCGGTCTGCTCGAGCGCGTGACCATCCTGAAGCATCAGGGGGCCGGCGATCTCGAGCGATCATTCGGCAACAAGATCGCCAACGACCCGATCGAGGGGGCCAAATTTCTCATTCTTCGCGATGCGGACAACCAGGATTGCCAGGGGCTGAAACACCGGTTGAGCGAACTCGTGCCGAGCAACAAGCGCGAGCGGACGATCGTGCGCATCGTCTGCCAAGAGCTCGAGGCCTGGTATCTCGCGCAGCCCGCCGCCCTCGCGAAGGCGGGATCGCTCGCGAGCGAAATCCCGAGAAGCAGATTGCGCGGCAATGTCGACGCGCTCGCCGATCCCAAGCGACTGTTCCTGCGGCATGCCCACAACCGCGGGCAGATCGAACACGCGCGCCGTATCGGTCCGCTTCTCGACATCGAGTCGACGCGATCGGCGAGCTTCGGGCATTTCGTGTCGGGACTCCGCAAACTGGCGGCTATGCAATGAAAATCGGCGCGCTCCTCATCGACGAGGCCGACATCGTCGAGACGTTCGTGCGCGCTTCGGGCCCCGGCGGCCAGAACGTCAACAAGGTCTCGACCGCGGTCGAATTGCGATTCGACGCGCGGCGCGCCGCGATGCCCGACGACGTCGGCGCGCGGCTGACGCGGCTCGCCGGCTCGCGCATGACCAACGACGGGATCATCGTCATTTTCGCCCAGCGCTTCTCCAGCCAGATCCGCAATCGCGAGGACGCGCGGGCGCGGCTCGCCGATCTCCTGCTGAAGGCGCAGGCGAAGCCGAAGCCGCGCCGCGCGACGCGGCCGACGCTCGCCTCCAAGACGCGACGGCTCGAGGCGAAGGGGCGGCGCGGCGTGATCAAGGATCTGCGGAAGAGCCGGCCGGACGGGGAGTGACCTCCTACCGCGTCGGCACGGGATGCTCGCCGCGATAGTCGTAGAAGCCGCGCTGGGTCTTGCGGCCGAGCCAGCCCGCCTCGACATATTTCACCAGCAGCGGGCACGGGCGGTATTTGGAATCGGCGAGCCCTTCGTGCAGCACCTGCATGATCGCCAGGCAGACGTCGAGGCCGATGAAGTCGGCGAGCTGGAGCGGGCCCATCGGGTGGTTGGCGCCGAGCCGCATCGCCGTGTCGATCGCGTCGACCGAGCCGACGCCCTCGTAGAGCGTGTAGATCGCCTCGTTGATCATCGGCAGCAGGATGCGGTTGACGATGAAGGCGGGAAAGTCCTCCGACATGGTCGTCGTCTTGCCGAGCCGGGTGACGAAGGCCTTGGCCGCCTCGAAGGTGTCGTCCTGGGTCGCGATGCCTCGGATCAGCTCGACGAGCTGCATTTTCGGCACCGGGTTCATGAAATGGATGCCGATGAACCGCTCGGGGCGCTCGGTGCCGGAGGCGAGCCTTGTGATCGAGATCGAGGATGTGTTGGA
>JBEKZS010000103.1:0-16206 GCA_049509635.1 Roseiarcus sp.
ATGTCGATCATCTTCGGGGGCGCGTCGCCGAGCGCAAGCGTCCTGAAGCGCCCCTCCTCGGGCCCCTTGGGTCCGTGCTTGATGATCTGCCAGTGGCCCCTGGCCATCTGGTACTGGCACACGAACAGCGGCTCGCCGTCGAGCACGCCGACCCGCCAGTCGAAATCGGTCGGCATGAATTTCTGGGCAAGAAGAAGATCGGTGTCCATGAACAATTCTTCGGTGAGCTTCTGCAATTGGTCGAAACTCTCGACCTTGTGCACCCCGCGCGAGAAGGACCCGTCGGGAATCTTGACCACCATGGGCCAGCCCAGCGACTGCGCGGCCTTGGCGAGATCCTCGTCCTCGGCGAGCATGACGGTCGGCGGGATCGGCACGCCGTGCGCCTCCATCAACTCGTGGAGATAGACCTTGTTGGTGCAGCGGATCATCGAGACGGGATCGTCGATGACCGGCATGCCTTCCTGAAGGGCGCGGCGCGCGAAGCGATAGGTGTAGTCGTCGATCGAGGTCGTGGCGCGGATGAACAGGCCGTCGAATTCGGCGAGTTCGGCGAGTTGCCGCTTGGTGATCAGCTCGATGTCGACCGAATGGCGCTCCGCGAGCTTCTGGAAATAGCGCAGAGTCTCGGTCGAGGACGGCGGCAATTGCTCCTGGGGATCGTAGAGCACGGCGAGCGAATATTTGGCGACGGTGCGCGCGCGCGGATTGCGCCAGTCGCGCTGGGTGTGCTGGTGCAGCGCGGTGCGGAAGAACGCGGCCTCCTCCGGGCCGAGCTTGGCGAGCGGGCGGGCGCGCAGCCGGTCGATCTTCCAGCGCTTTCCCGCCGAAATCGTCACTTCGAGCGCGGGGCAGCGGTACCAGTCGAACAGCAGGCGACCGAACGCCTCGAAGCGGGGGTCCTGAGTGAGGCCGAAGCAGAACAGCAGGTCGAAGGTCGTGTGCTCGCTCGCACGCGCCCGATGGGCCGCGCTGCTGAGGGCTTCCTCGAGGTCGGGCAGCGCGTGCTCATAGAGCTTGTGTTCGCGCAGCTCCAGCATCGTCTCGACGCTCGGGATCACGCGGTGGCCGCGCGCCTCGGCGAGCAGCGAGGCGTAATAGCCCTTGGACTGGTAATTGTAGGAGCGCGAGATGTTGATGAGCTTGGCGCGCCCGCTCCCCGAAAACAGCTTCGGGCGCGCGAGGTAATCGCTGGTCGTGATAACCTTGTGCGGCGTGTCCGCATTGGGGAAATCGCGAGGCTGATCGACGAGAATGACCCAACCCGTCATCGCGCCGGATCCATTCGACCGGGGCCTCGGCGCCGGCGCGCAGGGCGGTTTGCGAGGGGCGAGCGCATGCGTCCGATCTGCTCCTCGGCCGGGCGCGAGAGAACAAGATAATATCCCGCGGGGCGCGGCGCGCATCCGACGCGCGACGCGAATGGATCGGCACAATGTGCCTGCTTTGAGGCCGATGCAACAGGGGCGGTGATTCTCGCGCAATATTTCGTGAACGGCTCAGCGGGCCGGGGCCGACGCGGGCGCGCCGAGCCGTTTCTCGAACCGCAGCGCCGTGGCGCCGTCGGCGTAGTAATCCTCGTAATGGCCGAACTCCCGGAAGCCGAGGCTGCGGTAGAGGGCGATGGCCGCCTCGTTGTCGGCGCGGACCTCGAGCCGGAGGCGCTCGCGCCCCTGCGCCCGGACGTAGCGTTCGCAGGCGGCCATCAGCGCGCGCCCGACGCCGCGCCGGCCGATGCGCCGGTCGACGGCGATCGAATAGAGGCGCGCCGCGTGCGATCCCCGTCGCAGCGCGACCAGCGCATAGCCCGCCAGGGCGCGGTCGGCGACCGCCACGAGCAGCGGCCGTTGCGGGCTCGCGATGAATGCGCGCAGGGAGCGGCGCGACAGGCGGTCGGCGGAAAAGACGGCGAATTCGAGCGCCAGGATGGCGTCGAGGTCCGCGGGTCTGGCCGGACGAATCGATAGGCTGCTCATGGCGGCTCTCTGCCTGGCGACGGGAGACGGAGACGAACGCCAATCTCCCACGCCGGCGGGTCGGGCGGAAGCGCTTGCGCGGCCGGCGCCGCGGCGCCAAATGTCGGGAGGGTCGCGGCCGGCGTCTGCGATCGGAGCGATGAGACTCTCGTGGCCAACGCGCAGCGCCGAATACGAAGCCTGGCGTCGTTGCTGGCGCAGCTCCATCAGCGGCTGAATCTCGCCTTCGGGTTCCGACTCTGGGACGGTTCGCTGATCCCACCCGACTGGCCGGCGAGCGCCCTCGCGGTCGCGATCGCCGACGAGGGCGCGGTCGCCGCGCTCGTGCGCGCGCCGCGGATCACCACGCTCGCCAATCTCTGGGCCGCCAAGCGGATCGACATCGTCAACGGAACCCTGCTCGACCTCGTCGCCAACAGGCCCCAGGGCCGAACGCGCGACATCACGCGATCGGTAGGCCGGCCGCGGGCGCTGAAGACCGCGCTCGACTTCCTGTTCGTTCCGCGCGGCGGCCCGTGGCCGCTCGAGGCGATCGCGCCGGAGCGACGCGGCGGCGGCGCGCCGGACGACAACAAGAAGGACATCGCCCATCACTACGACGTCTCCAACGCGTTCTATCGACTCTGGCTCGACCGTGAGATGGTCTACAGCTGCGGCTACTTCCACGAATGGGACGACGACCTCGACACCGCGCAGATCCAGAAGCTCGACATGGTCTGCCGCAAGCTGCGGCTGCGCCGGGGCGATTCCGTGCTCGACATCGGCTGCGGCTGGGGCGCCTTCGCCTGCCATGCGGCGCAGCATTACGGCGTCACGGTTCACGGCGTGACGCTGTCGGAGCAACAGATCGCGCTGGCCAGGCAAAAGGTCGAGCGGCTCGGCCTCGCCGACCGCGTCTCGCTCGAACTGATCGACTATGCGCTGCTCGCAGGCGAGGGGCGGTTCGACAAGATCGCCTCGATCGGCATGTTCGAACATATCGGGCTCGACAATTTCGACGCCTATTTCGAGATCGTCCGCCGCCTGCTGAAACCGGGCGGCCTGTTCCTGCATCACGCGATCACCCGCCCCGGCGGCAGTCACGCGGCGCGCACGGGCCGACGGCGCGCCGACTTCGCGGCGCTGACGCGCTACGTCTTTCCAGGCGGCGAGCTGGACTATATCGGGCGCACCGTCACCAATCTCGAACGCAACGGCTTCGAGATCCACGACGTCGAGGGCTGGCGCGAACATTACCAGCGCACCTGCAAGTTCTGGCACGACCGGCTCGTCGCCCATTACGACGCGGCGTGCCGCGAGGTCGGCGAGGTCACGACGCGCGTCTGGATCGCCTATCTCGCCGCCTGCTCGATCACGTTCCAGCGCAACAACGCGGGCATCTACCAGACCCTGGCGTCGAGACGGATCAAGGGGTCCGTCGGGTTGCCGCCGACGCGGGCGGATCTCTACGGGTGAGTGCGCCGCGCCGCGTCACCTCCGCCCCGCGCGCCGGAGCCATTCCTCCTCGTCGATCGCCACGACGCCGAGTTCGCGCGCCTTCGTCAGCTTCGAGCCGGCGCCGGGGCCGGCGACCAGCAGGTCGGTCTTGGCCGAGACCGAGCCGGACACTTTCGCGCCGAGCCGTTCGGCCATCGCCTTGGCCTCGTCGCGCGTCATTTTCTCGAGGGCGCCGGTGAACACGATCGTCTTGCCGGCGAGCGGATGACCGGCGGCGACGGCCTCCATGGGAATCGTCGTGACCTCGGCGAGCAGCCGGTCGAGCACGTCTTCGTTATGCGGCTCGGCGAAGAAATCGACCACCGCCTCGGCGACCACGGGCCCGACGCCGTCGATGCCGTCGATCTCCGCCCTGCCCTCGGGGTCGCGCGCGGCGGCGCGCAGGGCGGCGAAATCGCCGAAATGGCGCGCGAGGCGGCGCGCGTTGGTCTCGCCGACGTGGCGAATGCCCAAAGCGTAGATGAAGCGATTGACCGCGACGGTGCGCCGCGCCTCGATCGCGGCGAACAGATTGCGTGCGGAGAGCTCGCCGAAGCCGTCACGCTCGCTGAGCGGTGGGCCATGCGCGCCGTCGCGCTGTTCGAGCGTGAATATGTCCGCCGCCGTCTTGATGAGGCCCTCCGCGAAAAACAACTCGATCTGCTTGTCGCCGAGGCCCTCGATGTCCATCGCGTTGCGCGAGCAGAAATGCTTCAGCCGCTCGACCGCTTGCGCCGGGCAGACCAGCGTGCCCGTGCAGCGGGTCACGACGTCGCGGACGCCGGTCTTTTCGTCGATCTCGCGCAACGCTGCGGAATCGCAGACGGGGCAAACCGTCGGAAAGACGTAAGTCGGCCCGCGGCCGGCCCGGTCGGCGTCGACGACGCCGAGAACCTGCGGGATCACATCGCCGGCGCGCTGGATGCGGACGGTGTCGCCGACCCGCACGTCCTTGCGCGCGATCTCGTCCTCGTTGTGCAGCGTGGCGTTGGAAACGACGACGCCGCCGACCGTCACCGGCCTTAGTCTGGCGATCGGGGTCAGCGCGCCAGTGCGCCCGACATTGATCTCGATCGCATCGACGATCGTGGTCGCCTGTTCGGCGGGAAACTTGTGCGCGACCGCCCAGCGCGGGCTGCGCGAGACGAAGCCGAGCCGCTGCTGCAGCGCGAGCGCATTGACCTTGTAGACGACGCCGTCGATGTCGTAGCCGAGCGTCGCCCGCTGGGCCTCGATCGTCCGGAAATGCGCGATCAGCTCCTGCGCGCAAACGCAGAGCCTGGTCAGCGGATTGACCGGCAGCCCGAATCGCTCGAACGCCGCGATCATGCCGAGCTGGGTGTCCGCCGGCAGCGCGCTCGCCTCGCCCCAGGCATAGGCGAAGAAGCGCAGCGGGCGCTCGGCGGTGATCCGCGCGTCGAGCTGGCGCAGCGATCCGGCGGCCGCGTTGCGCGGATTGGCGAATACCGGCTTGCCGGCCGCGCTCTGGCGCGCGTTCATGGCGGCAAAATCCGCCTTCGCCATATAGACTTCGCCGCGCACCTCGAGGATCTCCGGCGGCACGCCGGCGAGTTCGTTCGGGATCGCCGCGATCGTGCGTACGTTGGCGGTGACGTCCTCGCCCTCGAATCCGTCGCCGCGCGTGGCCGCCTGGACGAGCGCGCCGCTCCGGTAGAGCAGGGAACACGACAGTCCGTCGATCTTGGGCTCGGCGGTCACGCCGAGTTCGGCATCCTCGGGGAGGCCGAGAAAGCGGCGCACTCGCGCGCAGAACTCCTCGACTTCCGCTTCCTCGAAAATGTTGCCGAGCGACAGCATCGGCACGACATGGCGGACCTTGGCGAACTTCTCGGACGGCGCCGCGCCGACCCGCTTGTTCTGCGAACCGGCCCCCGCGAGCTTCGGAAACGTCGCCTCCAGCTCCGTGTAGCGGCGACGGAGGGCGTCATAGTCGGCGTCGGAAATGATCGGCGCGTCTTGGGCGTGATAGAGCTGGTCGTGGCGCGCGATCTCGGCGCCGAGCCGCGCGTGCTCCGCGCGCGCCTCGTCGAGGCCGGGTTCGTCGATGGGCGCGGCCTTTCTCGGCATGCCTGAAGATTTAGCCGAAGCCCGCGCTCAGCGAAAGCCGCCCAGCGCGCGCGCGCCGGCCTCGATCGCCGCCTCCGGGGCGACCCAGGCGAATTCCGGCATCTGGTGGCGCGCCCAGGTGAACTGCCGCTTGGCGTAGCGGCGGGTGTCGAGCGCCGAGCGGCTCGCCGCCTCGGCGAGCGTCGCATTCCCCGCGAGGTGGTCGATCAGGTGCGGAACGCCATGGGCGCGCATGACGGGAAGCGCGGGATCGAGCCGCCGCGCGGCGAGCGCCGCCGCCTCCTCCAGCGCGCCTGCCGCGAGCATGGCCTCGAACCGCCGGTCGATCGCGACGTTGAGCGCGCCGCGCTCGGGGGCGAGGAACAGCCCCGCCCATTCGCCCGGAGCCAGTAGCGGCGCGGCCCGGGCGCCCTGGAACGATGCGAGCGGCCGGCCCGTCGCGGCGAGCACTTCGAGCGCCCGCACGACGCGCTGTCGGTCGCCGGGGCGCAGCCGGACGGCGGACGCCGGATCGAGCGCGGCGAGCCGGGCGTGGAGCGCGGCGCTCGCGAGCGGCGCCGCCTCGGCGCGCACGCGGGCGCGCACGGCATCCGGCACGGCGGGAATATCGGATAAGCCCTGTGTCAGGGCGCGCAGATAGAGGCCGGTGCCGCCGACGAATATCGCCGGGACGCCGCGTGCGGCCGCGCGCTCGGCCGCCGCTGTCGCCATTGCCAGCCAGCGCCCGGCGGAGAAATTCACCGCGCCGTCGACCACGCCGAACAGTTCGTGCGGGGCCCGACCCTCCTCGTCCGCGCCCGGGCGCGCCGTCAGCACACGCAGGTCGCGGTAGACCTGCATCGAATCGGCGTTGACGATCGTCGCGCCGAATTGCAGCGCCAGCGCCAGCGCGGCGGCCGACTTGCCGCTCGCGGTCGGGCCTGCGATGAGAAGGACGCGGCGCTTCATCCCGACGCCGCGACGCCCAGACCGTCAGGACCCATGCCCTCGCATGCCCTCGTCGCCACGCTCGTCGCCGATCCCGAGGTTTCCAGCCTCAGCGATGCCGCGATCGCGCGCGCCGCGCAAGCCCTGCCGGGCTTTTCGGGCGCGCAATGGCTCGAGCCGGGGGTTGCGGCCGATCTGCTGTTCGAGGGCGACGATTCGGCGCTCGCGCGGGCGCGCGCGGCGCTGGGCGCGGCGCTGGCGGGCGAGCCGATCGACGCCATCGCGCAGGCCGTCGCTGGCCGGCGCAAGAAGCTGCTGCTCGCGGACATGGACTCGACGCTGATCGGCCAGGAGTGCATCGACGAACTGGCGGCGCGGGTGGGCGTCGGCGCGCGCGTGGCGGCGATCACCGAACGCGCGATGCGCGGCGAAATCGCATTCGAACCTGCGCTGCGCGAACGCGTCGCCCTGCTGGCGGGGCTGCCCGAGACGGTCATCGCCGAGGTCCTGGACGCGGCGATCACGGTAACCCCTGGAGCGGGCGCGCTGGTTGCGACCATGCGGGCGCACGGGGCCTATGCGGCAATCGTCTCGGGGGGTTTCACCCAGTTCACCGGCGTGCTCGCCGCCCGGCTCGGATTCGACGAACACCGCGCCAATAAGCTGATCGTCGCCGCCGGCCTGCTCGCCGGAGGGGTCGCCGAACCGATCCTCGGGCGCGACGCCAAGCTCGCCGCCTTGCGCGAGCTGCGCGCGCGCCGCGGCCTGGGCGCGGCCGAGACGCTCGCGATCGGCGACGGCGCCAACGATCTGGCGATGTTGGGCGAGGCCGGGCTCGGCGTAGCCTATCGGGCCAAGCCCGCCGTCGCCGCGGCGGCGCACGCCCGCATCGACCATGGCGACCTCACCGCCCTGCTCTACGCTCAGGGCTATGCAAGGGCTTCGTTCATCGACCCCTGAGGGCCGACTGCCGACTTATTCGATCGCCAGCGCGACGAACCGCACGTCGCCGGCGCCGTTGGCGACCAGCAGCAGGGCCGATTTCTTGCCGCCCTTCTTGAGCGCGTCGATCGCCTTGCTGACATCGCCCGGCGCGGTCACCGCCTGCTGGTTGACCTCTTCGATCACGTCGCCGGGCTGCAGCCCCTTTTCAGCGGCGGGCGAATTGGGTTCGACCGAGGAAACGACGACTCCCTTGATGCTGTCCTTGATCTTGAACGTCTTGCGCGCCTCGTCCGACAGGCCCGAAAGCTCCATGCCGAACGCCTTGGACATCGCCTTCTTCTGCGCGGCCGCCTCGTCGTCCACGGGCGCGGCGGAGAGCGCGGCGACCTTCTCGCCGTCCTCCAGCCGACCGAGCTTGACCGTCTTGGTCATTTCCTGGCCCTTGCGGACGATCACAACCTCGACTTCCTTGCCGACCGGCAGCGAGGCGACGAGCTTGGGGAGATCGCGTGATTCCTTGATCTCCTTGTTGTCGAACTTGACGATCACGTCGCCCGACATCAGGCCGGCCGGCTTGGCGGGGCCGCGCTCGTCGATGCCTGCGATCAGCGCGCCGCGCGCCGTGCCGAGGCCGAGGCTCTCGGCGATGGAATCGTCGACGTTCTGGATGCGCACGCCGAGCCAGCCGCGACGCGTCTCGTGGAACTCCTCGAGCTGGGCGATGACCGGCATCACCAGGTCCGAAGGCGTGGCGAAGCCGATGCCGATCGAGCCGCCCGACGGCGACAGGATCGCCGTGTTGATGCCGATGACCTCGCCCGCCATGTTGAACAGCGGGCCGCCCGAATTGCCCTTGTTGATCGATGCGTCGGTCTGAATGAAATTGTCGTAGGGGCCGCTGTCGATGTTGCGGTTGCGCGCCGAGACGATGCCGGCGGTCACGGTCTCGCCGAGGCCGAACGGATTGCCGACCGCCATCACGCCGTCGCCGACGCGCATCTTGTCGCTGTCGCCGAACTTCACGGTCTTGAGCAGCTTGTCGCTCTTTACCCGCAGGACCGCGACGTCGACCTTCGGATCCTTGCCGATCACCTCGGCCTTGAGCTTCCGCCCGTCGGTGAAGATCACCATGATGTCGTTGGCGTCGCCCACGACGTGATTGTTGGTGATGACGATTCCCGTAGCGTCGATGACGAAGCCGGAGCCCAGCGAACTTGATTTCCTCGGCCGAGGCGCATCGCCGTTCTGGCCGTGGTTGCGGAAGAACTGCTCGAACATGTCGTCGAACGGCGTGCCCTTCGGCAGGTTCGGCGCCGCGTCGGCCTCCTTTTCGTCGAACGTCTGCGTCGCCGAAATGTTGACCACCGCCTCCGCGACGCTGTCGACGAGATCGGCGAGCGAGGTCGGCTTGGCCTGCGCCAGCGCCGGCGCGACCGGCATCGGAGCCAGACCGACCGCCAGACCCGCCGCAAGCGCCAGTCCGAGCGCGGGACCCCGACCGGCGCGCCATACGCCCGACCGGGACGAGACTGGACGCAACCGAATCGGGGCGGACGTTCGAATAACGCGCATGGCGTCTTTCTCCTGAAGGGATTCTCTGGTCGGATTCTGGCTGACCAACCCCTGACCAACAATCGTGTCGGCAAAGCGGCGAAGGCCGCCGGCGCGCGCATTATGCCATATCGGGCGACGCTCGCGCATCAACCAAGCCGCCGCGCCGCCCAGACGATTCCGACCCCGACCACCGCGGCGGCGAGGCCGAACCAGCGCAGCCGCCCGGGCTTTTCCCGGGCCGCCTGGGCCATCCGGACGCGCATCGTCTCGGTGAAGCCCGCCAGCAGCATGCCCTCGATCGCGAAGACGAGGCCGATCGCGGCGGTGAAATCGCGCAACTCACTTGACCGTTTGCGTTTCCGGCGCAGCGTCCCCGGTCGCGGGGGTGGCGGTCGGCGTCGGCGTGCTGAAATAGCGGAAGAAATCGGACCTGGGGCTGATCACGATGCGGGAATCGCCGCTCTTCAACGCGGTTTCGTAGGCCTGCATGGAGCGGTAGAAGGCGAAGAAATCGGGATCCTTGCCATAGCTTTCCGCGAAGATCCGGTTGCGCTCGGCGTCGCCCTGGCCGCTGATCTGGTCGGCCTCCTGCTGCGCCTCGGCGATCGTCACCGTGACCTTGCGGTCGGCTTCCGCGTGGATCTGCTGGCTCTGCTGGGATCCCTGCGCGCGGAACTTGGCCGCCCGCTGCTGGCGCTCGGTCTCCATGCGGTTGAAGACGGCCTTGGAGTTTTCGGCGGGAAGATCGGCCCGCTTGATGCGCACGTCGATCACCGCGAGGCCGAAACGCTCCGCGCTCGACTTGACCTGATCGCGGATCTCGCTCATCAGCGCATCGCGGCGGTCGCGGACGATGTCGGTGATCGACGCCTCGCCGAGCGTGCTGCGCAAGGCGGAGTTCAGCATGCCGCCGAGCTGGGCGTTGGCGCCCTGGACCGTGCCGACCGTCTGGTAGAAACGCAGCGGATCGGAAATCCGGTAACGCACGAAGGCGTCCACTTCCAGCCGCTGGTTGTCGGCGACCAGCACCTCCTGCCGGCTCTCGTCGAGATCGAGGATCCGCTTGTCGATATAGATGACGGAATCGATGAACGGCCACTTGGCGTACAGGCCCGGCGCGTCGATGAGGTCGCGCACCGGCTGGCCGAACCGCAGCACCAGCGCCTGCTCGGTCGGATCGATCGTGAACAGCGAGCCGGCCACGACGATCAGCACGATGACCGCCGCGCCGAGGACGGCGAGGCCGGCGAACGGATTCCTCATTTGGCCGCTCCCGCCGGCTTCGGCCGCAGAGCGTCGAGCGCCAGATAGGGCACCGGCGGACTGACGCCCGTCGTGTCGAGGATCGTCTTGTCCATCGCGCCCAGAACGTGCTCCATCGTCTCCAGATAGAGGCGTTCGCGGGTGACGCCGGGCGCATTCTTGTATTGCGCATAGACCTGATCGAACCGCGAGGTCTGCCCGATCGCTTCGGCGACCGTCTTCTGGCGGTAGCCCTGCGCCGCGAGCCTGATCCGCGACGCCTCGCCTTCCGCCTCGGGAACGACCTTGTTGGCGTATTTGTCCGCTTCGTTGACCGCGGCCTGCAGATCCTGCTGGGCCGCCGTGACGTCGCGATAGGCCGACAGCACCTCGGCCGGGGCGTCGACCAGCTGCAGCTGGACCTGCAGAACGAGCACGCCCGCCTTGTAGCCGTCGAGGATGCTCTGCATCCGCTTCTGAACGTCGGGCTCGATCGACTTGCGGTCGCTGGTCAGGATGCCGTCGATCGTCTTGAGGCCGACGACTTCGCGCATCACGCTCTCGGCGACCGCCTTGACGGTCTCCTCGGGATGGCGAATGTCGAACACGAAATCCTCCGGCCGCGCCGGATCGATCTGCCAGATCACCCGGAACTGGACATCGACGATGTTCTGGTCGCTGGTCAGCATCAGGCTCTCTTCGGGCGCCTGGGAGCGGCTGCGGCCGGTCCCGCCGCCCGAATCGAGTTCGGTGCGATAGCCGACCTCGGTGATCTTCTGATCGGAAACGGGAACCTTGATCACGAAGCCGACCGGCCAGGGCCAGTTGTAGTTGAGCCCGGAAACCGTCTTGCCGGCGTTGCGGCCGAAGACCAGATTGATGCCGATTTCGTTGGGCTGGACGGTGTAGAAGCCCCAGGCGAACCACAAAAGGATCGCGACGAGGACGAGAAACACGATCCCGCGACCGGCCGAGCCGCCGCCGCTCGGCAGAAGCCCGCGCAACGCGTTCTGCAGGCGGCGAAGCGCTTCTTCGAGGTCTCCTGGAGATTGCCCGCCGCCCGGCCCCGCTCCCCACGGCCCCTGGCCGGAGCGCCACGGACCGCCGCCTTGATTATTCCAGGACATGAAACCTCTTGCCGGCCCGACGCGCGCCTCGCGGCGCCTATATAGGGGACGCGAGCGGCGCCGGCAAACCAAGCCGCGCGAGAACCCCTTCGTCGGCAGCGCCGGCAACCGCGCGGAGGGGGCGGCGTCGTCCGTGCCGACATCGCACGCGGAGCGACCGGAGGACTGCCTCATGACTGCGGACTCCCTGGCAGGCGTCGAGGCCTGCGTGTTCGACGCCTACGGGACGCTGTTCGACCTCGGCTCGGCGGCGCGGGGATGCGCAGACGCGCTCGGCCCGCGGGCGCCGACGCTGACCGGGCTGTGGCGCGAGAAGCAGCTCCAGTACACATGGCTGCTGGCGGCGCAGGGTCGGCACGCCGATTTCGAGAAGGTCACCGCCGACGCGCTCGATTTCGCGCTGGAGACGCTGGGAATCGACGGCGCCGGTCTGCGTCAGCGGCTGATGAGCCTCTACCGGACCCCGGACGCATTCCCCGAGGCGCCCGCGGCGTTGCGCCGGCTGAAGGCGGGCGGTCGACGACTGGCGATTCTCTCGAACGGCACGCCGGCGATGCTGGAGGCCGCCGTCGCCGGCGCCGGGCTCGTCGACCTGTTCGAGGCGATCGTCTCGGTCGAGGAGGTCGGCGTCTACAAGCCGCATCCCGCCGTCTACCGGCGCGCGCTCGAACGGCTCGATCTGCCGGCGCGCGCGGTCGTCTTCGTCTCGTCGAACGCCTGGGACGCCCATGCGGCGTCGGCGTTCGGGATGCAGGTCGTCTGGTGCAACCGGACCGGCCAGCCGCGCGAACGGCTGCCCGGCGCGCCGGACCGGGAGATCGTCTCCCTGGCGCAACTGGCCGCGCTGGTGGTCGGCGCGCCTTGACGCTGCCTGGCCGGCAGGGATCTGAGCGGCGCGCGAGCGGGCCCGGCGCGAGAGTTGCGCGGTCGGCGACTACGGCGGTTCGGATCCCGCCAGGATGAAAATCGATCGGGGCGATCAAATGCTAGCGCTTGGGAACTCCGCGCGCCTGACGACGTTTGACCGGTCGCTTGGGGCGCTCCCGCGGAGACCGGAATGATGAACCGCACGAGATGGTTTGGCGCCGCGCTCGCGGCGATCGCCGCATGGGCGGCCGAATCGGCCGCCGCGGCGGATCAGGCGATGATCGCGCGCGGCGAATATCTCGCCCGCGCCGGCGATTGCACGGCGTGCCACACGGCCGAGGGCGGCCAGCCCTTCGCCGGCGGCCAGGCGCTGCAGTCGCCGTTCGGTCCGATCTACGCCCCCAACATCACCCCCGACAAGGCGACCGGGATCGGCGACTGGTCGGACGACGACTTCTACCGGGCGATGCACGACGGCGTCGGCAAGCATGGCCAGTACCTCTATCCCGCGTTCCCTTATCCCTGGTTCACCAAGGTCACGCGCGACGACGTGCTGGCGATCAAGGCCTATCTGTTCTCGCTCCCACCGGTGAACGCCAAGTCGCGCGTTACCCGGCTGCCGTTCCCGTTCAACATCCGCACGGGGATCGCCGGCTGGAACGCCGCCTTCGTCGACTTTGGCGAATTCAAGCCCGATCCCGCCAAATCGGACCAGGTCAATCGCGGCGCCTATCTGGCCGAGGGCCTCGGACATTGCGGCGATTGCCATACCCCCAAGGGCCCGGCGATGGAGCCCGACAGGTCCAAGGCCTATTCCGGGGGCGCGTTCGACGTCTGGTACGCGCCCAATATCACATCCGACAAGCAGCGCGGCGTCGGGGCCTGGTCGGACGCCGACCTCGCGACCTATCTGAAGACGGGCGCCGCGCCCGGCAAGGGCGTCGCGGTCGGACCGATGTCGCAGACGATTCACGACAGCCTCGCCTATCTAACCGACCAGGACATCAACGCGATCGTCGCCTATCTCAAGGACACCAAGCCGATCGCCGACTATACGCCGCAGCGGTCGGCCGATCTCTCGGGCCCGCACGCGACCGGCGCGGGCGTCTATCTCACCCATTGCGCCTATTGCCATCAGGTCGACGGCAAGGGCCTGGAAGGCAAGGTCCCCGCCCTGTCGGGCAACGGCGCGGTGCAGGCGAAGGGTCCGCAGGACGTCGTCGGGGTGATCCTCGGCGGCCGTCTCGCGGAAGGCCCGTACGCGCTGATGCCGCCCGTCGGCGCCGACATGACCGACCAAGAAGTCGCCGACGCCGCCACATACGTGCGCAACGCATGGTCGAATGCGGCGCCCGGGGTCGTCGGCCCCGGGCTGGTAGGCGAAATCAGGGCGAGAACGACCGGGATGCTGTTGGGTCACGACGGCGCCGGAAAGAAGGACTTGTGCGGCGCCGACGACACCCAGCCGGCGGTGAAGGCGATCAGCGACCCGCAGGACCAGATCGACGAGACCTTCGCGTCGATGAAGCAGGATCCGGAGTCGATCCTGCCGGCGATCGACAAGCTGATCGCCCGGATGCGCCAGCTCGATCCCTCCCAAAAGCAGGCCGACATCGTGAATTCGCTGGCCCGCGCCTATTGCCGATTCGAGGTCAAGGATGGCGCCGGCGCGCTCGAAGACAAGCGCCACCGCCTCACCCGGTTCAGTCAGCTCGTCTTCTCCGAGCTCACCACCAACGGAAACGAATGACTTCCGCGCCGCGCGAGCCGGGACGGCGGGAAAGCGGATCGTCGCGCACCGCGTCGAAACTCGATCAGGCCGAGCAGGATCAGGCCGCGGAGCACTCGGCGCCGCCGGCGGTCGTGATCCACGAGATCGTCCGCCACGACGGGGAGGAGGAGCTCGAGCGCGGCGCCGGGGCGATCGTCTGGTCGGGCCTCGCCGCCGGACTATCCATGGGTTTTTCCTTTCTCGGCGTCGCGCTCATCCGCTCCGCGCTGCCCGAATCCCCTGCGCACATTCTCATCGACGGCGCCGGCTATTGCGTCGGCTTCGTCATCGCGGTGCTCGGACGGCAGGAACTGTTCACCGAAAGCACGCTGACCGCCGTGCTCCCGGTGCTCGTGCGCCGCAACGTCGCGACCTTGCTCGCGCTGCTGCGATTCTGGGCCTTCGTACTCCTCGCCAATATCGCCGGCACGCTCATCGTCGCCCGCCTGCTCGCGATCGACGGCCTGTTCGCCGATCCGGTCCGCACCGCGCTCACCGGGCTCGCGCATGACTCGGTCAGCGGGCCGTTCTGGCCGACGCTGGTCAAGGCGGTGCTGGCGGGCTGGCTCATCGCGCTGATGGTCTGGCTGCTTCCGAGCGCCAAATCCGCGCGCCTGTTCGTCATCATCCTGCTGACCTATTTCGTCGCGATCGGCCGCTTCTCGCACATCATCGCGGGATCGGTCGAGGCGTTCTACGCGATGTTCGTCGGCGAAGCCTCGGCGCGCGATTATGTGGTCGGATTCTTCGTACCCACGATCGTCGGCAACACGATCGGCGGCGTCGCGCTGGTGGCGCTGCTGAACCACGCGCCGCTGGCGCCTGAGCTGCGCGACGAACAGGCCTGAGCAGACATTGATGCGCTGACCAACGCACCGACAATGCCCGGCCCCGCAGGTATCGAGGACGTTGGCCGCGAGCGCATGCTCGGTCCGTTAGCTGAACCGCGAACGTCTGCTTGGCGCCGACGCCGGCGCCTCACCTTCCATTAACCAAGATCACACGACGATCGCCATGCCTGGCGATACCCGAGCCTTTCGGCGATCGGCTAAACGAAGCGTCAACCATTTGATGCTCTGTTTGCCTAAAAAGCTACGGACTCGAAAAATGTTTTGGATATTTCTTCGCGGTGCGGACCCGGCGGGAATCTTCAAGAGGTTTAGGCGCGAGCCCGGCGGCAATGTCGCGGCCGTTTTCGCGTTCTCCGCGGTCACGCTCATCGTCGCGCTCGGCGGTGCGATCGACCTAGCGCGCGCGTACAACGCGCAACAGAAGCTCATGGAGGTGGCGACGCTCGCGTGCCAGTACGCGAACCGCCCGAGCGTCATCCAGACTGACGCAAACGATTACGGCGGCTCGAACGGGCAGTCCGCCTACAACGCCGCAGTCACGAAATTCATCGCGACGAGCCTCGAGGCGCAGAAATTCGAGTATACGCAGACGACGAATCCGCCATTCACCTCGACCCAGAACGGTCCGGCCGACGTCACCCTGACCGCCGACGTGCCGACGACGCTCATGCAGATCGCACAGATCACCCAGGTGCCGATCTCGGCCTCGGTTCACTGCTTCGATGCGCCTTCAGCGATTCCCCAAGTCGTCAACAGTCCGTATCTGGTCCAGGAGACGTTCACGAATCCGCCGTCTGGCTGCGCCTACGGCAACGCGGTCTGCTGGATCAACGCGGGCGGCACGGTGGGGCCGCCCTCCACGCCTTCGTCGACGTTTCCCTCGTCCCCCAGCTTTACCGGCGCGACCGGCATCGGATGGTATGTCACCGGCTATTGTCTCGAAATCGACTCGCTCAAGGCCGACAACAATACGACAGACCCCGGCGCGACTCATTCGGCGGAACTCGATTGCGACGACGGCAAGAGCGGACCCTCCGACGAGGGCAACTCGGCGATCACGACCAAGCTCTATCTCGAGACCGGCAATTACGAGCTGCGCTACTTCTACCGCGCCCGCGTCGACTATCCCGACTACGATCCCGCCTACATCTGCGGATCGACCTTTGGCGACGTCTCGTGGGCGAACGATACGAATTCCTCGGGGGGGCCCGTCTCGGGCGCGCTCAGGAACAATCAACTCGAGGTCTATCTCGATCAAGTCGTGGGATCGAGCCCGCCGCTCCACACGACGATCGACGGGACGCAGCAGCTGGCGGGTTCGAACCTGATCGACGTGTGCGTCTACGGATACAGCTGGATCGAACGCAGCGTGAGAGTCTTTG
>JBEKZS010000104.1:0-16035 GCA_049509635.1 Roseiarcus sp.
GGTCGCCGAGCGGATGGATCTCCGGCTTGGACGCCCGGGGGCGCGCCGGGCGGCCGGCGGGTTTGGGGGGCTTGGGCATGCGGGGAATATGGGGGGAAATCGGCGGGGAGGGAAGGGCGGGGCGGGGAGAATGCTCCAACGAGGCGGCCGCCAGATTGTGCGCCGAAGCCGCCTCATCCCATCGCCGCCACCCCAGCCTTGGACTGGGCATATTCGCGCGCGAGCCGCGCGATCAGTTCGCGCGCCGGCACGACCGCCTTCACCGCGCCGATGCCCTGGCCGCTGCCCCAGATGTCGCGCCAGGCCTTGGCGGGCGCGTTGGCGCCAGATGTGAAGTTCATCCGCGTGGGATCGCTCTGCGGCAGCGCGTCGGGGTCGAGGCCGGCGGCGGCGATCGATCTCCTGAGATAATTGCCGAACACGCCGGTGAACAGGTTCGTGCCCTGGATGTCCTCGGCGCGGCCCTCGACGATCGCTTGCTTGTAGTCGGGCGCGGCATTGGCTTCCTCCGTCGCGATGAAGGCGGAGCCGATATAGGCGAGGTCGGCGCCCATAACCTGCGCGGCGAGGATCGCCGCCCCGGTCGCGATCGATCCGGACAGCGCGAGCGGCCCGTCGAACCAGGCGCGGATGTCCTGGACGAGCGCGAACGGCGAGGTCGAGCCGGCATGGCCGCCGGCGCCCGCGGCGACCGCGATCAGCCCGTCGGCGCCCTTCTCGATCGCCTTGCGCGCGAAACGGTCGTTGATCACGTCGTGCATGGCGATCCCGCCATAGGCGTGGATGGCGGCGTTGACGTCCTCGCGCGCGCCCAGCGAGGTGATCACGATCGGCGCCTTCCATTTCGCACAGAGCGCAACGTCGTCGTCGAGCCGGTTGTTGGTCTTGTGGACGATCTGGTTGACCGCGAACGGCGCCGAAGGCGCCTCCGGATGATCGCGATCCCAGGCGGCGAGCTCCTGGGTGATGCGGTGCAGCCATTCGTCGAGCATCGCGATCGGCCGCGCGTTCAGCGAAGGAAACGCGCCGACGACGCCCGCCTTGCATTGGGCGATCGTCAAATCGGGGTTCGAGACGATGAACAGCGGCGCGCCGATCGCCGGCAGGCGCAGGCGGTCGCGGAAGACGGACGGCAGCATGGATTCGATCCCTCCGGGGTCGCCGCCATATGCCACGACAATCGCCGCCCCCGCCAGCCGGCCGGTTCACGCCGGCGGGGTCAGCCAGGCGCAGGACGAGGCGCCGCGGCCCTCGCGCGCGAGCAGGCCCGCGAGCCAGGGCAGCAGCGCGCGCGCTTCTTCGATCAACACATGGGGCGGGTTGACGACGAGGAGTCCGGCGCGCGTCAAGGGTTCCGGCGAATTCGCCGTCGGGACGATGTGGCCGACGCCGAGCTCCATCTGCAGGATGTTGGGCGCGCCGAGCGCGGCGACCGCGTTGAGGAATCGCGCGTCGTCGCGCCGGTCCTTGATCGGCCGCCACAGCGCGTAGGTCCCGCCCGGCCATTTGGCGAGCGCCCGGCCGAGCGTTTCGACGAGCCGCCTGGATTCGTTGGGCGCCTCGTAGGGCGGGTCGATCAGCACGAGGCCGCGCCGCTCCTTCGGCGGCAGCCAGGCGTTGAGCGCGACATAGCCGTCGATCTCGACGATCGAGAGCCGGGCGTCCCGGCCCAGGGCGGCGACGAGCGTCGCGCGGTCTTCCGGATGCAATTCGCAAAGGGCGATCCGGTCCTGCGGGCGCAACAGCGACTGCGCGATCGCCGGCGAGCCGGGATAGGATTTGCTGCGCCCCTGCGCGTCGAGCGGTCCGACCGCCTCGCGATAAGGCGCCAGCAGCGCGGCGACCGCTGGCGGCGGGCTCGCGCCGTTCAGCCGCGCGACGCCGAACCGCCATTCGCCCGAACGCTGCGCTTCCGGGCCGGTCAGGTCGTAGCGCCCGGCGCCGGCGTGGGTGTCGAGGAAGCGCAGCGGCGCGTCCTTGCGCGTCATGTAGACGAGGATGCGCGCGAGCAGGACGTGCTTGAAGACGTCGGCGAAATTGCCGGCATGGAAGGCGTGTCGATAGTTCACCGGGGCCGTCCGCGCGCGCTCACAGGACGGGGGCCACGGCGATCGACCCGGCCCGACAGGTCGCGCGCGCGACCTCCGGGCAGGAGACGAACTGGCGCAGGTCCCTCGACAGGCAGAGCCGCACCTCCGCCAATTCGCCGCCCGCGCAGCCGATCGCCATTGCATCGGGCCGCAGCCCGGGATTGGCGGCGGCAAAGGCGCGCGCGACGTCGGCGGGCGAAACCGACAGCGCCGCGCGCGGGGCCGCGAAAGCCGCGGGGATGGCGATCGATTCCCGCGCGCGCCGGACGCTGGCGAAGTAGGCCTCGGGCCCGAGCCCCGTGCAGGTCCCGTGCCTGCGCCACTCGTGACGCGCGAGGCCCTCGCTCGGGAACAGGCCGTCGGCCTCCCGCAGCGCGACCTGCGAGACCGGCCGGCCGGGATCGCAGTCGGAGGGATAGCCGTGCTCGAACTGCGGCCAGAGGCCGTGCAAGACGAAGCCGAGCGCAGCCCCGGCGCCGCATTGTTCCGGCGCCTTGGCGGCGCCGCCGGAATCGCAGAAACCCGGCGACCAGGACAGCGCGAGGACATAGAAATCGAAACTGTCCGGCGGCCCGTCGGCGCGGCCCGCCACCGGGACGAGCGAAAGCGTCGTCGCGACCAGGAGACGGAGAACGCCGCCTCGACCCGCGATGCCAAACGCTCGCGCCCGGCGCGCGCGAGACGTCAAAAAAGCTCCCGCAGCGCCTTCTCGCCGAGATCGCGGTCGAGGAAAGGACGCACCGCCTGGCAGCCCGGTGCATAGGCGAGATTCCGGTCGAGCCCGACGACGCACCATTCCACCCCGTAGCCCCAGCCGATGATGCCGAGATCCTCGCCGATCGCATAGATGACCGCGCGCGGCCTGAGGTCGCTGACTTCGGCCCGCGCCACGCAATAGCGGCGCGGGATATAGCCGAGCCCGTTGGCGCGAAAGCCGATCTGCCGCACGCGGTCGAAACCGCCGATCTGGAGCGTCGAGCCCCAATAGTCGGATTCCTTCTGCTGGAACCGGTCGCTGATGCGCGCAAGCACGCCGGGGTCGTCGCAAGGCGGCAATTGGGCGCTGTAGGGGCTGTAGAGCTGTTCGGCCGGGGTCGAGTAGCCCTGCCCCTTGGCCGCGCCGCACAGGCCGAGCAGGGCGACGATGACAACCGCGATGCTCTTCATGGCCGTCCATTCCTCAAATGCGATGTTTCCGCCACAATGCGGACGCCGCGGTCGGGGGTCAAGACCCCGCGCGGAGGCGCGCTGCTGCGGCGGCGCCGCGAGAGGCCAGCTGTCTTGGGGGCGCTCGTTCATCCGCGGCCCCGCCATCATCGGAGACAGCAGGCCCGGGGCTGACTGGCGGGGCGCCCGCGAGTCGACGCCGAAGGGCCCGACGACAATGGACGTGGAAGATACGGGGGCTCTCGGTCGGAATCCACGAGCCGACGGTCGACCTCCACGCCGACCGGCCGCGCAAGGCATGGTCGCACGGCCGGGAACGCGATCCGATCGGAACCGTCGAGGCGCCGGCTGTACCCTCGACGCGACCTTCGGCGAGGGACAGCGCGGCTCCGACCGGCTCAGGCGTTCGAGCGGCTCGGCATAACGCGGCGGTCGCGCTCGCGATCCCTGCGGCGATCCTGGGCTGGCTGGTAGGCCATCCGGCCGTGGTGGCCGCAATAGGGCCCCGTGGCGGCCGACTGTGCCCCGCAATAGCGAAAGTCCGTCGTGCTCGGATCCCCGAGCGGCCAGCGGCACATCGACTCCTTGAGGTCGACGATCGTCACCCGCAGCGACATGGGTACGACGACGTCTTCGTGATAGACCGGCTTGGCTTCGATCGCCGGATCGAGCGCGATCGCCAGGGCCGTGTTTCCCTGAACGATCTGGCCGCCGCCGGCGCTTCGGGCGGCGATCGTCGTCCGCGACGCCACCGCAGGGCGCTGCCGGATCCGCGGGAGGGCGGCGGACGGCGATTTGGCGCGGCCCGAAAGGCCGAGCCGATGCACCTTGCCGATGACGGCGTTGCGGGTTACTCCCATTCCGAGCTCGGTCGAAATCTGACTCGCGCTCTTGCCGTCGAGCCACAATTGGCGCAACGTTTCCACTCTATCATCCGTCCAAGACATTTTGGCCTCATCGTTTCCGAGCGGCGACCGGCAAATGGCTTTGCCCGCTCCGCTCCCCGAAATCATTCGCGACATAATCCTCCTGCTCCGTTCGGCGGCCGCGCCGCCGAACGCTCCTTGTAAAAATAGCATCTCTGAAGGACCGTCTCACGACATGTCGTGGTTCAATGCGGAAACGCTACACTACTCGTTGAATCGGGCGCAAGAGTCCGGCGCGGCCGAAACGGCCGGTTTTCCCCAGCTGCCGCTCCTCCCGGAGCGCGCCTCGAAGGAGCGGTCCCAGATGCCCGAGTCGGATCAAGGATTTAACGACTCATTAAAACTCGCGAGGCCTGCGCGAGGCTGACGCGATTTATTTTCGCGAGGCGCCGCTTCCATTTGACCGGCCGGCGGACATGCCCCTATGATCCAACCCAAAGAGCGGCCGTCCCTGCGGGGCGGCGTTTTCGTTTCTAGCGGTTCGTCAGCGGCGGCGCGCCGCAGTTGTGGCGATTGGAGCCCCCGGAGTGTCATCCGCGATCGTGCCCGTCTATGCGCGCGCCGACCTCGCCTTCGAACGAGGGGACGGCTGCTGGCTCACCGCGACCGATGGCGAACGCTACCTCGATTTCGGCGGCGGCATAGCGGTCGCCTCGCTCGGTTATTCGCATCCCCATCTGGTCGCCGCGCTCGTCGAACAGGGCGCCAAGCTCTGGCATTCGTCGAACCTGTTCGAGATCCCCGGCGGCGAGCGCCTCGCCACGCGCCTCGCCGAGGCGACGTTCGCCGATCTCCTCTTCTTCGCCAATTCAGGCGCGGAGGCCAACGAGGCGGCGATCAAGATGGCGCGCAAGCGCCAATCGGTCGGAGGCCATCCCGAACGCTATCGGATCCTCACGTTCGAGGGCGCTTTCCACGGGCGCACGCTGGCGACCATCGCGGCGGGTGGCCAGGCCAAGTATATCGAGGGGTTCGGGCCGAAGGTCGACGGCTTCGACCAGATTCCGCTCGGCGACCTCGACGCCGTGGAGGCGGCGGTCGGGCCGGGGACCGGGGCGATCCTCATCGAGCCGATTCAAGGCGAAGGCGGCGTGCGCGTCGTGCCGCCGGCGTTCCTGCGCGGCCTGCGCGCCCTCTGCCACGCGCGCGACCTCCTGCTGATCTTCGACGAGATCCAGACCGGAATCGGGCGCACTGGACGGCTGTTCGCCTATGAACATGCCGGAATCCACCCCGACATCATGAGCATCGCCAAGGGCCTCGGCGGCGGCTTCCCGATGGGCGCTTGCCTTGCCACAGCCGACGCGGCCAAGGGCATGACCGCCGGGGTGCACGGCACCACATTCGGCGGCAATCCGCTGGCGATGGCGGTCGGCAATGCGGTGCTCGATGTCGTCCTGGCGCCCGGCTTCATCGACCGCGTCGCGCGGCTCGGCCTGCTGCTGCGCCAGCGTCTGGCCGAGCTGAGGGATCGTCATCCCGCCGTCATCGAGGAGATCCGCGGCGAGGGTCTGATGATCGGCGTCAAGCTCTCGACCCCCAATCTGCAGTTCGCCGCCGCCGCGCGCGCGCAGCGATTGTTGGTCATCCCGGCCGGCGACAATGTCGTGCGGCTGCTGCCGCCGCTCGTCATCTCCGAGGAGGAGCTTGCGGAGGGTGTGCGCCGTCTCGACGCGACCTGCCTCGCGGTCGAACGCGAAGCCGGCGCCATGCGCGAGGGCCCGCGCGAATGAACGCGGCGTCAGCAGGCCCGCCCGTGCGCCACTTTCTCGACCTGCTGGGGGCGCCGGCGTCGGGGCTGCGCGAAATACTCGATTCCGCCGCGGCGATGAAGAGCCTGCGCGTGAAGGGCCAGCCGCCGGCTGCGCGTCCGCTCGCCGGCAAGACGCTGGCGATGATTTTCGATCGTCCCTCGACGCGCACGCGCGTCTCGTTCGATCTGGCCATGCGCGAGCTCGGCGGCGAGACGATCATGCTGACCGGCGCCGAGATGCAGCTCGGCCGCGGCGAGAGCATACCCGACACGGCGCGGGTGCTGTCGCGCTATGTCGACGCGATCATGATCCGCATCCTCGACCACGAGGCGCTGGAGGAGCTCGCGCGCCACGCCACGGTTCCCGTGATCAACGGCCTCACCAAGCGATCGCATCCGTGCCAGGTCATGGCCGACATCCTCACCTTCGAGCAGCATCGCGGCCCGATCCGCGGCCGCAAGGTCGCCTGGAGCGGCGATTACAACAACGTGCTGTCGTCCTGGATCGACGCCGCGCAGCGGTTCGACTTCTCGCTCGACATCGCCTGCCCGCATCCGCTCCAGCCGCGTCCCGAACGGATCGAGAGCGCGCGCGCGCAGGGCGCCCGGGTGCGGCTGGGAGAGGACCCGTTCGTCGCGGCCGCGGGCGCGGCCGCCGTCATCTCCGACTGCTGGGTTTCGATGGGCGACGAGGACCAGGGACGTCGCCACAACCTGCTCGCGCCCTATCAGGTCAATGCGGCGCTGATGAAGGCCGCGGCGCCGGACGCGATCTTCATGCATTGCCTGCCCGCCCATCGCGGCGAGGAGGTCACCGACGAAGTGATCGACGGCCCGCAATCGGTCGTTTTCGATGAGGCGGAGAACCGCCTCCACGCCCAGAAGGGCATTCTCGCCTGGTGCCTGGGAGCGCCGGGCGGATGAACCGGACGCCGCCCTCCCGGCCGGTGTCGGACGCCGGGCGCGACGACATGGTCGTCCCGTTCCTCGTCGACGCGCTGGACACCCGCGGGCGCGTGGTGCGTCTGGGGCCGGCTATCGACGCGATCCTCAAGCGCCACGCCTATCCCTCGCCGATCGCCCGGGTGGTCGGCGAGGCGGCGGCGCTGACCGTGCTGCTGGGCACGGCGCTGAAGATCGGCGGCAGCTTCCAGCTGCAGACCAAGACCGACGGCGCGCTCGGCATGCTGGTCGTCGATTTCGACGCGCCGTCGAGCCTGCGCGCGCTCGCGCGCTTCGACGCCGACAGGCTGGCGCGCCTCGGCGCGGCCGCGCGCTCGGGCGACCTCCTGGGCGCGGGGCACCTCGCCTTCACCATCGATCCTGGCGCCGGCCATTCGCGCTACCAGGGCGTCATCGCGCTCGACGGGCAGGGGCTCGAGCACGCCGCGCACCAATATTTCGACCGTTCTGAACAGATTCCGACGCTCGTCCGCCTCGCGGTCGGCGAGGTCGTCACCGCGTCTGGCGCGCATTGGCGCGCCGGCGGCCTGATGGCGCAGTTCCTTCCCGATGCGCCCGAGCGGCTCCGCCGGGCCGATCTCGATCCCGGCGACGCGCCGCCCGGCGCGGAACGTCAGGTCGTCGCCGAAGACGATCATTGGACCGAGGCGCGGGCGCTGGCGGGGACGACCGCGGATCACGAGTTGATCGATCCGACCCTTTCGAGCGAGAGGTTGCTCTATCGCCTGTTCCACGAGCGCGGCGTGCGGGTCTTCGAGCCCGGCCCGCTGCGCGACGCGTGTCGCTGCTCGTGCGAGCGGATCCACGCCATGCTCGGCAGCTTCTCAGCCGCCGAGCGCGCCGATATGGTGGGCGAGGACGGCATGATCGGCGTCACCTGCGAATTCTGTTCGACCAAGCGAGTCTTCGACCCCGCCCAGTACCGGCGGGAGTGAGGCGACAATGACCTACCAGACCGAGGCTTCCGACTTCCTCGCGCAGCTCAGGCGCGTCGGCGCCGAGGTGGAGGCGGCCCTCGAGACGATTCTGGCCGGCGCGAAGCTCGCCGGCGAAATCGAGCGGCCGGTCCGCCTGCTCGCCGCGATGCGCCACGGCGTGCTCGCCGGCGGCAAGCGATTGCGGCCGTTCCTCGTCATCGAGACCGCGCGCGCGCTCGGCCTGTCGGGCGAGGGGCCGCTCCGCGCCGGCGCGGCGATCGAACTGCTCCATTGCTATTCGCTGATCCACGACGATCTCCCGGCGATGGACGACGACGATCTGCGCCGCGGTCGCCCGACCGTGCACAAGGCCTTCGACGAGGCGACCGCGATCCTCGCCGGCGATGCGTTGCTGACGCTCGCCTTCGACGTGATGGCCGACGCGCCCACCCATCCCGACGGCGCGATCCGCGCGGCGCTGTGCGTCGGGCTCGCGCGCGCGGCCGGGCTCGGCGGCATGGCGGGCGGCCAGATGCTCGACCTCGAGGCCGAATCGGCGCCGGCGCCGCTGTCGGCTGAGGCAATCGCCAGACTCCAGGCGATGAAGACCGGCGCCCTGTTGCGCTTCTGCGTCGATGCCGGTGCGCTGATCGCGCAGGCGTCGACGCATGCGCGCGCCTCGCTGTCGCGCTGCGGCGGGGCGCTGGGCGCCGCGTTCCAGATCGCCGACGACATTCTCGACGCCGAAGGCGACGAGGGCAAGCTGGGCAAGCGCGCCGGCAAGGACGCCGCGCGCAACAAGGCGACCTTCGTCTCCGCGCTCGGGCTCGACCGCGCCAAGGCCGAGCGCGACCGCCTCGTCGCCCAGGCGCAGGCGGCGATCGACGAGGCGGGGCTGGGGGCGAGCGGCGACATGCTGCGGGCTGCGGCCTTGTTCATCGCCGCGCGAACGAACTGAGGCCGCGCGCCGTGCTTCAGAGCCGGTAGAAGCGCTGGAACGTCGGCGCCGGCGGCGCCTGCGCGGGAAAATGCCGCGCGAGCAGATCCCCGCATTCGGTCGCGGCCGCGATCAAGGCGTCGCCGGCGGCGCCCGCCCGCATCGCGCCGGTCAGCCGGTCGACGACGGCCTTCCACTGAGCCTGGCCGATGGCCTTGGCGGCGCCGTCGTCGGCGACGATCCGCGCGTAGCGCTCGGCGAGCGACACATAGATCAGGACCCCGTTGCGCGCCGCGCAATGGGTGAGGCCGCGGATGACGAACTGTTCGATCGCCGCGCGATGGGCGTTGGAGCGGCGGACCGCCGCCGGGGTCAGGCGCAGCCGCAAAGCCGGCAGCGAGGTGATCGCCAGCGCGACGAGGAACAGCGCGAGCTGGGCGATGAAGATGCGCTCGGCCGGCAGGTCGGTGAAGATCAGCAGCGGCCATGGCGCGGCGAGCGCGACGAGCGCGCTCGCGATCAGCGGCATGATCTCGTAATGGTGCGAGGCGCGCGCGAGAACGACGACGATCTGGCCGGACGAGCGCGCCTGGGCGGCGCGTATGGCGGCCTCGACCCGCGCGGTTTCCTCTTGCCCCAGCATCACCAGCTCCCCGAGGCGCCGCCGCCGCCTGACGACCCGCCTCCTCCCGAAAAGCCGCCGCCGCCGGAAAAACCGCCGCCGCCGCCGAACGAGGACCCGCCGCGACCGCCCCCGCCCGCCAGGACGCTGGCGAGGATATACATGATGGCGCCGCCGAAGCCGCCCTGCTGGCGCGCGGTCGAAATGAAGATGAAGATGAAGATCGCAATGAAGATCAGGGGCACGACGAAGCCGATCGCCGTCGAGGAATCGCGCGCGCGCAATTCGGGCTTCTTCTGCCATTCCGAGGAATCGGTGGTCAGCGTGGTGATGACGTCGTCGACGCCGCGCGCAATCCCGCCGTCGAAGTCGCCCGCCTTGAAGCGGGGCGCGACTGCGTTGAGGATGATGATCTTCGACGTTGCGTCGGTAAGCGTGCCCTCGAGCCCGTAGCCGACTTCGATGCGCACCTTTCGCTCTTTGGGCGCCACCAGGAACAGCACCCCGTCGTTTTTCTTCGCCTCGCCGAGCTTCCAGGCGCGAAACAGGGCGTTGGCGTAGGGCTCGATCTCCTGGTCGCCGAGCGAGGAAACCGTCGCCA
Organism: Roseiarcus sp.; assembly: GCA_049509635.1. Lineage (GTDB taxonomy): Bacteria > Pseudomonadota > Alphaproteobacteria > Rhizobiales > Beijerinckiaceae > Roseiarcus. Next base: position 9,977 of record JBEKZS010000104.1, read on the forward strand.
CGACCAGCTGAATGCCCGACTTGTCCTCGAGCGTGCGCAGCTTGTCATCGAGCGCCGCGCGCTCTGCGGGCGAAATGACGTTGGCCTGGTCCACCACCCGGCCGGTCAGCGCAGGAAAGCTCATGGCAGCGGCGAAGGCTGCGCCGCAGGCGAGCGCGAAGACCGCCGCGACCAGAGCGGCGACGAAGCGCCGGGGCCGCGCAGCCGGGAAGAATCCGCTCTGACGCGCGATCAGAACTTCACCTTCGGCGCCGTCTGGGCGTCGTCGGTCGCCGTGAATTCCGCCATCGGCTTGTTGCCGCTGAAGAAGGTCGAGGCCCAGATCACGGTCGGAAACGTCCGCAGCGCGACATTGTATGCGCGCACGGCGTCGATGTAGTCCTTGCGCGCGACCGCGATGCGATTCTCGGTCCCCTCGAGCTGGGCCTGGAGGGCGAGGAAATTCTGATTGGACTTGAGGTCCGGATAGTTCTCGCTGACCGCGAGAAGTCGACCCAGTGCGCCCGAGAGCTGGTTTTGCGCATTGGCGAGTTGCTGGACCTTGGCGGGATCGGTGAGGTCGGCGGCGTCGACATGGATCGCCGTCGCCTTGGCGCGCGCCTCGGTGACGGCGGTGAGCACGTCCTTTTCCTGCTTGGCGTAGCCCTGGACTGTCGAGACCAGGTTGGGGATCAGGTCGGAGCGACGTTGATACTGGTTTTGAACCTGCGCCCATTGGGCCTTGGCGGCCTCCTCGAGCGTCGGGATAGTATTGTAGCCGCAGCCGGAAACGCCGAGGCCGAGGACGATCGCGACGGCGAGCGCGCGCAGGCGGGATAGATTGACGGACAAGGACGGCCCCCTCGATCATGCGTCGTCGGGCCGGCCGCGCTCGCGAACGAATGACGGGTGTCGACCGGTCAGCCTCGATGCGGCCCGTATACCATGAGCCGGCCGGGCGGCCAACCGCGCGGGCTGGGGACCGTCGGGATGTTCGCGGCGTCAGAACGCGACCCGGTCGCCGCCCTTGAGCGACAGGATTTCCCGCGCTTCGTCGGGCGTCGCGATGTCGAGGCCGAGGCCTTCGATGATCTGACGGACCTGGCGCACCTGCGCGGCGTTGGTCGGCGCGAGCTGACCGGCCCCGATCCATAGGCTGTCCTCGAGACCGACCCGGACGTTGCCGCCCATCGCCGCCGCCATCGCGGCCACCGGCATCTGGTTGCGGCCCGCGCCCAGCACGGACCAGCGGTATTCGGCGCCGAACAGGCGATCGGCCGTGCGTTTCATGTGCATGACGTCCTCGGGATGGGCGCCGATGCCGCCGAGCAGCCCGAAGCAGGTCTGGATGAACAGGGGCGGCTTCACGAGCCCTTCGGTGCGGAAATAATGGAGATTGTAGAGATGACTGGTGTCGTAACACTCGAATTCGTAGCGCGCGCCGGTCGCGTTTAGAGTCTCCAAGGCATAGCGAATGTCCTTGAAGCTGTTGCGGAATACGAGATCGTGCGACCCTTCCAGCATCGGCCGTTCCCAAGGGTGCTGGAACTCCTTGTAGCGTTTGAGCATCGGGAACAGGCCGAAGTTCATCGAGCCCATGTTGAGCGAGGCGACCTCCGGCTTCCACTGCGCGGCGGGGCGCACGCGTTCCTCGATCGTCATGTAGGGCGCGCCGCCCGTGGTCAGGTTGACGACGACGTCGGACGACTGCTTGATCACTTTCAGGAACGGCTCGAACGCCTCCGGACTCTGGTCCGGCCGGCCGTCGACCGGGTTGCGCGCATGGAGATGAACGATCGCCGCCCCGGCCTCCGCCGCCCCGAGCGCCGATTCTGCGATTTCCGCCGGCGTCACCGGCAGGTGCGGGGACATCGACGGCGTGTGGATGGAGCCGGTGACGGCGCAACTGATGATGACTTTGTGCTTGGCCATGGCTTTTCGTCCTCCCCGTGCCGATCCGGCTGACGGCGCCGCTCGACGAAGCACGCCGACCCGGTCGAGCAGCTCGTGAGCTTGCCGAGGCCGAGTTGCGCCGCGAGCGCAGCCTACGTCATGCCGCGCCGGAAACGCCAGCGCCCGGCGCTGGCCTCAAGCCGCTGCTGACTGAAGACGACCGCAATGCGATCCGCGCAGGCAGGCGCGCTCTCGGCCGCGGGGGGCAACTCATCATGAATGAGCTTCATAGCCGGGAGCGCGCTCGACCTTCCCGAGTGCTGACGAGGCGGCCGAAACGGCAGGTATGGACGGAAGGGTCGCGCCGACGTGTGGCGCGGCCTCGTCAGGTGCCCGTGAATGGCGTGAAGAAGCAATAGACCTTGCTGACGTCGCCGGCGGGGAAATGCCGGTAGAATATCCAGTAGTCCCCATCCGGCGAAGGCAGCGCCTGCTCGATCGGAATGGTCTCGGGATAGCCGTCGACCTCCCATCCGCCGGGGCGAACATGCACCTGGTCGGGGCGCAGGTGGTGCACGTCATCGGGACCGCAACAAACCGCCTTGACCCATGGCGGCACCGGTTCATTGTTGGCCCACTGGTCATGCGCTCCGGCGCTGGTCGCCGCCAGGAGGACATAGCCGACGATCGGGCTCCTTGAGAGCATGACGATCTCCTCGAATGTGATTCGCCAAACGCGCGGTGCGCGTAAAGGCGCCGCCGCCGGATTTCACACTTTGGTGATACGCGTGCGCGCGCTCTCCGGCGTTCGCTCCCAACCAAGGACGCTCCGGCCTCCAAGGGCGGGCGAATCCGCGCGCTCCTGTGCGAACAACGTCTCGACCGAAGGACCGCTCGCGTAGCGCTCCAGCCGGCGCGCCTGGGCGTCGAGCCGCTTCAGCGCGTCAAGTCGCTCGTCGCGTCCGAGCCGGGACTGCCGCACAGCCGATTTCAGCACTTCGATCGTGCGGTCATAGACGCGGATCGGCACCGGAAACGGATGTCGGTCCTTGCCGCCGTGGGCGATCGAGAATCGCGCGGGATCGCTGAACCGGCAGGGCGCCCCGTGCAAGATCTCGGCCACCAGCGCGAGCGCCTGCACCGTCCGCGGCCCGACGCCGGGAACGAGCAGCAGATCGGCAAAATCCTCGGGGCCGGCCGAGGCCGCCGCGGCGAGATTGGCGTGGAGACGCCGCGTCTCGACATCCTCCGGCCGCACTTCATGATGGCTCGGCATGACGAGATGCGGCAGGAAGGGCTGCTCGGACGCGGCGGGTGAGGACGGACGCGCCCGTCGCGCGGCGCGCGCGAATTCCCGGACGATTCCGTCCGGCCCGAGGGATTGCAGCAGCGCGGGCTGGCGGCGACGCGAGGGCTCCGCGCGGCGGTCGGTGAGATTGACGATTTCGCCCTGAGCTTCGCCGTCGATCGCGGCGTGCGGTTCTTCGATGAAGCTCGTCAGCCCTTCCGAGAGCCAGTGGTAGCGCCGCGCCTGTCTGCGCTCGCCGTTCATGCCCTGCTGCACGATCGTCCAGCGGCCGTCGTCGGTGACGATGAAGCCGTGGAGGTAGAGGTCGAAACCGTCCTGAACCGCGGCGCTGTCGACCTTGGCGACCAGCCGGCTCGCCCGCGCGAGCGCGGCGCCGTCAAATCCGGCGCGCTCGCCGATCGCCACAAGCTCCCGCGGGGTCTGGCGCGAATGCCGGCCGCGGCCGCCGCAGACATGTACGCCCAGTTCCCTGGCGAGCGGCGCCAGCCCACGCTTCAGCGCCCCGATGACGCTCGTCGTGATTCCCGAGGAGTGCCAGTCCATCCCCATGACGGCGCCGAACGACTGGAACCAGAAGGGATGCGCGAGCCGGCGGAGCAATTCGTCGCGGCCATAGTGATGGACGATGGCTTCGCACAGCACCGCGCCGAGCTGCGTCATGCGATCGGCCAGCCATTTGGGCACGTGCCCGCCATGCAATGGAAGATCCGCGCTGCCCGCGCGTCGCGCCATGACGCCGCCTCTTCGTTCGTTCCCGAAATGTTCTATCACGAAGCCGGCCGCCGCGCCAGCTTTCGCGCCCGGCGGTTCCCCCGATGCCGCGCCGACCGCGGCGTTCCATCGCCCGCCGAGTCTGATATGACAGGCGCGAGCGGTTCGACCGGGCGATCGGTGGGGAGAGTGACGGCAACTACATATGATCTGGCGATCGTCGGCGCCGGCATTCTCGGATTGTCCTGCGCGCTCGCGGCGGCGCGCCTCGGCCGTCGCGTCGTCGTGATCGACCGCGACGCCCAGGCCAATGGCGCCTCGGTTCGGAATTTCGGCTTCGTCACCGTCACCGGACAGCAGCAGGGCGATTGCTGGCGCCGGGCGATGCGCTCGCGCGATGTCTGGCTGGAAATCGCCTCGCCGGCGGGGATCGAGATCGTCCACGAGGGTCTGCTGGTCGTCGCGCGGCGCCGCGAGGCGGCGCGCGTGCTCGAGGCGTTCGCGCGCACCGAAATGGGCGCGCAGTGTCGTCTGCACGACGGCGCAGCGGCGCCCCGCCTCCAGCCGGGGCTGCGAGGCGGATTCGCGGCGGTGCTCGAGAGCCCCCATGAGCGACGAGTCGAATCGCGCGACGCGCTGCCGCGTCTGGCGGCCTGGCTCGAACGGGCGCATGGCGTCGCCTTCCTGCGCAGCACGGCCGCGACCGGCGTGACGACGCAGGGCGTCGCCACCTCGCGCGGCGCGATCGACGCAGGCGCCGTCGTGGTCTGCGCGGGCGACGATTTCCACACCCTGTTCGCGGACCGCATCGCCCCCTATCGGCTGAAGCGCTGCAAACTCCAGATGCTGCGCGCGCGGCCCGCCGGCGGCGCGAGAATCTCCCGGGCGTTGATGACCGATCTGTCGATCGCGCGCTACCTCGGCTGGGCCGAACTTCCCGAGGCCCAGCCGCTGCGGACCGTTCTCGAACGCGAACAGGCCGCCCATCTCAGCGCCGGCGTGCATCTCATCGTCGTAGGGGCGGCCGACGGCTCCATGGTGATCGGCGACAGCCACGTCTACGCCGATACGCCCGATCCCTTCGGCTCGCAGGCGATCGACGATCTGATCCTCGACGAATACGAAGCCCTGTTCGGCGAACGGCCCGCCGTCGAGGCGCGTTGGACCGGCACCTACGCCAGCGCCGAGGACCGGCTGATGCTGGTCGACGCGCCCTCGCCGAACGTGCGTATCGCGATCGTCACTTCGGGGACCGGCGCCTCGACCGGCTTTGCGATCGGCGAGGAGATCGTGGCCGACCTGTTGCGGTGACGGGCGTAGGGGAGGCAGGCCTTGGACGAACTCAGCCAATTGCGCGCCGTCATCTTCGACTGGGCCGGCACGACCGTGGATTTCGGCTCGCGCGCGCCGATGGGCGCGCTGGTCGAGGTCTTCGCGCGCTTCGGCGTGGCGATCTCGATCGCCGAGGCGCGCGCGCCGATGGGCCTGCCCAAGCGCGATCACATCGCGGCCCTGCTGGCCGATCCCGGCGTCGCCGCGCGCTGGGCGCAGGCGCGCGGCGCGCCGGCGAGCGAGGCCGACATCGATGAGCTCTACCGCGCGTTCATCCCGCTGAACGCCTCGGTCGTCGCCGACTTCGCCGATCTGGTTCCCGGCCTGCCGCCCGTCGTGGCGCGCCTGCGTGCGGCGGGGCTGAAGATCGGGTCGACGACCGGTTACACCCGCGAGATCATGGCGCGGCTCACTCCGGCCGCGGCGCGGGCGGGCTATCAGCCCGACAATCTCGTGTGCGCCGGCGACCTGGTCGCGGGGCGTCCGACGCCGCTGATGATGTATCGCTGTTTCGCGGATCTCGGGGTCTATCCGCCCTGGCGCGTCGTCAAGGTCGACGACACCGCGCCCGGAATCGCCGAAGCGGTGGCGGCGGGCGCCTGGGCGGTCGGCGTGACGCTGTCGGGGAACGGCTGCGGCCTCACCCAGCGCGAACTCGCGGCGCGGCGTTCGGACGAGCGCGAGGAAATCCGCGAGCGGGTCGGTCGGGAACTCGTTGCGGCGGGCGCCCATGCGACGGTCGACACCGTCGCCGATCTGCTCCCCGCGCTGGCGGCGCTGTGCGCGAGAATCCGCGCCGGCGAACGCCCCTTCGCCTAAGCCAAGTCTGATGGCC
>JBEKZS010000105.1:0-15802 GCA_049509635.1 Roseiarcus sp.
CGACAAGGTCGAGGCGTTCGTCGACACCGGCGCCAATCTCATCACCACCGCCAACATGAACGAGCCGCGCTCCAAGGAGCTCTTGAGCCCCAAGGTGAAGTGAGGCGGAACGCCGTCCGGGCCGGCGCCGCTTTTTTCCGGCGGCGCCGGCCGTCCATTAAATCTATTCTAACCGCCCGCGCGCATTCTGCTCCTGGCTGGAGGCGGTCATGGCGCGTAATTCTTACGAGGCGGCGGGACGGGCGGACGAGGCGATCTTCGCCGCCCTGGAGCAGGCGATGCGCGCGGCGGCGCTGAAGGCCCATGTCAAGGGGCTCAACCGGCTCGCCGCGGAGCGCGACGACGCGATCGGGGCGCAGGAAGAACTGGTGCGCCAGCTCGAAGCGCTGCAATGACCCCCACGGACCTGCGGCGTTGACCGACGCCGCGCGCGATCGCCCGAGGGCCGTCGACCGGCGCGCGCCCGGCTCGGCCGCGCGCGGCCATTTCGACGCCCTGCTCGCCGAGGAGCAGAAATTCTGCGCCGATCTCGGCCTGCCGAACGACCTTGTCGCCACACTCGCGCGCAGCGAGACCGACTGGGCGTTCATCCTGAAGATCGACGCCCTGCTCGAGGCCGCCTCGCGCGAGATCATCCGCCGCGGCCTGCGCCGCAAGGTCGCCAATGGCGTCGCCCATGGCGACGCGCTCTGGAACGACGGCGTCTGGGACTTTCTCGACCGCCTGCCGATGCGCGGGCCGACCTCGATCCTGACCCTGCTCGAGGCCGCCCAATGCCCGGCCGAGGAGCACGACCTGTTCGATTCCGTCCACAAGATGAAGAAGGCCTATGCCGACGACATCGCCATCACCGGCGCCGGGCTCGCCGCGCTGATCGCGCGCCGGCCGGATCGCGCCCAGCTGCTGCGGACGTTCAGCGCGATGGAGGACTATGACGAAGCGGCGCTGATGAGGATTTTCGAGGCGGACGGGTCGTTCCTGCGCTACTGCATCGTCGAGCGGACGATGCGCTTCCTGTTCTTCGCCTATCACGTCGCGCTCAAGCTCGGCCCGGCCTGGCCGCTGGCGCGCTGCGGCTGAGCGCGCGGGGCGGCCCCGCCCCAATGACAGCTTCGAGCCGCCGTCGACCGGCAGCGTCTCGCCATTGACCCAGCGCGCCGCGTCCGAGGCGAGGAACGCGACCGCGGCGCCGACAAATGGTCGGGGCGGGTGAGCGGCAAGTGCGGGGAGCGCGAGGCTTCCGACGGCGAGGCGCTTCGAATCCATGATAGGTACAGCTCGCCTGCGAACCCCAGGAGCCGCCATGCCCCTCCCCTACAAGACCGCCCTCATCGTCGGCGCCGGACCCGGCATCGGCGCTTCGCTGGCGCGCCGGCTCGCCGCGCTCGGCCTGAAGGTCGGCGTCGCCGCGCGCGACGTCGGCAGGCTCGAGACGCTCGCCGCCGGGGCCGGCGCCAAGGCTTTCAAGGCGGACGCTGCGGAGCCGGCCTCGGTGGCGGCGCTGTTCGAGGAGGCGACGAAGCGGATCGGCGAGCCCGACCTGGTCGTCTACAACGCCAGCGGGCGCCTGCGCGGGCCGCTCGCCGAGCTCGATCCGGCCGAGGTCGCGCGGGCGCTCGCGGTCAGCGCCTTCGGCGCCTTCCTGGTCGCCCAGCAGGCGGCGCGGCTGATGGTCCCGCGCGGGCGCGGTGCGATCCTGTTCACCGGGGCGACGGCGGGGATCAAGGGCTTTTCCGGCTCGGCGCCGTTCGCGATGGGCAAGTTCGCGCTGCGCGGCCTCGCCCAGAGCGCGGCGCGCGAACTCGGGCCCAAGGGCGTCCACGTCGTCCATTTCGTCATCGACGGGGCGGTGCGCGCGCCCCACCGCCCCGACCCCGCCGACCGGCCGGATTCGACCCTCGACCCCGACGCGATCGCCCAGAGCTATGTCGACGTGCTCGCCCAGCCGCGCAGCGCCTGGTCGCACGAGGTCGAGCTGCGGCCGTGGGTGGAGCGGTTCTGACGGGGCTCCGACGCGAGCGACGTCAGACACGCCGCCGACCGCCATTGCCGGCCTCTGCATGCAATCCGGGCAGGCCCGGCCGACATTCTGTTTTATCGAATAATTCTTGACATCTTCCGATTTACCGTCCATTGTCCCATGGTCGTCGCCCTCGAACCCGGCCCCGCGCCGCCGACCAACCAGCTCATCAAATCGGCTTCCTTTTGCCCGCAGGCCCCTGAAATTCCACGATCCGACCCAAAAAACAATTTCCAAGAATTTCCCGCCGGGGAAGGCAGTCGAAGACCTCGAACCCGCTCGACGACCGGAATGGGCCTGTCGCCGCCCGGCCACCTTTGCCGCGCCGCCGATAGCGGCGCCGGATCGTACAGGAGATAAGAAATCCCGCCCAAGCCCTTGAATCCACGCATTCGCCGCTCCAGGGCGCCGACTGCGATCCGCTCCGCCGCCGCGCCAGGGCCGCCGTCGCCGCGTTCACGACGGCGATGGCGGCGCCGGGATGAGCGGGCGCTCCGGTTCGGCGGCGAGCCCGAGCACGGCGGCGTGAACGAGCGCGCCGACCTGCCATTGCAGCGATTGCGCGGACAGCGCGCCGAGCTTCCCGTCGAGACCGAGCGCGACGATCCCGTGCACGGCGGAGAACAGCGCCCGCGCGAACAGCGCGCGTTCGCGCCGCGGCATCGTCGGGGCGAGCGTTGCGAGGGGGTGCTCGACATAGGTCAGAACCCGGTCGAGCCTGGCGAGATAGGCGTCCGGCACCTTGGAGTCGGGAACACGATGTTCGAACACGGTCCGCCACAGCCGCGGATTCTCCGAGGCGAAGGCGAGATAGAGGCGCGCGAGACTGTGAAGGCTGCGCTCGGCCTGCTCCTGCCGGGAAGCCCCGCTCTGCGCGGCCGACGCGTCGGCGGCCGCGAGCCGCCGGGTGATTTCCGCGTCGAGCGCGTCGAGGGTGCGCTGCTTCACCGCCAGGATCAGCGCGTCGAGGTCGGGGAAGACGCCGTAGATCGCGCCCAGCGCGCAGCCCACGTCCGCCGCGACCTCGCGCGCGCGCAGCGCCTGATAGCCGCGCTCGCCGATGATCCGCGCCGCCGAGGCCTCCAGCGCATCGCGCAGCGCGACCCGCCTGCCGCTCGCCGCCAGTTTGTTCACCATCCCGGCATTCCGTCTCCTTGGCCATGAACGTTGTTCAAAAAATCGCTTGAACATCGTTCAGAGCAGCGCTACACAGTCTCCATGAACAATGTTCATATAGCGAAGGAGACCGGAATGCTCAAGACGCTCACCCTGATTTTTCGCGGCGCGACGGCCAAGGCGGACGAGGATCTCGCCGATCGCAACGCCCTGCTGATCCTCGACACCCATATCCGTGACGCGGCCGCGGGCCTCGAGCGCGCCCGCCGCGCGCTGGCGATCGCGATCGCGCAGGACGGCGGCGAATTGAAGCGGCTCGAGACCATCCGGTCCCGGATCGTCGATCTGGAGGCGCGGGCGCGCGCGGCGCTCGCCGGAAGCCGCGACGACCTCGCCCTGGAGGCGGCCGAGGCGCTCGCCGGCCTCGAGGCGGACCGGCTGTCGGCGGAAGCGGCGCACACCAGCTTCACCCGGGAGAGCCAGAAGCTGCGCAGCATGGTCGCCAACGCCGAACGAAGGGTGGCCGAACTCGAGCGCGGCCGGCGCGCCGCGCGGGCCTCCGACGCCGTCCGCCGGCTGCGCTCGAGCGGCGCCTCGAGCGTCGGCGGGGGGGCGAGCTCGCTGCGCGACGCCGAAGCGGTGCTCAACCGCCTGCGCGACCGCCAGCTCGAGGACGAGGCCGCCGACAACGCGCTGGACGAGCTCGACGGCGGCTCCGGCCCCGAACTCGTCGCCGAGAAGCTGGAAAAAGCCGGCTTCGGGCCGCAGACGAGACCAACCGCCGCCTCGATCCTCGAACGGCTCAGGCAGGCCGGAGCCGAGGACTCGCCGAACCCCGCCAGTCCGTAAAATCGGATCAATCCTGTCCATCCTCACGCGAAGAAAGTCACTCCCATGAACCCCACGATGACACAACACTCCGGCGCCTGGGTCAGCTTCACCTACGCCAACATGCTTCTCTCGCTCGGCCTGACCCTCGGCGGCCTGTTCTTCCTCGACATCAACTACTGGATGAAGGGCTACCTGCTGATGGGGATCACGATGCTGGTCTCCTCGACGATCACGGTCACCAAGACGATCCGCGACGTCCAGGAATCGGGCAAGCTCGTCAACAAGATCGAGGACGCCAAGACCGAGCAGCTGCTGATGCGGATCGACCGCGGCGACAAATGACCGCATTAGCCGGGCGCTCCGGCGGAGCGCCCGATTCATTCACCATCCGCAGCATCGGCGCGCCCGCGTTGCACATCTGTTAACGCGGATCAACCATATGTCTGCGCGCTCGCACAGGACACGATCATGATCAAGCAGTTGATGACGTCGCGCCGGTTCGCGCCCTTGTTCTGGACCCAGTTCTTCTCGGCGCTCAACGACAATTTCGTCAAGAACGCCCTGGTGATCCTGATCCTGTTCTCGCTCGGCGAGAAAACCGGCGGCGCGCTGGTCACCCTGGCCGGCGTCGTCCTGATCGCGCCGTTCTTCGTCCTGTCCGCGCTCGGCGGCGAACTCGCCGACAAGCATGACAAGGCGGTGATGGCGCAGCGCCTGAAGTTCGCCGAGATATTCGCCGCCGCCGTCGCGGCGGCGGGATTTGCGATGCAGTCGGTCCCGGTGCTGATGGTCGCGCTCGGCCTGTTCGGCGTCATCGCGGCGCTGTTCGGCCCGATCAAATACGGCATTCTTCCCGATCATCTGAAGACGCAGGAGCTCTCCGCCGGCAATGCGCTGATCGAGTCGGGCACCTTCGTGGCGATCCTGGCCGGAACCGTGGCGGGCGGCCTCGCCGCCGCCCGGGGCGGCGAGGCTCTGATGATCGTCGGCGTCATGATGGCGGTCACGCTGGCCTGCTGGCTCTCCTCCCTGTTCATTCCGCGCACCGGCGCCGCGGCGCCCGATCTCGTCGTCACCAAGAATCCGTGGACGTCGACGCGCGCGCTGATCCGCGACCTCAAATCGGAAAAGCGGCTGTGGGACGGCACGCTGATCGTCTCCTGGTTCTGGCTCGCCGGCGCGGTCGCGCTGTCGCTGCTGCCGAGCCTCGTCAAGTCCGTGGTCGGCGGCACCCAGGGCGTGGTGACGCTGTGCCTCATGGTGTTCGCGATCGGCGTCGCGGTCGGCTCGATCCTGGCGGCGCGCGCGAGCCACCTACGCCCCAATCTCGCGCTCGTGCCGATCGGCGGCCTGCTGATGGGCGCGTTCTGCCTCGCCCTCGCCTGGACCATCTGCGGCGCGGCGCCGGCGACCGAGGTTTCTCCCCGCGCCTTCCTGGCCTCGGCGAGCGGCCTGCGCATCCTGTTCGACCTGTTCGGCGTCGCCGTCGGCGGCGGCCTGTTCGTCGTGCCTTCCTTCGCGGCGGTCCAGGGCTGGGCGGCGCCCGAGCGGCGCGCGCGCGTCATCGCGGCGGGCAATGTGATCTCGGCCGGCTTCATCGTCGGCTCGGGCGCGGTCGTCGCCGGTCTGCAATATGAGGGCGTCGGCGTAGCGGTCATCTTCGCCCTGCTCGGCGCGCTGACGCTCGGCGTCGCCGGCCTGGTGATGAAGACATGGGGCCGCGAGGGCGTGCGCGACGTCGGCGGATTCCTGTTCAAGGCGCTGTTCCGGGTCGAGGTCCGCGGCATCGAAAACCTTCCCGCCGCCGGGACCCGGCTGGTGATCGCGCCCAACCATGTCAGCCTGCTCGACGGGCCGCTGCTCCATTCCGTGCTGCCGATCGACGCCGCCTTCGCGGTCGACACCGGCATCGCGACCGCCTGGTGGTCGAAGCCATTCATGGCGATGATCCGCGCCTACAAGATCGATCCGACGCGCCCGCTCGCGACACGGCATTTGGTCAATCTGGTCAGGAGCGGCGAGCCGCTGGTGATCTTCCCCGAGGGCCGGGTCACCGTGACCGGCAGCCTGATGAAAGTCTACGACGGCGCGGCGATGATCGCCGACAAGGGCGACGCCTGGATCGTGCCGGTCCGCATCGAGGGCGCGCAGCGCTCGACGCTGAGCTATCTCCACAAGAGCCAGATCAAGAAGTCGTGGTTCCCCAAGATCACGGTGACCTTCCTGCCCGCGGTCAAGCTCAAGTTCGACGACGCCCTGCGCGGCAAGGCCCGGCGCGTCGCCGCCGGCGCCGCGCTCCAGGACGTCATGATCGACGCCATGGTGCTCAACACGACGATGGAGCAGACGCTGTTCGAAGGGCTCGCCAACGCCTGGCGCAATCGCGACGCCGGCCGTCCGGCGGTCGAGGATCCGATCGCCGGCCCGCTGTCGTACCGCAAGCTGATCCTCGGCGCGCAGGTCCTCGGCCGCAAGCTGGAGCCCATGACCAGCGTCGGCGAGAATGTCGGCGTGCTCCTGCCCAATTCGACCGGCGTTGCGGTCACCTTCTTCGCGCTGCAGACGATCGGCCGGGTTCCCGCGATGCTGAACTTTTCCGCCGGACCGGTCAGCGTCCGCGCCGCCTGCCTGGCCGCGCAGGTGAAGGTGATCTTGACCTCGCGCGCCTTCATCGAGAAGGGCCGCCTCGAACCGCTCGTCGAAGCCCTCGCCGCCGAGGCGCGGATCGTCTATCTCGACGACCTGCGCAAGACCATCGGGGCGATCGACAAGCTGCGCGGGCTTCTGGCCGGCGCGCGCCAGCGCGTCGCGCGCGCCAGCGACGATCCCGCGGTCGTCCTGTTCACCTCGGGTTCGGAGGGAACGCCCAAGGGCGTCGTGCTGTCGCATCGCAATATTCTCGCCAATGCGGCGCAGGCGCTCGCGCGCGTCGACGCCAACGCGGAGGACAAGGTCTTCAACGTCCTGCCGGTGTTCCACTCCTTCGGCCTGACCGGCGGCCTGATGATGCCGCTGCTCGGAGGCATTCCGGTCTATCTCTATCCCTCGCCGCTCCACTATCGGATCATCCCCGAGCTGATCTACCAGACCAACGCGACGATCCTGTTCGGCACCGACACGTTCCTGTCTGGCTACGCCCGCTCGGCGCACCCCTACGACTTCCGCTCGCTGCGGCTCGTGCTCGCCGGCGCCGAGGCGGTCAAGGAGCGCACGCGCGCGCTCTACTTCTCGCGGTTCGGCGTTCGCATCCTCGAGGGCTACGGGGTCACCGAGACCGCGCCGGTGCTGGCGATGAACACGCCGATGGCCAACAAGCCGGGCACGGTCGGCCGGCTGTCGCCGCTGATGGAGGCGCGGCTCGAACCCGTTCCCGGCATCGAGGAGGGAGGGCGCCTGTTCGTGCGTGGCCCCAATGTGATGCTCGGCTATCTCAGGGCGGAGAATCCCGGCGTCCTCGAGCCGCTCCCCGACGGCTGGCACGACACCGGCGACATCGTCGCCATCGATTCGGAGGGCTTCATCGCGATCAAGGGGCGCGCCAAGCGCTTCGCCAAGATCGCCGGCGAGATGGTCTCGCTTTCCGCGGTCGAGGCGATGGCGGCGGCGGTCTGGCCCCTGGCCCAGTCGATCGTCGTCTCGACGCCCGACGCGCGAAAGGGCGAACGCCTCGTACTGATCACGACGCAGGCCGACGCGAGCCGGGAGGCTCTGCTGAAGCACGCCAAGACGATCGGCGCGACCGAACTCTCGGTGCCCGCCAATATCATGGTCGTCGACAAGCCGCCCCTGCTGGGCACGGGGAAGACCGAGTACGTCGCCGCCGCCGCCCTCGCCAAGGAGCGGTTCGGCGCTGGGCTGCAGGCGGCTTGACGCAGGCGCGACCGCCCGGCTCGGGAGCGCGGGCATGCTGACGGTCTGGCTGCGCGCCCTGCGGCAGAAGCGACTCGACCTCGCCTTCCGCACCGGCCGCGGGATCCGCACGCGGATCGTCGAGCGGCCCGCCGAATGGATGACGCGCGAGGCGCTGGAGCGGCTCGTCGCCGACATGAGGTCGGTGACGCAGCGAACGCTGCCGGCGGGATCGCTCGACTACGGCGTGTTCAGCGACGACGGCGAGCAGTTGAAGCGCGCGATCCTCACCATCCTCTATGACGAGGCGACGGATCGGCCGATCGCGTTCAATGCGCTCGCGGTTCTCGACGTCTCCATGCACGGGCGGCCCGCGATCGTCACCCATCTCGGCCTCGTCATGATCGATCCGGGCATCCAGGGCCGCGGGCTGTCCTGGATCCTCTACGGCCTGACCTGCCTGATCCTGTTCGTGCGCAACCAGTTTCGTCCGATCTGGCTCTCCAACGTCACCCAGGCGCCCGCGATCGTCGGCAAGGTCGCCGAGACGTTCTCCGACGTCTTCCCGAGCCCCGAGGACGGCGCACGGCGGAGCTTCGAGCATCTTGTGCTGGCGCGGCAGATCATGGGGCGCCATCGGCGCGCGTTCGGCGTCGGCGAGGACGCCGGATTCGACGAGGCGCGTTTCGTGATCAGCGACGCCTACACCGGCGGATCGGCGGCGCTCAAGAAGAGCCTCGCCGCCGCGCCGAAGCACCGCCATGGGAAATTCAACGAATTCTGCGCCCGCGAGCTCGACTACGAGCGCGGCGACGATTTTCTGCAGATCGGGCGGATCGATCTGGCTGCGAGCCGGCGCTATCTGCTGGAGATCGTGCCCAGAGCCTCGCTTCCGGGCGTGCTCGCGACGCTCGGCTTCATCGTCCTGCAGCGGGTCGCGCTGCCCGCGATCCACTGGTTCAGCGCCGACCGCAGCTGGGGGATATTGCGGCCGTGGCCCAAATGACCGCGGGAGCATCACGCCAGCCATGAGCGCCGTGTTCGAACCCCTGATCATGGCGGAATCGCTGATGAACGCGCTGACGGGCGCCGGACTCGCCATCGTCGCGCGCGCGAACCAGCGGGTCGATCCCCGCGGCCCCGTTTCGCGGCGCGTCGTCTTCGCCCTCAGCCTCGTCAGCGCGTTCTTCTTCGCCCGGGCCGCGGGATGGATCGCCGGCTCGGACCCGCTCGCCCGCCTCGCCACCGCGCTCGCCGGCGCGACGCCGCTCGCTGCGCTCTGGCTCGCCGAGGGCCTGTTGCGGCGGCATGCGCCGCCGGCGATGAAGATCGCCCTGACCGCCGGCTGCGTGCTGATCGCGGCGCTGGCGGCATTGTTTCCGCAGTGGACGACCCTCGACGAGATTCTGCTGCTCGTCGACGTCGTCGGCGGCTATGCGGCGCTTGCCTGGCTTCTGCTGAACCGCGACCGGTCGAGCCTGGCCGCCGCCGAGAACCGCACGATCCGGCGACTGTTGGTCGCACTGCCGTTTCTGCTGCTGACGCTGCTGACGGACTTCCGCGGCCTGTTCCCGGCGATTCCAATGCGGCTCGGCGCGCTCGGCGTCGCCGTGCTGATCTATTCCTGCTTCGGCGCGAACGGCCTCAGCGCCCCCGGCCGGACTCGCATCTTCAATCTGGCCGGCTTTCTCGTGATCGCGGCGGCCCTGGCGCTCGGCTTCGCGGCGACCCAGAACGTCGCGGACGGCGCGCTCGATTTCATGATCGCAGCCGTCGTCTTCTGCGGGCTCGTGCTCGCCGGGCTCGCGTCCGAGGAGATCGGCGCGCGCAGCGAGCGGGCGCGGGCGCCGTCGCCGCTGCTGGACGCCGCGGACAGCCGGGCCTTCGAAGCGGCGCTCAAGGGCGATCCGATCCTGCAGGACGCGCGGATATTCGTCGGCGCAGAGCTCGCGGACGTCGTCCATCCCGAACTCGTCGCGCTGCTGACGCGCCGCCCCATTCTGCTGAGACGCGAGGCGCCGTGGCGAATGCCGCCCGATTGCGAAGGGGTCGAGCGCGCGATGTCCCTCCTCCTGACTTACGACGCCACCCATCTGATGCGGCTCGGTTCCGCGCCGCTGCGGATTGCGGCGTTCGCGGTGCCGTCTATCGCGGACGACCCGCGCACCGAGATGGAGATCGTCGTCGCGCAGCGGCTCGGCGAGGCGCTCTATGCGAAGACGCCGTCGCACGATTGAGCGCGCCCCCGGCCCCGGCGAGAATTTGCCGGCCGCGCCGCTTTGATGCCTGGGACTCAGGCGCTATGACTGGACCGGAAGACCCGACGCAGCCCTCCCGAGAGCTCAGCATGCCTGAAAGCCAAATCTCCTCCTTGCCGACTCGGCGGCTCGGCCGCGCCGAAGTCGTGGTGACCGAACTCGGACTCGGCACCGCGCCGCTCGGCGAGAACTGGGACATCATCGCGGAGGACGAGGCCGGCGCGCTGCTGGGCGCGGCTTGGGAGGGCGGCGTGCGCTATTTCGACACGTCACCCTGGTACGGCAAGGGCCAGGCGGAGCATCGCCTCGGCCGCGCGCTGTATCGACGGGCGCGCGGCGAATTCGTCGTCTCCAGCAAAGTCGGCCGACTTCTGCGTCGGCCGCTGAAGCCCGGCCCGTTCGCGCGCGGCGATTGGCTCGGCGGGCTCGAGTTCGACGCCGTGTTCGACTACAGCTACGATGGGATCATGCGGTCGTTCGAGGACAGCCTGCAGCGGCTCGGCATGAACCTGATCGACGTGCTGCTGATCCATGACCTCGACGCCTGGCACTTCAAGACCGAGGCCAAGGTCGGCGCCTATATGAACCAGCTGTTCACGAGCGGCTGGCGCGCCCTCGAGGAATTGCGCGACCAGGGCGTCATCAAGGGCATCGGCGCCGGTTTCAACACAATGGGCACGATCCCGCGCTATCTCGAACTGTTCGACATCGATTTCTTCCTCCTCGCGATGCGCTACACTCTGCTCGAACAGGACGTGCTCGACCGCGAATTCGCTCTGTGCGCCGAGCGCGGCGTCGGGGTGGTGATCGGCGGGCCCTACAATTCCGGCATCCTGGCGACCGGCGCCGTGGCGGGCGCGATGCACAATTATTCCCCCGCCGGCCCCGCCGTGCTGGAGCGGGTCGCCAGGATCGAGGCGATCTGCCGGGCCCACGGGACGCCGCTCGACGCCGCCGCGCTGCAATTCCCGCTCGGTCACCCCATCGTCGCCGCCGTGATTCCCGGCGCTGTCTCGCGCGCCCAGGTCGCGCGCAACCTCGCCGCCTTCCGCCATCCCATACCTGCCGATCTCTGGGCGGAGCTGAAGCACGAGCGGCTGCTGCGCCCCGACGCGCCGGCGCCGCAGCGGTGAGACGGCGCGAAGTCATCCGGCGTTCGCCGGGCGCGTCGGTCCCGCCGGAGCAAGGCCGGAAGTGACCGCGAATCCCGCCGCCCTCGGCTGGGAGGCCGGCGTCAACCCGTATTGGCGGCGCAATCTCTACGTCTGCCTGTTCGGTTCGTTCACGAACATGGCGGCGATGACGCTGATCCTGCCGTTCCTGCCCAACTACATCCGCGACCTCGGCGTCGGCGCTCCCGACGCGATCGTGTTCTGGTCGGCCACGGCGTTCAGCGCCGCCTTTCTCGCCGCCGCGCTCGTCTCGCCGATCTGGGGCTGGCTCGCCGATCTCTACGGGCGCAAGCCGATGCTGATCCGCGCCAGCCTCGGCATGGCGGTCGCCATGTCGATGATGGGCATGGCGCGCAACGTCCACGAACTCGTGGCGCTGCGCGCCGCGGCCGGGCTGCTCGGCGGCTATACTTCCGGCTGCGTCATTCTGGTCGCCAGCCAGACGCCGAGGGACCGCTCGGCCTGGGCGCTCGGCAAGCTTTCGATCGGGTCGCTGTCGGGCAGCCTGCTCGGGCCATTGATCGGCGGCGTCTTGCCCGGCCTCGTCGGGCTGCGCCAGACCTTCTTTCTAGCCGGCGCGGTGATCTTCCTGTCGTTTCTCATGACCGCCTTGGTGATCCGCGAGGACCGCAGCCTGCGGCCGGGCCGGCGCGCTGGCGGCGAGCCGGGCGCGTGGCGCCAGATCCCCGACAAGCGTCCGGTCGCCGCCATGCTCGCCTCGGCGCTGCTGCTGATGGTCGCAAACATGTCGGTCGAGCCGATCATCACGATATTCGTCGGCGAGATCGCGAAGCCGCGCGACAATGTCGTCCTGCTTGCCGGGCTCGCCATGTCGGCGGCGGCCTTCGCCAGCATGATCGCCGCGCCTAGCATCGGCCGCTACGCGGACCGTCACGGTCATTGGCGCGTCGTCGTGATCTCGCTCGCCGTAGCCGGCGCGCTGCTCATCCCTCAGGGTTTCGCTTCGGCGCCGTGGCAGCTCGTGGCCCTGCGTTTCCTGATGGGATTGGCGCTCGCCGGACTCCTGCCCGCGATCACCGCCCTCATCCGCCGGAGCGCGCCGGACGCCGCGATGGGCCGGATCCTGGGCTTCTCCCAGTCCGCGCAATATCTCGGACAGATCGCCGGCCCGCTCGCCGGCGCGACGGTCGCCGCGCGTTTCGGCATGCCGATGGTCTTCTTCGTGACCGCGTTCGCGCTGCTGGCGGGCGCGGCGGCGAACGAATCGGTCAGGCGGGCGGTCGGCCGCGGGCGATACGACCTCGGCGCCGGTAGCCCGGCGGGCGAGACCGCGGCGTCCTGAGGCCTCTCGCCGACAGCCCGGCCGAACTTCGTCGATCGGTCGAACGGTGGGGCGCTATCGCGACAGGCAGTTCAGCCATTCGGAACTCCCGCTCGCCCGCAGGATGACGCCCGCCGCGAGACGGCGTTGGAACAGGCTGGGATGGGCGGGGTCTCGGCGGGTCGGGTTCGGCAGCGAGGTCGCCAGCAGCGCGGCCTCGTCGGCGTCGAGCTGGCTGGCGCGCTTGTGGAAATAGCGCTCCGCCGCAACTTCGATCCCGAACATGCCGTCGCCCCATTCGGCGATGTTGAGGTACACTTCCAGCGTGCGCGACTTCGACCAGACCTTGCCGAGGATGAGCGCCATGACGATCTCGACCCCCTTGCGCATTTTCGAACGGCCCGGCCAGAGAAACAGGTTCTTGGCCGTCTGCATGGTGATCGTGGAGGCGCCGCGGCGGGGGCCGTCCGCGCCCCAGCCGCCGAGGACCTGGTGGAGAGCGCCCCAGTCCACCCCGTCGTTCTCACAGAACCGCGCATCCTCGGAAGCCACCACGGCGGCGATCGCCGCCGGCGCGACCTCGCTGAGCCGCACGTAGATGCGTTCGTAGCTCTTGCCCTGGATCTTTCGGCCGAACATCAGCGTCGAGACCGGCGGCGCAACGGCGTAGAGGGCGACGAGCGCCGCGAAGACGCAGGCAGGGACCAACCCGACCAGCGCGAGGCCGCGAACCAGAATGCCCAGTTTCGAACCCGGCGCCGCCATGGCGCCGTGTTTGGCGGAAGCCGGCGTCTCGGGCAAGCGCGGGGAACGAAAGCTCGCCTCGTCGGCTGGAGGGATCCCGGTCGCGGCGGAAACGCCGGCCCCGACTGCGGCCGCCCGGACGGCGGGCTTGTCCCGCCGCCGCCGAACAGGATGTTGCGTTGCAACAGCGCGCCGGCTATGCGACGCAGGGTCGCGCCGCCCTGGCGCGCAGTCCGTCCCTGACGCCATCCCGCAACCGACAGGCGCCGCATGCCGCAGCATCTCGAACTCGGGCTCGACACGTTCGGCGACGTCACCGCGGGTCCGGACGGCCGGCTCCTGCCTCAGGCGCAGGTCATCCGCAACGTCATCGACGAAGCAGTCCTCGCCGACTCGGTCGGGGTCGACTTCATCGGGCTCGGCGAGCATCATCGCGCCGATTTCGCGATCTCGTCGCCCGAGATCGCGCTTGCCGCAATCGCCGGACGCACCAAGCGGATTCGACTCGGCTCGGCGGTGACGGTTCTCAGCTCCGACGATCCGGTGCGCGTCTTCCAGCGCTTTTCGACGCTCGACGCCGTCTCGAACGGCCGCGCCGAAGTGATCCTCGGCCGCGGATCGTTCACCGAGTCGTTCCCGCTGTTCGGCTACGAACTTTCCCAATACGAGCTCCTGTTCGAGGAGAAGCTCGATCTGTTCGCGGCGCTGATCGGCGGGGAGCCGGTCACCTGGCGCGGCCAGACGCGGGCGGCGCTGACCGGCCAGCGGGTGTTTCCCGCGATCGAGAACGGCCGGCTGAAGACCTGGATCGGCGTCGGCGGCAGTCCGGAATCGGTCATCCGCGCGGCGCGCTACGACATGCCGCTGATGCTGGCGATCATCGGCGGCGCGCCGATCCGCTTCAAGCCATTCGTCGAACTCTATCACCGCGCCGTCGCGCAGTTCGGCCGACCGGCGCGCGCGATCGGCGCGCACTCGCCCGGCTATGTCGGCGAAACCGATTCGCAGGCGCAGGCGGACTTCTGGCCCGACTACAAGAAGATGCGCGACCGGATCGGCGCCGAGCGCGGCTGGCCGCCGATGGAGCGCGCGGAATTCGAGTCCGAGATCGAGCGCGGCTCGCTCTATGTCGGCTCGCCGCAGACCGTCGCGCGCAAGATCGCGGCGACCGCGCAGGGCCTCGGCCTTACGCGGTTCGATCTGAAATACAGCGCGGGGACGCTCCCGCACGACAAGCTCATGCGCGGCGTCGCGCTCTACGGCGAGACGGTGATTCCCCTCGTGCGCGCCTTGCTGGGCTGAGGCGCGGGCGGCGCGCTCGCAGCGCCCGAGCGGTCCGGCCGAGACATGTTCGCTCCCGACCCACCGCCTGGGTCGCGCGGGATCGCCGGGCCGTCCGTTTCAGCCCAGGCGCGCGACCACGGCGAGCCGCTTCACCTGGCCGCTGTGGAACGCCTGCAGGAAGGCGTCATAGTTCCGGAACGAGACGCAGCCGTTGGAATCGCCGTTGGGACCGAGCATGTAGCTGTGGGCGAGCAGGCCCGCCCGGCCGAAAATGTCGCCGGCGCCGCCGATCGGATTGAGCCGCAGCGCCTGCACGCCGTGGAACAGCTGCTCGCGCGCCTCGAGCGCGTAGACGTGGGGCGGCGTGGCGCCGCGATTGCGCTCGGCGACGTGATCGGGGTCGTCGATCCGGTTCCCCAGCCCCGAATGCGCTTCCAGCCGGGTGCCGTCGGGCAGATAGACGGTATGCGCGGAGAGGTCGTAGACGGCGGTCCATCGATCCCAGCGGGCCGACGGCCCGGCGGCTTCGCTGCGCGGCGCGCTCGACACGCCGTCTTCCGCCGCGGCATAGGCGAGCGGCGGCCCTGACGGCCTGCCGGCGCCGAACAGCTTCTCGAAGAAATTCCGGTCGTCGGTCGGCGCTGCTGGCGCCGGCGCGCCCTTGCCGTTCTGGGCGAGACGGCGGACGGCGGCCGGCGGCGCGGCGGGCGGGGCGAATTCGGCCGGACGCGGCGGCGGCGCCGGCGCGGTCTGGGCGGGCGCGGCCGCGATCGGCGGCGCAATCGGCCCGGCCTCGCCCGGCGGCGGGTTCGCAGCGACGCGAATCGGCGGAAGCGGCGGGAGCTCGAATGGCTCGGACGGTTCGCCTGTTGCCGAGAACCGCGCGGAACCGCCGGCAAATCCCGGATCGAACAGCAGGCCATGGGCGTCCGCGGCGAACTTCGGCACCGGCGCGGCGACGTGGGACGCCGCCGTCGGCGCGAACATCGGCGCGGCGACCGGCAGCCGGTGAAGAATCCAGGCCCCCGCCGCCAGGCCGACGGCGAGCGCCGCCGCCCCGGGCGCGGCGCGGGAGAGGAATTCCAGGGAAAGGCGACGAAACGCGCCCAACACGTCCGACGCAACGCTATCTCGAATCATCTTCGCCGCCAATGCCTCGCTTTCTCGGTAATTCTGCGGCTCTTGCGTTTACACTTGATTAACGCCGTCGGCCGCGGCGGAACATTGGCTCAGCCGGGACGGCGTC
>JBEKZS010000106.1:0-15779 GCA_049509635.1 Roseiarcus sp.
TCTTCGTTGTAGATCGGCACGACCAGCGAATAGACGGGTTTTGTCATCGGGATACGCGCGCTCAGGGGAAGCTGAGCCGAGTTAATCCGCAATGATTTAAGAAAGGCGTAAGCGCCATGGCCGGCGCAAGCGGAGTCGACTTCCGGCAGACCCGCCTCACGCCGCCCCGAGCCGAAGCAGGTCATGCAGATGCACGATCCCGACCACGTTGCGGTCGTCCGTCGGGTCGACGACGAGCAGTACGGTGATCTTGTCGCTGAGCGCTTCGAGCGCCTCGGCGACCAGCGCGTCCGAGGGTATTGTGATCGGCGCGCGCGTCATCACGTCGGCGACGAGCAGGTCCATCAGGTCGGAGCGCATGTGCCGGCGCAGGTCGCCGTCGGTGATGATTCCCGCCAGCCGCCCCGCTTCGTCGAAGACGCCGACGCAGCCGAAGCGCTTGCTCGAAATCTCGACCACCGCCGCCGACATCCGGGCGCCGACGCCGACGCGCGGGACCTCGTCGCCCACGTGCATGACGTCGCGCACCAGCTTCAGCCGCGCTCCAAGCTTGCCGCCAGGATGGAAGACGCTGAAATCGCGGGCGGAAAAGCCCTTGCTCTCCATCAGCGCGATCGCCAGCGCGTCGCCGAGCGCGAGCTGCATGGTCGTCGAAGTGGTCGGCGCGAGTCCGTGCGGGCAGGCCTCGCGCACGCGCGGCAGGACGAGGCGAACGTCGGCCTGCCGGCCGAGCGTGCTGTCGGCTTCGGCCGTCAGCGCGACCAGCGGGATCCGGTAGCGGCTCGAATAGGCCACGATCGCCGCGAGTTCGGCGGTCTCGCCCGACCAGGAAATGGCGAGCACGACGTCGCCGTTCTGCACCATGCCGAGATCGCCATGGCTCGCCTCGGCGGGATGCACGAACGCCGCCGGGCGTCCCGTCGAGGCGAGCGTGGCGGCGATCTTGCGGGCGACCAGCCCCGACTTGCCCATGCCGGTGACGATCACCCGGCCCGGCGCTTCGGCCATTGCGGCGACAGCGCGGGCGAACGACTCGCCGAGGCCGTCCGGTCCGCCCGCCTCGAGCGCGGCGCCGAGCGCGGCCATGCCGTCGCGGGCGACTGCGAGGGTTCTCAGCGCGGAGGCGACCGCGGGCGGGCTGGCGTGCATGGCCGCTCTTAGCATCGCGCGCGCGTCATTGCACCCCGCGGGGCGACGGCGGGAAGCCCGATTAATCGAAGCTTAACCATAATTCCCTAACGCTTCGCGGAGCCTGGGCAGCCAGGAAAGCCCCGAATTCGAGAGGCGAGATTGCCGCCGCGTCCAAAGCCTTCGCCCCGCGCCTGGCGGCTCGCAGTCGTCGCCGCCGCGATCGCGATCGGCGTTTCGGGCGCCCCGGCGCGCGCGCAGGACGCCGGGCCCGATCCATTGCGTCTCGGCGACGACCCCGCCGCACCCGGATCGGCGCCGTCCGCGGACCCCACACAGTCGCTGGCTTCGGCGGACCGGGCGCGAGCCGAAGCCGCCAAGAAGGCCGCCGCGCTCAAGAAGCGGCAGGCCAGGATGGCGCATGTGCCGCCGCGGTCGGGCTTCCTCGCGCTGCCGCCCGCTCCAGCCGGGCAGCGCGTCGGGCTCCCGGGCGGCCCGCCCGCCGTCGAAGCCGCGCCGCCGCCGGAAACCGCTGCGGCCGGGTCGCCGGTCCCGGCCAGACGCAAGGCGGCCGTGGACGAAAAGCCATTCGAGCCCGTGGGCGTCGAGGTCGGCGACCTCCGCCTGCTGCCGTTCGTCGAGGAGGACGCGGGCTACGCCTCCAATCCCGCGCTGCTCCCCAGCCCGGTAAAGGGCTCGGCCTTCGAGAGCACGCAGGCGGGCCTGGCGTTTCAATCGGATTGGGCGCGCAACGAGCTGCGCGGCAATCTGACCGGCGGCTACGCCGACTACTTTTCGGCGCCGCAGGCCGATACCCCCAACGGTTCGGGCGCCATCGACGGGCGGCTCGACGTCGCGCGCGACCTCGCGATCGACGCTGAAGGCCGCTTTTCCGTCGTCACCCAGACCCCGGGCGCGGTCACGCTGCCGTCGGGCGAAGCGTTCGCGGGACACGAGCGCCCGCTCTTCGAAACGTTCGGGACGACGCTGGGGGCGACGCAGAAGTTCGGCGATCTCGCGTTGTCGCTGCACGGCACGTTCGATCGCACCGACTACCAGAACGCCGAACTCGCCAACGGCGCGATCGAGGACCTCGACACCGACGACTTCGACGCCTGGGGGCTGCGCGCGCGCGCCGCGTATCAGATCAGCCCGATCGTGACGCCGTTTGTCGAGGGGGTGTTCGACACGCGGCGCTACGACTCGGCGGTCGACTACAGCGGCTATGCGCGCACCTCGAGCGGCGCGCTCGGGCGCGTCGGCGCGACTTTGGCGCTGACGGGCCAGCTGACCGGCGAGGCGAGCGTGGGCTATGGCGAGCGCCAGTATCAGGACGCGCGCCTGCCCGACCTGCGGGCGCCCCTGATCGACGCCTCGTTGATCTGGTCGCCGACTCCGCTGACAACGGTCACCCTGAAGACGGCGACCAACCTCCTCGACACCACGAACGCAGGCGATTCCGGCGCGGTTTCGCGCAGCTATACGATCGACGTTTCCCACGCGCTGCGGCGCAATCTGACGCTCGGCGCCACCGCCGGCTATTTGACCAACGTCTATGCCGGCGACCCGCTGCACGATTCCACGATCAATTGGGGCGTCCACGCCGATTACGACGTGACCCGCGACATCGTGCTGCGCGCGAGCGCCACCCATGTCCAGTTCTCCTCCAGCGCGTTCGATTCCAGCTATACCGCCAATGTCTTCATGCTCGGCCTGCGCCTGCAGCGCTGAGCGGCGCCGCTAACCGGCGGGCCTGCCGACGAGTCTGCCGATTTCGGCGCGCAGCGCGGGGCCGAGGTCGGGGCGCTCGAGCGCGAAGGCGAGATTGGCGGTGAGGAAGCCGAGCTTCGACCCGCAATCATGGGTGCGCCCGTCGAACCGGGCGCCGTGGAACGGCTGCGTCCGCGCCAGCGCGACCATGCCGTCGGTGAGCTGGATCTCGCCGCCCGCGCCCTTCCCGACCCGCTCGAGAATCCCGAATATCTCCGGCTGGAGAATATAGCGCCCCGATATGATCAGGTTCGACGGGGCGGTACCGGGCTTCGGCTTCTCGACCATGCCGGTGATCTCGAAGGAATGGCCGAAATCGGCGCCGACCGCGACGATCCCATAATGGTGGGTCTCCGCGGGCGCGACTTCCTCGACCGCAATGACGTTGCCGCCATGGCGCCGATAGACGTCGAGGCATTGGGCGAGGCAGCGGTCGCCGCGCTTGCCCGCCATCGTGATCATGTCGGGCAGCAGCACGGCGAACGGCTCGTCGCCGACGATCTCGCGCGCGCACCACACGGCATGGCCGAGGCCCAGCGGGGCTTGCTGCCGGGTGAAGCTCGTGGCGCCGGCCGCCGGCAGATCGGCCATCAGCGCCTCGTATTCGGCCTTCTTGCCGCGGCGCATGAGCGTCTCCTCGAGTTCGAAGGCCATGTCGAAATGATCTTCGATGACCGCCTTGTTGCGGCCGGTGACGAAGACGAAGTGCTCGATGCCGGCCTCGCGCGCCTCGTCGACGACATGCTGGAGCACCGGGCGGTCGACGACGGTCAGCATTTCCTTGGGCACCGCCTTGGTGGCGGGGAGAAACCGGGTGCCGAGCCCGGCAACGGGCAGGACGGCCTTTCTGATCGGCTTGGTCATCGCTTGTTCGCCTCCGCCAGCGTTCCGCTTCGGGTCGACGCCCGCCCGCCCGCGTGGATTCGGGCGCCGCCAGGCGCGAGGTCGCCGAAAGTGACGCTCCCTTAGCAAGTTTGGCGCTATGCACAACGCCCCAGATGCGCCGTTGGGTTAAGATGCGGCGCGCCGGGCGCGGGATCGGGGAACAGCGATGGCGGTTTTGGTCACCGGCGGGGCCGGCTATATCGGCGGCCACATGGCGCTCGCGCTGACGGATGCGGGCGAGAGGACGGTCGTCGTCGACAATCTGTCGACCGGATTCGCCTGGGCGGTCCCCGAGACCGCGATCATGGTCGTCGGCGATTTCGGCGATCCGGATCTGGTCGCGCGGCTGATCGAGACCCACGAAATCGACGCGATCGCCCATTTCGCGGCCAGGATCGTGGTGCCGGAATCGATCGCCGATCCGCTCGGCTACTATCTCAACAACACCTCGAAGGCGCGCAATCTGATCGAATGCGCGGTCAAGGGCGGGGTGCGCCATTTCATCTTTTCCTCGACCGCCGCGGTCTACGGCGAGACGACGGCCGAGCCCGTCGCCGAAACCGTGACGCCCAATCCGGTCTCGCCCTACGGGCGTTCCAAGCTGATGGTCGAATGGATGCTCGCCGACGCCGCGCGCGCCCACGACCTCCGCCACGTCGTGCTGCGATATTTCAACGTCGCCGGCGCCGACCCGCGCGGCCGGCTCGGCCAGTCGACCCCCAACGCGACCCATCTGATCAAGCGCGCCGTCCAGACCGCGCTCGGCCGCCATCCGAGCCTCGAAGTGTTCGGCGAAGACTATCCGACGCCCGACGGCACCTGCGTGCGCGACTACATCCAGGTCACCGACCTCATCGACGCGCATCTGGCGGCGCTCGCCTACCTGCGCGGCGGCGGTCCGAATCTCGTCTGCAATTGCGGCTACGGGCGCGGCTATTCGGTTCGCGAGGTCGTCGAGGTGGTGAAGCGCGTTTCGGGCGCGGATTTCAGGGTCGACATCGGACCTCGTCGCGCCGGCGACCCCGCCGCGGTCGTCGCGCAGGCCGATCTGATCCGCCGGGAACTCGGCTGGACCCCGCGACGCGACGATCTCGACGCGATCGTCGGCCAGGCGCTCGACTGGGAGCGCCGGCTGCACAACCGACAGGGTTGAGCGCGCCCGGTCGCTCGCCGGTCCAAAGGTCGCGGCGCCGCGCCCGAGATTCGTGGTGCAGTCCGCGCGGACGTCGGCTAGAAGTCTCTCCAGCCGGTGACGTCCTGAGGGGGTCGTTCGATCCGACCGGGTTGGGAGAGCGAACGCGATGCTTGCGACCGGCCCGGCCGCAACGGGGGAGGATTACATTCTCGTCACCGAAGGCCTCAGCAAGGTCTTCGGGGGCTTTTCCGCCGTCACTGACGTCAATCTGAAGGTCAGGCGCGGCTCGATCCACGCGTTGATCGGGCCGAACGGCGCGGGCAAGACCACATGTTTCAACATGCTCACCAAGTTTGTCGCGCCGACCCGCGGTCGCATCCTCTACGACGGTCGCGACATTACGGCGCTGAAGCCGGCCGATGTCGCGCGGCTCGGCCTCGTGCGCTCATTCCAGATCTCGGCCGTGTTTCCCCACCTGACCGCGGTCGAGAACGTGCGGATCGCGCTCCAGCGCCAGCGCGGGGATTCCTTCGACTTCTGGCGCTCCAAGCGGGCGCTCGACCGGCTGAACGGCCCCGCCGAGCAATTGCTCGCCGACGTCGGACTCGGCGCCTTCGCCAATGTCGCGGCGGGGGAAATGTCCTATGGCCGCAAGCGCGCGCTCGAAATCGCCACCACGCTCGCGCTCGACCCGCAGATGCTGCTGCTCGACGAACCGATGGCCGGCATGGGCCACGAGGATGTCGAGCGCGCCGCCGCCCTCATCAAGCGCGCGTCGGCCAACCGGACGGTGCTGATGGTCGAGCACAACCTTCAGGTCGTCGCCAATCTCTCCGATACGATCACCGTTCTGACCCGCGGCCGCGTGCTGGCCGAGGGGGACTACGCCACCGTCTCCAGAAACCCCGAAGTTCGCCAGGCCTATCTGGGAGTGGGACATGACTGACGCGGCGCTCGCGGCCGACCGCGCGGCGGGCGCCGCCGCGCCATTGCTCGCGGTGTCGGGCCTCGAGGCCTGGTATGGCGAGTCCCACATCCTGCACGGTGTGAATTTCGACGTGAGGCCGGGCGAGGTCGTCACCCTCCTCGGCCGCAACGGCGCGGGCAAGACGACGACGCTGAAATCGATCATGGGGATCGTCGGCAAGCGCCGCGGCTCCGCCCGCTATGCGGGCGCGGAGCTGATAGGGCTTTCTTCCGACCGGATCGCCCGGCTCGGCGTCGCCCTCTGCCCGGAGGAGCGCGGGATATTCGCGAGCCTCAGCGTCGAGGAAAATCTGATGCTGCCGCCGCGGGTCGCCAAGACCGGCGGCCTCGGCCTCGAGCGCATCTTCACACTGTTCCCCAACCTCAAGGAGCGGCTGGCGAGCGGGGGCGGCAAGCTTTCGGGCGGCGAGCAGCAGATGCTGGCGATCGCGCGGATCCTGCGCACGGGCGCGCGCCTGCTGATGCTCGACGAGCCGACGGAGGGGCTCGCGCCCGTGATCATCCAGCAGATCGGCCGCACGATCGCCGAGCTCAAGCAGGAGGGGTTCACGATCCTGCTCGTCGAACAAAATTTCCGTTTCGCCGCCACGGTGGCCGATCGTTATTTCGTCATGGAACACGGCCGCGTCATCGACGCCTTCGCCAACGCCGAACTCGACGCGAACATGGACAAGCTGCACGACTATCTGGGGGTCTGAGAGGACACCCGAAGCGCCGTCGCGGCGCGATCCGACTTGCATGGAGGACCAATGATGAAATCGACCTGTCTCGGCGCGCTCGTCGCGAGCCTGCTGCTCCCGACCGCCGCCTTCGCGGACGACAAGATCGTCAAGCTCGGCGAGCTCGACGACCAGTCGAGCCTCTATGCCGACAGCGGCGGCCCCGGGTCGGTGCTGGCGGTGACCATGGCGGTCGAGGACAGCGGCCTGCGCGGCAAGGGCTGGACGATCGACGTGATCTCGGCCGACCATCAGAACAAGCCCGACGTCGCGGTCGGCATCGCGCGCCAATGGCTCGACGTCGACAAGGTCGACGCGATCATCGGCGTCCAGAATTCCGGCGTCGCCCTCGCCGTCACCGGGGTCGCCAAGGAGAAGAACGGCGTCTTCCTCGACTCGGGCGCGGCGAGCTCCGACCTCACCGGCAAGGCGTGCAACGCCAACATGATCCACTGGGCCTACGACACCTATGCGCTCGCCAACGGCACCGGCAAGGCGCTGGTCAAGCAGGGCGGCGACACCTGGTTCTTCATCACCGCCAATTATGCGTTCGGCCATGCGCTGCAGCGCGACACGACGGCGGTCGTCGAAGCCAATGGCGGCAAGGTGGTCGGCAGCGCCGACGTGCCGCTCAACCAGCCGGACTTCTCGTCCTTCCTGCTGCAGGCGCAGTCCTCCAAGGCCAAGGTGATCGGCCTCGCCAATGCGGGCGCCGATACGACCAATTCGATCAAGCAGGCGCACGAGTTCGGGATCGTCGAGGGCGGTCAGAAGCTCGCCGCGTTGCTGACCTTCATCACCAACGTGCATGCGCTCGGCCTCGAGGTCGCCCAGGGCCTGACCCTGACCGCGACTTTCTACTGG
Source organism: Roseiarcus sp. (assembly GCA_049509635.1). Taxonomy (GTDB): domain Bacteria; phylum Pseudomonadota; class Alphaproteobacteria; order Rhizobiales; family Beijerinckiaceae; genus Roseiarcus. Next base: position 7,489 of record JBEKZS010000106.1, read on the forward strand.
GACCTCAACGACGGCACGCGCGCCTTCTCCAAGCGCTTTTCCGAGCGGATGAAGACGCATGCCGAGCCGACGATGGTGCAGGCGGGCGACTATTCCTCGACGCTGCACTATCTCAAGACGCTCGAAGCGTTGGGCGGCAACCCCCATGACGGCGCCAAGGTCGTCGCCAAGATGAAGGAGCTGCCGACCGACGACCCGCTGTTCGGCAAAGGCGTGATCCGCGCCGACGGCCGCAAGATCCACCCGGCCTATCTGTTCGAGGTGAAGAAGCCGTCGGAGTCGAAATATCCCTGGGACTATTACAAGCTCCTGGCGACCATCCCAGCGGAGGAGGCGTTCCGCCCGCTCGCCCAGAGCGAGTGCCCGCTCGTCAAGAAGTGAGACCCGGCCGGGCCGGTCCTTCCGCCGAAGGACCGGCCCGCGGCGGCCGGACGGGGCGCGAATCATGTTGGCCATCCTCGGCATTTCCTCGCAGCAGCTGTTCCAGCAATTGCTGGTCGGCCTCATCAACGGGTCCTTCTATGCGCTGCTGAGTCTGGGCCTTTCCGTCATCTTCGGCATGCTCAACATCGTCAATTTCGCCCATGGCGCGCTGTACATGGTCGGCGCGTTCGTCGCCTATTTCCTGCTCGAGGATTTCGGCGTCAATTATTGGTTCGCGCTCGTCCTCTCGCCGCTCATCGTCGGGGCCCTCGGCGCGCTCCTCGAACGGTTGCTGCTGAAGCGGTTGACCGGCCTCGACCCGCTCTACAGCCTGCTGCTGACCTTCGGCCTCGCCCTCGTCATCCAGGGGCTGTTCCAATACCGCTTCGGCGCCTCCGGCCTGCCCTACGCCATTCCCTCGGCGCTCCGCAGCGGCACAAATCTCGGCTTCATGTTCCTGCCCAATTATCGCGCGTGGGTGATCGTGTTCTCGGCGGTCGTGTGCGTCTCCACCTGGTTCGTCATCGAAAAGACCCGGCTCGGCGCTTATCTCCGGGCGGCGACCGAAAACCCGACACTGGTGCGCGCGTTCGGCATCGACGTGCCGCGCCTCATCACGCTGACCTACGCCTTCGGCATCGGCCTCGCCGCCCTGGCGGGCGTCCTTGCGGCGCCGATCTACCAGGTCCGCCCGGCGATGGGCGCCGACATCATCAGCGTCGTCTTCGCCGTCGTCGTCATCGGCGGGATGGGTTCGATCCTCGGCTCGATCGTCACCGGCTTCGGCCTCGGCGTCATCGAGGGCCTCACCAAGGTGTTCTATCCCGAGGCGTCGAACACCGTCGTCTTCGTCATCATGGCGATCGTCCTGCTGGTCAGGCCGGCGGGCCTGTTCGGGAGGGTCGCCTGAAATGAGCCAGAACGTCCCGGCCGCCCCGGCGATCGCCCGCGCCCACAGCGGGCGCGATGAGGAAATCGCGTTCCTGGTCATGACCGCGCTGCTCCTGGTCGCGCCGTTCGCGATCTATCCGTTCTTTCTCATGCAGGCGCTCTGCATCGCGCTGTTCGCCTGCGCGTTCAACCTGCTCGTCGGCTATGTCGGGCTGCTGTCGTTCGGCCACGCGATGTTCCTCGGGCTCGCCTCCTATGTCAGCGCCCATGCCGCCAAGGTGTGGGGCCTCGATCCGGCGCTGGCGATCGTGCTGGGCGCGCTGGCCTCGGCGCTGCTCGGCGTCGTGACCGGCGCGCTGGCGATCCGCCGTCAGGGCATCTATTTCGCCATGATCACCCTCGCCCTGTCGCAGATGATCTTCTTCTTCTGCCTGGAAGCGCCGTTCACCCATGGCGAGGATGGCATCCAGTCGGTGCCGCAGGGCCGGCTGCTCGGGCTGCTCGACCTGTCCAACCAGACGATCCTCTACTATGTCGTCCTGGCGATCTTCCTGGCCGGCTTCCTGGTCATCTATCGCACGGTCAATTCGCCGTTCGGCGACATCCTCAAGGCGATCCGCGAGAACGAGCCGCGCGCGATCTCGCTGGGCTATCGGGCGGACCAGTACAAGCTCGCCGCCTTCGTCCTTTCGGCCGCGCTCGCCGGAGTCGCCGGCGCCACCAAGGCGATATTCGCGCAGAACGCCTCGTTGACCGACGTCCAGTTCGCGACGTCGGGCGAGGTCGTGCTGATGACGCTGCTCGGCGGCATGGGCACGATCTACGGGCCGGTGGTCGGCGCCTTCCTCGTCGTGGCGATGCAGCAATATCTCGGCCAGTATCTCGGCGAATGGGTGACGGTGATCCAGGGCTCGATCTTCGTCGTCTGCGTCCTGGTGTTCCGGCGCGGCATCGTCGGCGAGATCGCCGCCTTCTTCGGGCGATCGCTGTGACCCAGGCCGCGCCCGTCATTCGGCTCGGCGCCGGCGGGAGATGTTGACCCGGCCGAGCCGCCCGCTGTATCAGACGCTCGTCCGATCCCGACAGGTTCGGAGCCCCTGTGGCGGAACTGGTAGACGCGCTCGACTCAAAATCGAGTTCCGCAAGGAGTGCTGGTTCGATTCCGGCCAGGGGCACCAATCCAACGGATTTGCCAATTCAATATCAGATCGCTTCCGCGCCCTTTCACGCAGTTTTCTCGGAGTTGAAGCCTTGCCGACCCCGCGAGCCTTCGCCGTCGAGCGGCGCGGCGGCGGGCCTGCGACCCGATGGGATTCCCGGTGCGCCGCCGCCGGTCATGACGCGGCTCGTCAGCGCTCGTGCAGCGCGGTCGCGGTGATCTCGACCAGCGGCGAGAACACGAATTCGATCAGCCGGCGATTGCCGGTCTTGAATTCGACCGTCGTCGCCATGCCCGAGCTCAACGGAATTTCCTCCCCGTCCGCCCGGATGACCGTCGCCTCGGGCGCCAGCGTCACGGGAAAGACGAGGTTCTGCACGCGCTGGGCGCCGCCGAGGCCGGACGAGGTCGCGCCGCGGGTCGGGTCGCCTTCGGCGTTGGTCGCATCGGGTTCGGGGATCGCATCGCGGCCGATGCTCGTCACTTTGGCCCGGATCGTGCCGTAGCGGGTGAACGGGAACGAGGCGATCTTGATGGTCGCCTCCTGGCCGGCCTTGACGAAGCCTATGTCGGCGTTGCCGACATAGGCCTGGATCTCGAGGCCGGCGTCTTCCGGCACCACCCGCATGATCTCGGCGCCGGCGCCGACGACCTGGCCGATATTGGTGACGACCGAAGCCTGGACGACCCCGTCGATCGGCGCGCGAAGCGTCAGATGCTCGAGACGGGCCGACGCCTTGGCGAGCGCCTGTTCGAGGTCTTCGCTCTTGCGTTCGGCCTCGCCGAGCTTCTGGGCGTTGTCGGAGACGAACGCCTCGATGGCCTTGTCGATGTCGCGGTTGAACACGGCCAGGCCGCTCATCGTCGAGGCGAGCTGGCCGCGAAGCGTGCCGAGCTGGGTCTGCTGGACCTGCATCGCCTCCTGGGCGTCGAGCACCTGACCGCGCGCGCCGGCGCCTTTCTCTATCAGCGACTGGCGCATCGCCACCCGCTCCTGCAGCGTGGCGACGAGATTCGTCTGGGCCGCGATCGTCTTGGTCAGTTCGTCGCGCTCGATCTCCTTTTGCGCGCGCTGGGCGGTCAACGAGGCGATCGTCGCCTGCAATTGCGAGAAATCGGCGCTCATCGAGCGCGATTCGCGCAGGCGCAGAGGCGCCGGGGCGCCCTCGGGCCAGGCGATCGTCGGCGCGGCGTCGAATGCATGGGCTTCGATCGCCGCGAGCGCGGTCCGCCGGCGGAGCGCCTCGGCCTTGACCGAGGCGAGGCCGTCGCTCGCGGCGCGTCGGTCGGCCATGACCTCGGCCGGATCGAGATCGATCAGCACATCGCCCTTGGCCACGTGATCGCCGTTGGCGGCGTGGATCAGCGCGATCTTGCCGGTCTCGACGCTCTCGACGACCTTGACCCGGCCGTTCGGCTGCAATTTCCCCTGCGCGCTCGCGATGATGTCGATCCGGCCGAAGTAGGCCCAGACCAGCGCCGCGGTGACGAGCGCGCAGATGATCCAGATCAGCGCGGCGCGCACCGGCGACAGCGGCGTTTCGAGAATCTGCAGCGCAGGCGCCAGAAATTCATTATCCTCGGAGGCGGCTTTCAGACGCTGGCGCACGGCGGTCATGGCGACGGTCATTGAAGGGCTCTGTTTCTCTCGAAATCGGATGACGGGCGCGAACGACCGGCGACCGACGATCTAGCCGGCCAGTTCGACCGGGCCGGTCTGCATGTTCCACAGCCGGGCGTAGACTCCGGTGAAGTTCGCCATCAGCTCGCTGTGCGTGCCCGATTCCACGATTGCGCCATTGTCCATCGCGACGATCCGATCGCAGTCGCGCACCGCATTGAGCCGGTGCGCGATGATGATCACCGTCCGGTTCCTGACGATCTTGCGCATGTTCTTCTGCACGATCCGCTCGCTCTCGTAATCGAGCGCGCTCGTCGCCTCGTCGAACACGAGGATCTGCGGATCGCTCGCGAGCGCCCGGGCGATGGCGAGGCGCTGGCGCTGGCCGCCCGAAAGATTGGCGCCGCGCTCCTCGATCATGGTGTCGTAGCCTTGCGGCAGCTTGGCGATGAATTCGTCGGCGCCCGCCATCCGGGCGATCTCGATCACGTTCGCCCGCACCATGCCCGGGTTGGCGAATGCGATATTGTCGTGGATCGTGCGATTGAACAGGATGTTCTCCTGCAGGACGACGCCGATGTGACGGCGCAGCCAGGCGGGATCGACCTGCGCGAGATCCATCCCGTCGAGCATCACCTGGCCCGCTTCGGGCTGATAGAGTCTCTGGACCAGCTTGGTCAGCGTCGATTTGCCCGACCCCGAGGCGCCGACGACGCCGACGACTTCGCCGGCCTTGATCGACAGCGAGACATCCTTCAACACCATCGGCGCGCCCGGCTTGTAGCGAAACTGGACGTTGCGCAGTTCGATCGCGCCCTTGGGCGTCGGCAGCGTCATATGCATCGCCGGCGAGGGCTCCGCGGGCGCATTGAGGATGTCGCCGAGCCGCTCGACCGAAATCTGCATCTGCTGGAAATCCTGCCAGAGCTGCGACAGCCGGAGGATCGGCTGCACCGCCTGGCCGGCGATCATGTTGAAGGCGACCAGCGCGCCGACCGTCATTTCGCCGTCGATCACGCTCTTGGCCCCGAACAGCAGGATCGCCGCCGTCGTCAGCTTGCTGACATACTGGATCGCGTTCTGGCCCTTGGCCCCGAGCATGGTCGCGATGAAGCCGGTCTTCACATAGGCGGCGAGCCTTTCCTCCCATTGGGCGCGCATCAGCGGCTCGACCGCGGCGGCCTTGACCGTCTGGATTCCGACGACCGTCTCGACCAGGAACTGCTGCGTCGCGGCGCCGCGGTTGAACTTCTCCTTGGTCAGTTCGCGCAGCAGCGGCCTCACGCCGAAGCCGATGAGGAGATAGAGCGGCAGGCTGGCGAGCACGATCATGGTCAGCGGAACCGAATAGGCGAACATGACCGCGACGAAGATGATCGCGAACACGAGATCGATCGCCGAGAACAGCCCCTGGCCGGTCAGGAACGCGCGGATCGTCTCCAGTTCGTGCATCCGCGCGACCGTCTGCCCGGCCGGCCGGCTTTCGAAATAGCCGAGCGGCAGTCGCAACAGATGGGCGAACAGGCGCTGCCCGAGCTCGACGTCGATCCGATTTGTCGTGTGCGCGAGCGCGTAGGTGCGAAGATACTGCAGCGCGATGTCGAACAGGCCGATGCCGGCGAGGCCGCCGATCATGACGAACAGCGTCGCGTAGCCCTTGTGCACCAGCACCTTGTCGACGATCACCTGGAAGAACAGCGGCGTCACCAGCGCGAACAATTGCACGAACAGCGAGGCGACGAGCACGTGGAGGAGCGGGCGTCGATAGCGCCACAACGTCGGCAGGAACCAGCGCAGACCGAAGCTCGCGGGATCGGCCCCGGCGCCGGCGAATTTGCGCGCCAGCAGCACCGCGCTCGCGCCGCATTGCGCATGGAGTTCGAGCAGCGGCAACTGACGCTCGACATGGGTGACGGCGTCGATGATCCGGCAGGCGCCCGACGGGTGGCGCCCGACATAGACCGAGGCCGAACCGTCCTCCAGACGAAGGATCGCCGGCGTCGGCAGGTTGGCGAGCCGCTCGGGGCTCATGTCGCCGACCACGCGCGCCCTCATTCCGATCTGGTGCGCGGCGCGCACGAGGTCGAGATTGGTGGTCGACCTGGCGCCGAGCGCCAGTTCCCTGGCGATGTGGGTGGGATCGGAGGCGATGCGATAATAGGCGGCGATCGCGCACAGCGCCCGAAGGCCGCTGTCGACCGGGGCCGCATTGTCGATTTCGGAGGATACGGCGCGCGTCATCGGTCTCGCTCGAACCTATGCCGAAATTTGAGACGCATGGGTCCCTTGCACGCGAACCCCGCCGTTCGGCGCGGCTGACCGGCAGCCCATGACGGCGACCGCCGGCCTGAAACAGTCCTGCGACTCCGCGCCGCCGCGCTTTCGCCGAAACCGGCCGGTCGCGGCCCAAACGAGATCATCGCTCAGCCTGCAACCAGGGGCGTCGGCTCGGCCGTTGCAAGGGGAAGCGCAACACACGAGCCGACAGCCGGGCCGCGGCTCTCTCTGTCGAACGCGCGAGAACCGCGGGGCGATCATGGCCGACGCCGACCGCAGCGGACGCCTCCCCGCAAGACGCGGGCGCGGCGTTCCCGTCACGAAGGGATCGGCCTCGAGCGGCCGCCGCCCCCGGCCGTCGGTCAAGAGAAATGAAGCGCATTATGCGCCAACAGGCTCGCGACGGTGACGGTGGTGTTCTGCAGCAACGCGAATTCGACGCCGCCGCCGTGCCCCGAACCGGCGGGGTTGAACCACAGAGCCGTCGAACCGCCGCTTTGCGCGGCGCTGATGTAGTTTGCGAGATTGGCCGTCGCGGGGTCGATATGGTTGGCGGCGAGCATGCTTCCAATGCCCAGCGCGTCGCCGGCGCTCAGGGAGAAGCCCTGCAGGCTGGCAAAGCCGCTCTGGGCCGGCGAGGCCGGGAGGTTGGCGGTTTCATTTCCTTCCGAACGGAACTGGAAGACCTGCCCGCGGGGCGCCGCCACCGTCACCGCCGAAGGGTCGAAGGAGAGCGCGTCGGCGGCCAGGAGTTGGGCGAGGGACAAGGACACGCCGTTGAGCTGCGCGAAGGCGGTTCCTGCGAGTCCATGGCCGGTGGCGTCGATTGAGAGGATCGTATTCCCGCCGACGGTCGTGCTGGTGACATAATTGCCGATGTTCGAGAGATCGGGCAGCGCGAGTGTCGGGTTCAGGATCGCCCGAAGCTCCAGCACGTCCGCCTGGTCTGGGTTGAAGCCGTTGATCTGCTCCGGCCCGATGCCGGGCGCCGGCGCGAGCAGATTGACCGTCTCGAGACCGGAGGGGCGCAGCGTGAGCGGGGTGTTGAACTGCGCCGTCACCGTGATCGCGTCGGGGACGTATTGCATGCCGCCATCGGCGACCAGCTGCGCCACGCTCGTGGAGACTCCCTGAAGCACGGCGAATGCAGAGCCCTGCACGCCGTGGCCGGTCGGATCGAAGTAGAGGGTCGTCGACCCGCCCGAGACCGCGCTGGTGATGTATTTGCCGACGTCGGAAAGATTGGTCTGCGCCGTCGTCAGTTCGAGGATGTCGTCCACCCCGATGACGTCGCCGTTGGCGGGATTGAAGCCGGCCAGACGCTGCACGCCGTGCGAAGGGCTCTGGAGGCATATCGTCTCCTGCCCCTGCGAACGGTAGGTGATCAGCACGTTGGTGCAGCCCATGTGCATGATCGGGGCGACCCCGCCGCCCGGCGGCGTCGTCGTCGGAACGATCGGCGCGCCGAGATCGATGGCCCCGGCCGCGACGAGTTGGTTGAGCGACACGAGCGTGTTCTGCAACGTCGCGACCACGCTGCCGCCGGGCCCCGATCCGGTCGGGTTGAACCAGAGCGACGTGGCGCCATTGCTCTGCGTGGTGCTGAAGTAATTGGCGAGCGTCGCCGGGGTGACGGAAATGTTGGCCGCCTGCAAGACGTTGTGGACGGACAGCGCGTCGCCCGCTGCGAGCGAAAACCCCTGGAATTGCGGGGCGGCGGCGCTATGAGTGGCCGGATCGACGACTGCGGTCTCCTCGCCTGCGGCGCGGAAGACGAAGTTCGCGCCGGCCTTCGCCTCGACCGCCGTGGCGCTCGGGGTGTAGACGAGCGCGTTGTCGGCGAGCAGTTGCGAGAGCGTCATCGTGACGCCGTTGAGCTCTGCGAACGCCACCCCCGGCTGGCGCGAGCCTGTGGCATCG
>JBEKZS010000107.1:0-15753 GCA_049509635.1 Roseiarcus sp.
GTCTTCGCGGTCGACCTCGATGGCGTCTTCCTCGTCACCCAGGAGGCCCTCGCCGGGCTCAGGGGAGCGGTCGGCGGCCGCATCGTCAATGTCGCTTCGACCGCCGGCCTGATCGGCTATCCCTACGTCTCCGCCTATTGCGCGGCCAAGCACGCGGTGATCGGCCTTACGCGGTCGCTCGCGCTCGAACTCGCCAGGACCGGCGTCACCGTCAACGCGGTCTGCCCGGGCTTCACCGACACGCCGCTGGTCGCCGGCGCGATCGCGACCATCGTCGCCAGCACCGGCCGCGACGCCGGGGCGGCGAAGGCGTCGCTGACCCGCGCCAATCCGCAGGGCCGGCTGGTGGCGCCCGAGGAGGTCGCCGACGCCGTCGCCTGGCTCGCCTCGCCGGCGGCGGGCGCGGTGACCGGCCAGGCGATCGCGGTCGCCGGCGGCGAAGTGATGGTCGGATGAGGAGACGGCGATGAGCGGCGGCAAGCAGCCTTTCAAGGATTATCCGGCGCGCCATTTCGGCTGGGCGGCGAGCGCGGACGGCCGCGTCGCGACGCTGACGCTGAACCGCCCGGACAAGAAGAACCCGCTGACCTTCGAAAGCTACGCCGAACTGCGCGACCTCTTCCGCGACCTCTCCTACGCGAGCGACGTGCGCGCGATCGTGCTGACCGGCGCCGGCGACAATTTCTGCTCGGGCGGCGACGTGTTCGAGATCATCGCGCCGCTGACCAATATGGCGATGCCCGAACTGCTCGCCTTCACGCGGATGACCGGCGACCTCGTCAAGGCGATGCGGCGCTGCCCGCAGCCGATCGTCGCCGCGGTCGACGGCGTCTGCGCCGGCGCCGGCGCGATCCTCGCGATGGCCGCCGACCTCCGGCTCGCGACGCCGGAGGCGAGGACCGCCTTCCTGTTCGCGCGCGTCGGCCTCGCCGGCGCCGACATGGGCGCCTGCGGGATCCTGCCGCGGCTGATCGGCCAGGGCCGCGCGGCCGAGCTGCTGTTCACCGGCCGCGCGATGACGGCCGAGGAGGGCTGTCGCTGGGGCTTCTTCAACGCGCTGCATGCGCGCGGCGATCTCCAGGCGCAAGCCGCCGCGCTCGCCCGCTCGCTCGCCGACGGTCCCTGGTTCGCCCATGGCATGACCAAGACCATGCTGAACCAGGAATGGGCGATGGGCCTCGACGAGATCGTCGAGTCGGAGGCGCAGGCGCAGGCGATCTGCATGGCGACTCAGGATTTCCGCCGCGCCTTCGAGGCCTTCGCAGGCAAGCGCAAGCCCGAATTCCAGGGCGACTGAGGAGGCCTACGGATGACGATCCGGATCGGACCCGACCGCGGCGCGCTCGCCTGGCCGTTCTTCGACGACGGCCATCGCGCCTTCGTGCGCGAGATCGACGCCTGGCTCGCCACCGCGCCGTTCGCCGGCCTCGACCACCATCATCCCGACGCGGCCTGCCGGAAGCTGGCGCCGATGCTCGGCGGGGCCGGCCTGCTCGCCTATGCGATTCCGGGCGCCCATGGCGGCGCCCGCGAGGCGATCGATTCGCGCAGCCTGTGCCTCGCCCGCGAGACGCTCGCCTGGCACGACGGCCTCGCCGATTTCGTCTTCGCGATGCAGGGCCTCGGCTCGGGCGCGATCAGCCTGGCCGGCTCGGAGGCGCTGAAGGCGCGAATCCTCCCCGGCGTCGCGCGCGGCGATCTCATCATGGCCTTCGCCCTGTCCGAGCCCGAGGCCGGCTCGGACGTCGCGGCGATGGCGTGCCGCGCGCGCGAGGACGGCGATTCCTATGTCCTCGACGGCGAGAAGACCTGGATCTCCAATGGCGGGATCGCCGACGTCTACACCGTGTTCGCGCGCACCGGCGAGGCGCCCGGCGCGCGCGGCATTTCCGCCTTCGCGGTGTTCGCCGATGCGCCCGGCCTCGAGATCGCCGAACGCATCGCGGTGATCGCGCCGCATCCGCTCGCGCGGCTGCGCTTTTCCGGCTGCCGGGTGCCGAAGGCGCAGCGGCTCGGCGCGGCGGGCGAGGGGTTCAAGATCGCCATGCGGACGCTCGACATTTTCCGACCGTCGGTCGGCGCCGCCGCGCTCGGCTTCGGCCGCCGCGCGCTCGACGAGGCGCTCGCGCATGTGAAGGCGCGCCGCCTGTTCGGCGCGACGCTCGCCGACCTGCAGCTGACCCAGGCGCGGCTCGGCGAGATGGCGACGATGATCGACGCCGCGGCGCTGCTGACCTGCCGCGCCGCCTGGCGGCGCGACGTGCAGAAGCTTCCCGCGACGCGCGAGGCGGCGATGGCCAAGATGACCGCGACCGAGAATGCGCAATGGGTCATCGACCAGGCGGTGCAGATGTTCGGCGGCCGCGGCGTGCGCGTCGGCGAAATCGTCGAACGGCTCTACCGCGAAATCCGCGCGCTGCGCATCTACGAAGGCGCCACCGAGGTGCAGAAGCTGATCGTCGCGCGCGAGCTGCTGAAGGACGAGATCAGGGTCGCGGCGCCGCCGCCGGCTTGACGGAGATGAGGCATGCACCAGATTCTGCAACCCGAGGGCTGGGCGCGCCCGGTCGGCTATTCCAACGGCGTCGTCGCGCGCGGCCGGCTCGTCTTCACCGGCGGCCAGATCGGCTGGAACGCGGACTGTCGATTCGAGTCGGACGATCTGCTCGACCAGATCGGCCGGACGCTCAGCAACATAGCCGCCGTGCTGCGCGAGGCCGGCGCGACGCCGCAGCACATCACGACGATGACCTGGTTCCTCACCGACCTCGGCGAATATCGCGGCGTGCTGAAGCGCATGGGCCCGGTCTACCGCGAGGTCATGGGCCGCCACTTCCCGCCGATGGCGGTGGTCGGGGTCGCCGGCCTCGTCGAACCGCGCGCCAAGGTCGAAATCCAGGCGACCGCGGTCATCCCCGATTGAGCGACGGTTGTCCCCGCCACGCGGGGAAGGGCCGGGAAGGGGTACGAGTTCGCACAGGCACGGAGTCATACGATGCACCGATCCGCCCATGTCGACACGTTCGCGCGCGACCGGCTGCCCGCGCCCGAGCTCTGGCCGGCGCTGCTGCTCGACCGGCCGGAATTTTCCTATCCCGCGCGGCTCAATTGCGTGTCCGCGCTGCTCGACCGCTGGATCGAGAAGGGCGAGGGCGGCCGGCGCTGCCTCATCGCGCCGGGCCAAGCGTGGAGCTACGGCGAACTCGCCGAGCGGGTGAACCGGATCGCCAACGTGCTGGTCGGCCGGCTCGGCCTCGTGCCGGGCGGCCGCGTGCTGCTGCGCGCCGCCAACAATCCGATGCTGGTCGCGATCTATCTGGCGGTCATGAAGGCGGGCGGGATCGCGGTTGCGACCATGCCGCTGCTGCGCGCCCGGGAGCTGGCGAAGCCGATCGAGGTCGCCGCGATCCGGCTCGCGCTGTGCGACGCGCGCCTGACCGACGAACTGGACAAGGCGCGCGCGCTTGCGCCGGGGCTGACGCGGATCGTCACGTTCAACGGCGGCGACGACGCGGGCCTCGAGGCGATGATGGCCGAGGCCTCGCCCGAATTCGCCGCCTGCGACACCGCTTCCGACGACGTCTGCCTGCTGAGCTTCACCTCGGGTACGACAGGCGGCCCGAAGGCGACGATGCATTTCCACCGCGACGCGCTCGCGATCGCCGACGCCTATGGCGCGCATGTGCTGCGCCCGCGCGGCGACGACCTGTTCATCGGCTCGCCGCCGCTCGCCTTCACCTTCGGCCTCGGCGGGCTCGTCATTTTCCCGATGGCGGTCGGCGCCGCCTCGGCGCTGATCGAGAAGGCGGGGCCCATCGAGCTGCTCGAGGCGATCGAACGGTTCCGGCCGACGATCCTGTTCACCGCGCCGACTTCGTACCGCGCAATGCTCGCCGCGGGGACGAGCGCCGATCTGTCGAGCCTGCGGCTCTGCGTCTCCGCCGGCGAGACCCTACCGCTGCCGACCTTCGAGGCGTGGAAGGCGGCGACCGGAATCTCGCTGATGGACGGCATCGGCGCCACCGAAATGCTGCACATATTCATCGCCTCGCCGCCCGGGGACATCCGGCCGGGCTCGACCGGCCGGCCGGTCTTCGGCTATGAGGCGAAGATCGTCGACCTGCAGGGCGTCGAGCTCCCGCACGGAACGCCCGGCGAACTGGCGGTGCGCGGCCCGACCGGCTGCCGCTATCTCGCCGATCCCAGGCAGACGCGCTATGTGCGCGACGGCTGGAACGTCACCGGCGACACGTTCGTCGAGGACGAGGACGGCTACTTCTGGTTCCAGGCGCGCTCGGACGACATGATCGTCTCGGCGGGCTACAACATTTCGGGGCCCGAGGTCGAAGCGAGCCTCGTCGCCCATGAGGCGGTCGCCGAATGCGCGGTGGTCGGCGCGCCCGACGAGGCGCGCGGCGTCGTCGTCAAGGCCTATGTCGTGCTGCGCCCCGGCTTCGCGCCCGATCCCGCGCTCGTCGCCGCGCTCCAGGACCACGTCAAGGCCGACATCGCGCCCTATAAATATCCGCGCGCGATCGAATTCCGCGCCGAACTTCCCAAGACCGCGAGCGGCAAGATCCAGCGCGCCGCGCTTCGCGCCGAGGCGGAAGGCCGCGGGTGACTCGCTCATTCGCTCGCTCCTCGCTCACCCGCGCAGCAATTTCAAACGCCTGCGGCCGAACGAAAGCCAATTTTGCAACTGCCCAGCGGAGGGCGGGATGATTTGCGTCCGCGCCCGCACGGTGCGATTGGCGCAGCTCTACGCGACCGGTCTGCGTGCACCGCGCCGAAAGGCGGCCGAAGCCGACGCGTGCGTCCTCGTGGCGACGAAAATGTCTTAACCACGGTTGCGTCCATCGTGCGACGCCGGCGCGATGGCGTACGCGGCCCCCAAAGGTTAACCAGAACGCAGGACTCTTTCCACAGCCTGATTGATAATTCCATCTGCGGCCGCACGAGAATTCGGCCGATCGCCCCCTCGGGTTGGACACTCGCGCCATGGAGAATGAGCTTTTGTCGATGTGGGACAGAGCCTGTCTGCGCCTTTGGCGCTCGAGCCAGGGGAAACTGTCCGATCGCGTCTACGCCGATCTCGTCGGTTATCTCTACCGGGACTCCGAACTGCCGATCGCGCTGAGCGCCATTTCCAGCGCGACCCTGATGATGCTGATCGCTGTGGTCGACCATATCGGCGCGATGCCCCTGGTCGTGATTCCGTTTCTCGGGGTCAGCCTGTTCAGGGTGCGCCACGCCCCGATTTTCGAACGGCTTTCGCCGCAGATGCGGGATCGCGATTCCTCGCTTTACGGGGCCCATTACGCGATCCTGACCCTGACCATGAGCATACTCTCGGCGATCATGGCCCTGATGGTCCTGGTGTACGGCTCTCCCTTATCGGCCGTTGCGGTGACCGCGTTGTGCGTCACCATGGCGTCGGGCAGCGCGGCGCGCAACGCCTCGATCCCCCGCCTCGTCAACTGGCAAACCAGCGTCAGCGTGCTGCCGATCGTCGGCGGCCTCTTGATCTTCACGCCGGGCGCCATCGCCAAGCTGGTGGCGGTTCTGTCGCTGGTGTTCCTGAAGGCGATGCAGAAAACCGCCAGGCGGATTCAAGTGGACACGATTGAAGCGCGTCAGCAGGCCGATCGCGCGATCCGCATGGCGCGTCATGACGGGCTGACAGGCCTTCCCAACCGATCCTATTTCACCGAGCTGCTCGCGGCGGAGCTGGGAGCCGGCGGCGATGTCGGAATCCTCTATATCGACCTCGATGACTTCAAGTACGTCAACGACTCGCAGGGCCATCCCGCCGGAGACATTCTCCTGCATCTGGTCGCAGGCCGTCTGACCGGTCTGCTTGATCCGAAGAGAGGCTGCGTCTCGCGGTTCGGCGGCGACGAATTCGTGCTGATGACCCGCGACGATCCGATCGCCGCCGCCGAGGAGGTCCTCGCTGCGTTTCTTATGCCGTTCTCGATGCCGAGCGGCGACGTTCGCATCGGCTGCACGATCGGCGTCAGCACGAGCGCGATGTCGCGAACTTCCGTGGATCTGATCAAGGACGCCGACATCGCGCTCTACGCGGCGAAGGCCAGGGGCCGTCAATGCTTTGCGATATTCGACGCCGGGATGGAAATGGCGGTCCGTGAGAAGGCGCTGTTCGAGACGCGGCTGCGCGCGGCGGTCGAAGCCGGCGAGATCACGCTGCACTATCAGCCGATCGTCGACTTGAACACGCTCGAGATCGTCGGCGCCGAAGCGCTCGCGCGCTGGACCGACGCCGAACTCGGCCAGGTCCGTCCCGACGTCTTCATCAAGGCGGCCGAAGAAATCGGCCTGATCGAGACCCTCGGCGAGAAGCTCCTGCTGGAGGCATGCCGGGCGAGCGCGCGCTGGACCAGGCCGGTCCGGGTCGCCGTCAACATCTCGCCGATTCATTTCAAGAACCCGGATCGCCTGAAAGCCGCAATCTGCGGGGCCCTGGTCGAGTCTGGCCTGCCCGGTTCGCGGCTGTGCGTCGAAATCACCGAAGGCACCATGGTCGACGACTTCAAGACCGTCCGGAAGACGATTCTGGAGATCAAGGCGATGGGGGTGCACCTCGCGCTCGACGATTTCGGATCCGGCTATTGTTCCTTGAGCTACCTCGAACAAATTCCGTTCGACAAGATCAAGGTCGACCGAAGCCTGATGCTGGCCGCCATGAAGAACCGGACCCAGGAAATCGTCATCGAAATGGTCGCGCGGATGGCCGCCGAACTGGAGGCCGAAATCGTCGTCGAGGGGATCGAAGAACAATCCCAGGGAATCCGAATGCTCCAATTCGGCGTGACCCAGGCGCAAGGGTATCTTTACGGACGCCCGTCGGCGGACCAATCGGTCTATATGGATGCGCCAGTCTCGGGAGAGGCGTTGACCAAGCTTTGCGCGTAGAGCAGCTCGAGCATGCGGCTCCGGACCAGCGGTTCCGGGCGCCGGCGGCGCCGCGCTGTATTGTCCCACCACGCCGCGAAATCTTCCCCAAAAGGCGCGGCGCAATTCTCCGCGAGCGATTGAGGCGAACGTGGGACGAAATCGTGGAATGGCGTTGGAGCTGGGCTGCGAGTTGAGCGCACTGGCGCCGTAACGCTCGAGGCTTTCGAGGAAAGCGGACCCGTCATTGAAAATCCCCTGCCGGGCGGTCGATGAAGATGGACTGTGCGATTTTTCGGGCTGCCGCGTCGTACTTCAGCCATTCCGGCTGCGGGCCGATGAATTCCCCTTGGTCCCAACTCAGGCTAACTCCCGTTGCCTTGTCGCTGGAGATCAGATCGACGGCGCAATCAACGCCGTGAACACAACTGACGCAGAGCGGCCGCGACGCCGACCCGATCCGCGCGGCGGCGTTCAACGTGTATTCTTCGAATCGAGGGGACACGGTTATCGGATGCCGGTGATATTCCAAGCGGTCCGGAATTCCTCGATCATGAAAGCTGCAGTCGCCTTAAGCGAGGTGTGTCTCAAAACGACATACAAACGACGCGGAAACAGCGATGCTTTCGAGATCTCGTTGGGACTTGTCCCGCCAGGATAAACCAGTCCGTCTTTGAGCGTCAGGGTCACCTGAAAGGTGATCGTGCCGACGTTGCTTACCACATGGCTGACGTCGTTCGGGATCGTGCGATCGAGGCACTCGGCCATTTTCGGGTCGTTGAGCCAGCGCTCGAGGCTGGTCCCGAGAGCATAATGAGGATTGCAATCTGCCTCCCAGAAGAATTCGATGTTCGCCGCGTCCTTCTCGCGGAAAGCCACGCGCTCGCCGAACGCCGTGATGACGACCCGCCCGTCGCCGAGGCGCTCCAGCGAGGCCGCGTGAGCGCTCGGCGCCGCAAGGTGAATGCTCGCGGCCATCAACAGGAAAGACGTGGTGCGCCAAAATAGCCGAGTCAGGAGACCTCCCGGAGTTACGGCGGCGGCGCGCTCGGATCGACTGACGCGCCCCCTTACAACGCCCCCTGCGCCGCCAGCAGCTCGGCCTGCCGCTCGGCGGTCAGCGCGTCGATGATGTCGTCGAGTCCGTCGCCCTCGATAACCCGGTCGAGCGTGTAGAGCGTCAGGTTGATGCGATGGTCGGTGACCCGGCCCTGCGGGAAGTTGTAGGTGCGGATGCGCTGCGAGCGGTCGCCCGAGCCGACTTGGGCTCTCCGGTCGGCGGCGCGTTCGGAATCGGCGCGCTGGTTCTGGGCGTCGAGGATGCGCGAGCGCAGCACCGCCATCGCCTTGGCGCGGTTGCGGTGCTGCGATCGCTCCTCCTGCATCGCCACGACGACGCCGGTCGGCAGATGGGTGATGCGGATCGCCGATTCCGTCTTGTTGACGTGCTGGCCGCCGGCGCCGCTCGAGCGCATCGTGTCGATCTTGAGATCGGCCTCGTCGATGACGAGATCGATCTCCTGCGCCTCCGGCAGCACGGCGACGGTCGCCGCCGAGGTGTGCACGCGGCCCTGCGTCTCGGTCGCCGGCACGCGCTGGACGCGATGGACGCCGCTCTCGTATTTCAGCCGCGCAAAGGCGCCGCGGCCGGCGATTTCGGCGACGATCTCCTTGTAGCCGCCCGCCGCGCCCTCGCTCGCCGACAGCACCTCGACCGTCCAGCGTTTCGACTCGGAATATTTCAGATACATGCGGAAGAGGTCGCCGGCGAACAGCGCGGCCTCGTCGCCGCCGGTCCCTGCGCGCACCTCGAGGATGACGTTGCCGTCGTCGGCCGCGTCCCTGGGCAGCAGCGAGAGCTGCAGCGCGCGCCGCATCGCGGCCGCCTCGTCCTCGGCGACCGCCAGCTCGGCGCGCGCGAGCGCGCGCATTTCGGCGTCGCTCGAAGGGTCCTCGGCGAGCGCGGCGAGATCGGCGCGCTCACGGTCCTTGGCGCGCAAGGCCTCGATCGCGCCGACGACCGGCGCGAGCTCGGCCAGTTCGCGCGACAGCCGTGCGTAATCGGCGCCGCCACCCTCCGCCAGCCGGGCGTCGATTTCCCGATGGCGGCGCAGGATCAGGTCGAGATTGGCGTTGGGATTCATGTCCATGGCTCGAAGGGGCTCGGCGGCGGGCGCGGCGGATCGGGAGGGGGCCGCTAAAGCCGGACCGCGAGCCGTTCGGCGAGCGCGCGCAGGGGTTCGCGCAGCGAGGCGGCGTCGCCGCCGCGCGCGAGCAGCGCCTCGACCTCATGCGCCGCGGCGCCGGCGTCGAGCGACAGCACCATCGCCTTGACCGGGCCGATCGCCGCCGCCGACATCGACAGGCCGCGATAGCCGAGCGCGACCAGCGTCATCGCCTCGAGCGGACGCCCGCCGATCTCGCCGCACAGCGTCACCGCCTTGCCGTGCCGGCGGCCGGCGTCGGCGATCGCCTTCAGCGCGCGCAGGAAGCTCGCCGAAAGCGAATCGAACCGGTTGGCGACCCGCTCGTTGTCGCGGTCGGCGGCGTAGAGATATTGCATGAGGTCGTTCGAGCCGACCGACAGGAAATCGGCGCGCGCGGCGATCTCGTCGAGCTGCCAGAGCAGGGCGGGAACCTCGACCATCACGCCGATCTCGAGGCTGGCCGGGGGCGCGCGCCCGCAGCGCTCGGCGAACGACAGCTCGCGCTCGAGCAGCGCGCGCGCGGCGAGGAATTCGTCGACGCTCGACACCATCGGCAGCATGATGCGCAGATTGCGCCCGGCGCCGGCGCGCAGCATCGCGCGCATCTGGGTGCGCAGCAGCGCCGGCTTGTCGAGCCCGATGCGGATCGCGCGCCAGCCGAGCGCCGGATTCTCCTCCTCCGGGCCGCGCATGTAGGGCAGCACCTTGTCGCCGCCGATGTCGAGCGTGCGGAACGTCACCGGCCGCGACCCCGCCGCCTCGAGCACCGCGCTGTAGAGCTGCTCCTGCGCGGCGAGCCGCGGGAAGCGCAGCGCGAGCATGAACTGCAGTTCGGTGCGGAACAGGCCGATCGACTGCGCGCCGCTCTCGTCGAGATGCGGCAGGTCGACGACCAGGCCGGCGTTCATGTGGAGGTCGACCGCCACGCCGTCGCGCGTCACCGACGGCGTGTGGCGCAGCGCCCGGTACTGGTCCTGCCGGCGCGCGCGCAGGCGCGCCTTCTCGCGATAGGATTCCTCGACGTCGGGCTGCGGGCGCAACTGGACCTCGCCGGTCACGCCGTCGACGATGATCGCGTCGCCGTGCTCGACGATCTCGGAAATGTTGGGCACGCCGCTGACCGCCGGAATCGACAGCGCGCGCGCGACGATCGCGATGTGGCTCGACTCGCCGGCCTCCTCCAGGACGAGGCCGCGCAGCCGCGAGCGGTCGTAGTCGAGCAGCGCGGCGGGGCCCATCGAGCGCGCGACCAGGATCGCGTTCTCGGGCAAGGCGCTCGGCAGCAGCGTCAGGCTCTGGCCGGCGAGCTGGTGCAGCAGCCGGTTGGCCAGATCGTTGAGGTCGTGCAGCCGGTCGCGCAGATAAGGGTCGGTCTGCCGCTGCAGCTTGGCGCGGGCGTCGTTCTGCACCCGCTCGACCGCCGCCTCCGCGGTGAGGCCGCTGCTGACCGCCTCGCGCAGCCGGCGCAGCCAGCCGCGGTCGTGCGCGATCATCCGGAACGCCTCGAGCACCTCGACGTGCTCGCCGGGCCCCGCATCGTCGGAGCGCTCGATCAGCTCGTCGACCGAGGCGCGCATCGCCTGGATCGCGGTGTCGAGCCGGGCGATTTCGCTGTCGACGTCGTCGGCGACCAGACGGGTGACGGTGATCCTGGGCTGATGCAGCACGACATGGCCGAGCCCCAGCCCCTCGGCGATCGGCGCGCCCTGCAGCGACAAGGGACGCCGCAGCGCGATCTCGGCGCCGGCGCCGGCGACCGATTGCAATTCGCCCGAGGCGATCAACTCGGCAAGCAGCATGGCGGTGGTCTGCAGCGCCTCGATTTCCTCTTCCGAATAGCTGCGCCGCGCCCGGTTCTGCACGACCAGCACGCCGAGCGTGTTGCCGCCGCGCAGCACCGGCACGCCGAGGAAGGATTGGTAGATCTCCTCGCCGGTCTCCGGCCGGTAGGAGAAGGCCGGGTGGCTCTGCGCGTCGGACAGGGCGAGCGGCTCGGCGCTCGCCGCGATCAGGCCGACGAGGCCCTCGTCGGGGCGCATGGTCGTCATGTGGACGGCCTCGCGCTTGAGGCCTTCGGTGGCGAACAATTCGAGCGGGCCGTCGGCGCGCGACACGTAGAGCGAGCAGACCTCGGCGACCATGTTGGAGGCGATCAGGACCACGATTCTGTCGAGCCGCGCCTGCGCGGTGACGGGCTCCGCCATCACCTCGCGCAGCCGCCGCAACAGAAGACGCGGTCCGCCGGGGCCACGCATGAATGTTCCCTGTCCTGTTCCGCCGATCGCTTCCGGCCGGGGCCGGAAATTCAAGAGCGCCCCCTGGATGCGCGATCCGATCGCCGCGATCGGATGTCGCCGTGACTCCCCACACGCGATGCTTAACGTTTCCCCGGATATCCGCAACCCGGCCGATGCATCCCGAGCCGTATAGCCAATGAACCGCGCGCGCGGCAAGGGCGCGGTCCGGATCAGGCCTTCAGGAAGGCCTTTTCGAGAATGGCGCCGCCGCCGAGTTCGAAGCCGCCGTGCGGCGCGACGCCGCCGACCGATTCGTGACGCGCGTCGAGCCAGTCGCGGAACACCGGAATGATCGCGCCGCCCTCGTCGTGCAGCAGGGTCTGCATGTCGGCGATCGCGCTCCTGCGCCTGGCCTCGTCGGTCTCGGCGAGCGCGATCGCGAGCAGGCCCTCGAACTTCTCGCTGCTCCAGCGCGTCTCGTTGAGCGGCGCGCCGGCGCGATAGACGTCGGCCAGGATCTGGGTCGCGGCGGCGCGCCCGGCCCAGCAGTTCTCGACGAACGCGCCCTTCAGCCAAACCCGGTCCCAGAAGCCCTCGACCGGCTCCTTGCGGACTTCGATCTTCAGCCCGGCCTTGGCCGCGCTCGCCTGGAATTGCAGCGCGACGTCGACGGCGCCCGCGAAGGCCGCTTCGGAGGCCTGGAGCGCGATCGCCGGATCGAGGCCCGCGCGCCGCAGATGATAGGCCGCGCGGTCCGGATCGCGCTTGCGCTGCGGCAGGTCCTTGTTGAAATAGGGATCGCCCGCCGGGATCGGATGGTCGTTGCCGGCGGCCCCGTAGCCGTTGAGCAGCGCCTTGACGATCTGCTCGCGGTCGATCGCATATTTCAGCGCCAGCCGCAGGTCGGGATTGTCGTAGGGCGGCCGGTCGACCGCCATCGCCATCACGGCGTGCCAGCCGCCGGGCGCCCGCACGATCTCCGTGCGGGCCGCCTTGGCGAGCAGGCCGGCGGCGCGCGGATCGACGCGGTTGATGACGTCGACCTGGCCGGAGATCAGCGCGTCGAGCCGCTCCGACCAGTCGCCGATCACCGTGATCTCGGCGGCGTCGAGATGGCCGCGGCCGTCCTTCCAGTAGTCGCCCGCGCGCTTCAGCGCGACGCGGACGCCGGGCTCGAACGCCACGAGCGCGAAGGCGCCGGTGCCGACGGGTTTGGACCAGTCGGAAAAGAGCTCGGGGACCATCGGCAGGCGATGATCGGTCAGCACGGCGGGAAAATCGGCGTCGGGGCCGGCGAGCCCGATCTGGATCTGATGGCGGTCGAGCTTGCGGATGTCGGTGACCGCGCGCAGCACGCGGCCGGCGCCCGCCGAGCCGTCGCCGCGCCGCAGGTTCAGCGAATGGATCGCGTCGTCGGCGGTGAATTCCTGGCCGCTCGAGAAGCGCACGCCCTTGCGCAGGGTGAACACCCATTCGGCGGCGCCGGGCCGCGCCTCCCAGGCGCTCGCGAGCTCGGGCGCGGGCCTGCCGTCGGCGCCGAGTTCGACGAGGCCGTCATAGAGCCCTCGGCCGACGACGATCATCACCGAATCGACCGCGGCGCCGGGATCGAGCCCGTCGCCCGGCGCGCCGCCGGCGAGGCCGAGGCGCAACAGCCCGCCCCTCCGGGGCGTCTCGGCCGCCGGCGCCGCGAGGGCTTCGCCGAACGCGCCGGCGACCCCGAACGCCGTCGCGCCGGCGAGCAGATCCCGGCGCGAGATCGAGCCTCCCGTCGATCCGGCGTCCTGCGGCTGGCGTTCGTCCATCGCTCGATGTTCCAGGGCGCCGGGTTCCGAGCCGGACGGCCGCCGCCGCGCCGGGCCAATCGCGGCGAGTCGCGGCGGCGACGCACCATAGGACGAAATCGCGCCGTGGTTGAGTTCAATTTCCCGCGCGCGATCCGGCTGCGCGGCCGACGGTCCGCACAGCCGGCGGGCGGCGGTATCCGGCGTCGGCCCGACCGCGGCTCAGGCCGACGCGGGCGCCCCGCGCGTTGACTCGGCCGGTCGCGCCGATTAGGGGTTGCGGCCTTGCGAGCCGGGGGCCTGCCGAGCTCCGGCGTCTCGAGGGGAGCCTGCGCGAACCATGAAGATCCTCGTGCCCGTGAAGCGGGTGGTCGACTACAACGTCAAGATTCGCGTGCGGTCGGACGGTTCGGGCGTCGAGCTCGCCAACGTCAAGATGTCGATGAACCCGTTCGACGAAATCGCCGTCGAGGAGGCGCTGCGCCAGAAGGAGGCGGGCAAGGCGACCGAAGTGATCGTCGTCTCGATCGGCCCGGCGCAGGCGAGCGAGACGCTGCGCACCGGCCTGTCGATGGGCGCCGACCGCGGCATCCTGGTCAAGACCGAGGGGCAGATCGAGCCGCTCGCCGTCGCCAAGATCCTCAAGGGCGTGATCGCCGCCGAACAGCCCGGTCTGGTCATTCTCGGCAAGCAGGCGATCGACGACGACTGCAACCAGACCGGCCAGATGCTCGCCGCGCTGACCGGCTGGGGCCAGGGCGCCTTCGCCTCCAAGGTCGTCATTGGCGAAGGCTCGGTCGAGGTGACGCGCGAGGTCGACGGCGGGCTGCAGACGGTGGAATTGAAGCTGCCGGCGATCGTCACCACCGATCTGCGCCTCAACGAGCCGCGCTACGCCTCGCTGCCCAACATCATGAAGGCCAAGAAGAAGCCGATCGACGAGAAGACCCCCGCCGATTTCGGCGTCGACGTCGCGCCGCGGCTCAAGGTGCTGAAGACCACCGAGCCGGGCGGCCGCAAGGCGGGCGTCAAGGTCAAGACGGTCGCCGAACTCGTCGCCCGGCTCAAGGACGAAGCGGGAGTGATCTGACATGGCGACCCTCCTGTTCGCCGAAGTCGCCAACGGCCATCTCGCCGACATCACCGCCAAGGCGCTGACCGCCGCGCTGCAATTGGGCGCCCCGGTCGACGTGCTGATCGCCGGACGAGACCTTTCGGGCGCAGCGCAGGCCGCCGCGGCTCTCGAAGGCGTCGCGCGCGTGCGCGTCGCCGAGGACGCGCTCTATGCCCATGGCCTCGCCGAGCCGCTCGCCGCGCTGCTGGTCGGGCTGGCCGGCGACTACGACGCGATCGTCGCGGGGTCGAGCGCCTATACCAAGAACGTGCTGCCGCGCGTCGCCGCGCTGCTCGACGTCATGCAGGTCTCCGACATCACCAGGGTCCTCGCGCCCGACACGTTCGAGCGGCCGATCTACGCCGGCAATGCGATCCAGACGGTGCAGTCGACCGACCCGAAGCGGATCGTCACCGTGCGCACCGCGTCCTTCGCCGCGACCGGCGCCGGCGGCCCGGCGCCGATCGAGCCCGTGAGCGCGGCAGGCGATCCGGGCCTGTCGTCGTTCAAGGGCGAGGCGCTCGCCAGATCCGACCGGCCCGAACTGACCTCGGCCCGGATCATCATTTCGGGCGGCCGGGCGATGAAGAACGCAGAGAATTTCAAGACCTATATCGAACCGGTCGCCGACAAGCTCGGGGCGGCGATGGGCGCCTCGCGGGCCGCGGTCGACGCCGGCTTTGCGCCCAACGACTGGCAGGTCGGCCAGACCGGCAAGGTCGTGGCGCCCGACCTCTATATCGCGGTCGGCATATCGGGGGCGATCCAGCACCTCGCCGGCATGAAGGATTCCAAGGTCATCGTCGCGATCAACAAGGACGAGGAGGCGCCGATCTTCCAGGTCGCCGACTACGGCCTCGTCGCCGACCTGTTCACGGCGCTGCCCGAACTCGCGCAAGAGCTGGGCAAAATCGGTCGATAGGCCTTTGTTGCAGCGCGTCAATCGGTTATGGATGCGG
This sequence comes from Roseiarcus sp., assembly GCA_049509635.1. Classification (GTDB taxonomy): domain Bacteria; phylum Pseudomonadota; class Alphaproteobacteria; order Rhizobiales; family Beijerinckiaceae; genus Roseiarcus. The sequence goes on from JBEKZS010000107.1 coordinate 15,214, forward strand.
ATGCGGCGCCTTCGACGGCCGGGCGCTTCGGGCGCCCGGGACCGGCGGCAAATCGCCGCCGGGTGATCAAATGACGTTCGTGATCAACAAGGTTGGCGTCATCGGCGCCGGGCAGATGGGCAACGGGATCGCGCAGGTTTGCGCCCAGGCCGGGATGGACGTCGTGCTGAACGACGTCGCCGAGGAGCGGCTCCAGGCCGGCCTCGCCACCATCAATGGCCTGCTGGCGCGCCAGGTCGCCAAGGGTCAGATGAACGAGTCCGAGCGCGTCGCGACGCTCGGGCGCATCGCGACCGCCTCCGGCCCCGACCAGCTCGCCGATTGCGACCTCGTCATCGAGGCCGCCTCGGAAAACGAGGAGATCAAGCGCAGGATCTTCGCCGGCCTGCGCCCCTATCTCAAGCCGGAGGCGGTCGTCGCCTCCAACACATCCTCGATCTCGATCACAAGGCTCGCCTCCGGCACCGAGCGCCCCGAGCGGTTCATCGGCATCCATTTCATGAACCCGGTGCCGAAAATGCAGCTCGTCGAGCTGATCCG
>JBEKZS010000108.1:0-15484 GCA_049509635.1 Roseiarcus sp.
CAGATCGGCCCGGTAGAAATCATCGTGGACGCGTCTGAGATGGGCGACGAGCTGGTCGGCGACGTGGGACGCGAGCTGGGCGCGGCTGCAACGGACGACGGGGAGCGGCATGGCGGCCTCGCTGCCGGAAACGCCCCGATCATAGTGCACGGTCAGCGCCGGCGCCAAGCGCATCGCGCCGGCGCGGCGCGCGCGCATTGACAAGCCCCGGCGCCTGCAACACGGTCGCCCGGCGCGAAGCGGCGGCCCGCGTGCGCGCATGGGGGCGGCCATGGGACTCGACGCCGACGTGCTCGTCATCGGCGCCGGGCTCGCCGGGCTGGTCGCGGCCTGCGAGGCCGCCGACGCCGGCCGGCGGGTCATCGTGCTCGACCAGGAGCCGGAGCAGAGCCTCGGCGGCCAGGCGTTCTGGTCGCTCGGCGGGCTGTTCCTGGTCGACAGTCCCGAGCAGCGGCGGATGCGGATCCGGGATTCCCACGATCTCGCCTGGCAGGACTGGCAGGGCGCGGCGGGCTTCGACCGCGACGAGGATCTGTGGCCGCGTCGCTGGGCGGAAGCTTACGTCGCGTTCGCGGCGGGCGAGAAGCGGTCCTGGCTGCGCGCGATGGGCCATCGGTTCTTCCCGATTCTCGGCTGGGCGGAGCGCGGCGGCGGCGCGGCGACCGGCCACGGCAATTCGGTGCCGCGCTTCCATCTGACCTGGGGCACCGGGCCCGGAATCATCGAGCCGTTCGTGCGCCGCGCGCGCGCGGCGGAGCAGGCCGGCCGGCTCGCATTCCGCTTCCGCCACCGCGTCGACGAACTCGGGGTCACCAATGGCGTCGTCGACGGCGCCGGCGGCGCGGTGCTGGCGCCGAGCGAGGTCGCGCGCGGCCAAAGCAGCGGGCGCGAGATCGTCGGCGGCTTCGCGCTGAAGGCGCAGGCGGTGATCCTCGCCTCGGGCGGCATCGGCGGCAATGCGGAACTCGTGCGCGCCCAGTGGCCGGCGCGGCTCGGCCGCGCGCCCGCGCGCATGGTCTGCGGCGTCCCCGACCATGTCGACGGCCGCGGCCTCGCGATCGCCGCCCGCGCCGGCGCCCGGCTCATCAACGGCGACCGCATGTGGCACTATGTCGAGGGCGTTCATAACTGGGACCCGATCTGGCCCGCCCACGGCATCCGCATTCTGCCCGGGCCGTCGTCGATGTGGTTCGACGCGACCGGCGCGCGGCTGCCGGCGCCGCTGTTCCCCGGCTACGACACGCTCGCCACGCTCGGGCACCTCATGCGCACGGGCCATGACCATTCCTGGTTCGTCGCCAACCAGAGCATCGTGCGCAAGGAATTCTCGCTGTCGGGCTCCGAGCAGAATCCGGATCTGACCGGGCGCGACTGGCGGCTGGTCGCGCGGCGCGCGATCGGCCGCCATGCGACGGCGCCGGTCGAGGCGTTCAAGCGCCACGGCGTCGACTTCATCGTCAAGGACCGCCTGCCCGATCTGGTGGCGGCGATGAACGCGCTCGCGGGCGACGGGCTGCTTTCGCCGGACGCGATCCGGCGCGAGATCGAGGCGCGCGACCGCGAGATCGCCAATCCCTTCGCCAAGGACGCGCAGGTGATCGGCATCCACAACGCCAGGCGGTTTCTCGGCGACCGGCTGGTGCGCGCCGCCGCGCCGCACCGCATCCTCGATCCCGCCCATGGCCCGCTGATCGCGGTGCGGCTCAACATCCTCACCCGCAAGACGCTCGGCGGCGTCGAGACCGATCTCGACGCGCGCGCCTTCGGCGAGGCCGGCGCGATCGTCCCCGGCCTCTATGCGGCGGGCGAGGCGGCGGGTTTCGGCGGAGGCGGGATGCACGGCTATCGCTCGCTGGAGGGGACGTTTCTCGGCGGCTGCCTGTTTTCGGGACGCGCCGCCGGGCGCGCGGCGGCGAAGGCGACGGGATGACGGCCGGGCGGCGAAATCGTCAGCAGGCCGTCGCATTCGCATCGCCAGGCAGGCGCAGCCGTGCTTCCCGAGACGCGAGGGCCGGCGCCGCGCCGCCCGCGAGCCGCGGCCTCATTTCGCGGTTTCGATCCTGAAACCCAGGACGAGTTCCTCGGGAGTCTGCCTGAAATTCTGCGCGACGGCCGCCCGCGTCGCCGCCGCCGTCGTGTCGAAGGTCTGGGTCGGGGGAAGCCGGGGAAATTCGACGCTCACCCGCAGCAGGCGACCGTTGCTCCAGTTGAAGCCGACGGTCGGCCGCGTTCCCGAGGATTTCTCCAGCGCGTCCTCGACCGATCGCGCCTCCTTGAACCCGTCGACGACGGTCCTCGCCGCATCGCACCCCGCCAGCGCGCAGGCGCAGACGCCGATCATCATCGCCTTCCGCATTGTCGCTCCCATTTGCAGTCCTTCGCCGCCGGGCGAGCGGCTTCCTCCGCTCACGCGCTCCTGGCCATCACCGCCAGCAGCCCCTTCATCAGCGCGGTCGGCGTCGGCGGGCAGCCGGGAATGTGCAGGTCGACCGGCGCCACAGCGGAAACCCCGCCGAGGCAGGCGTAGCTTCCCGCATAGAGCCCGCCGTCGAGCGCGCAGCCGCCGGCGGCGATCACCCATTTGGGCGACGGCGTCGCGTCATAGGCGCGCCGCAGCGCCTCGGCCATGTTGCGCGTGACCGGGCCGGTGACCAGCAGCGCGTCGGCGTGGCGCGGCGAGGCGACGAAGCGGAAGCCGAACCGCTCGATGTCGTAGAAGGCGTTGCTGAGCGCGTGGATTTCGAGTTCGCAGGCGTTGCAGGAGCCGGCGTCGACATGGCGGATCGACAGGCTGCGGCCGAGCCGCCCCCGCGCCGCGCCGTCCACCGCGGCGGCGAGCGCGGCGAGTTCGGGATCGTCCGCCTTCGGCGCCGGCTCGGTCAGCGCCGGCCGCGTCACGCTCTGGAACAGGGTCCGGCGCATCGGCGGTTCCCCTAAAGGTCGTGCCCGGAATAGGAGCAGTTGAACGATTTGTTGCACAGCGGGAAATCGGCGACGATATTGCCCTCGATCGCCGCCTCCAGCAGCGGCCACTGGAACCAGGAGGGGTCGCGCAGATGGCAGCGCGCGACCGCGCCGTCGGCCCCGAGCCGCGCCCAGGCGAGAATGTCGCCGCGAAACCCCTCGACCAGCGCGAGCCCCTCGCGCGGCGCGCCGGCGACGGGCAGCGCCGTGCGGGTTTGCCCGCCCGGAAGCGCATCGAGGATCTGATCGATCAGCGCGAGGCTCTGCTCGACCTCGCGAATGCGGATCCAGATGCGGGCGTTGACGTCGCCCTCGGTCAGCACCGGCGTCTCGAACCGCAGGCGGTCGTAGGGGGGATAGGCGAGGTCGCGGCGCGCGTCGAAGTCGCGCCCCGACGCGCGCCCGACATAGCCGCCGGCGCCGAAACGTTGCGCGAGACCGGCGCGCAGCCGGCCTGCGCCGACGGTGCGGTCCTGCAGCGAGGCGGTGTTGTCGTAGAGCTCCACGAGGCCGGGGAAGGCGGCGCGGATGGTCGCGAGCAGGTCGCGGATCGCCGCCGGTCCCGAGGCCGCGAGATCGACCGCCGTCCCGCCCGGCGCGACCGCGTCCATCATCAGCCGGTGGCCGAAACAGGCGGCCGAAGCGCGCAGCACGCGCTCGCGCAGGATTCCGGTGTTGGCGTGCATCAGCGCGAACGAGGCGTCGTTGCAGATCGCGCCGATGTCGCCCAAATGATTGGCGAGCCGTTCGAGCTCGGCCATCAGCGCGCGCAGCCAGGCCGCGCGCGGCGGCGCCTCGACGCCGAGCGCAGCCTCGACCGCGCGCGCGAAGGCGATCGAGCAGGCGACCGTGCTGTCGCCCGAAACGCGCGCGGCGAGCTGGGCCGCGCGCTCCACCGAAGCGCCGGCCATCAGCCCCTCGACCCCCTTGTGGACATAGCCGAGCCGGGCCTCGAGCCGCACGATCGTCTCGCCGCCGGCGTGAAAGCGGAAATGGCCGGGCTCGATGATCCCGGCGTGGACGGGGCCGACCGGAATCTGGTGCACGCCCTCGCCCTCGGCGGTCAGGAAGGCGTAGGGCGGCGGCGCGTCGGGCGCCGGCGCGCGCGCGCCGAGCGGCGCGCTCACCGACCAGCGGCCGTGATCGAGCCAGGGGCGCGGGTCGGGCGCGCCGACGGCCCGGTAGCCGTAGAGATCCTGGATCGCGCGCTCCGGCCGGATCGCCGGTGCATGCCGGGCGCCGACCGAGGGAAACGCGCCGCCGGCGCAGGCCAGACTCGCGATCGCCATCGCCCGGGCCGGCGCGTCGAGCAGCGCCATATGCACGGCGCCGTCGTCGCCCCAGAGGCCCGCGAGCGTCCACAGCCCGTCGCCGAGCTGGCCGGCGAGGCCGCGCCAGAGCTCGGCGTCGACGGCGTGGCGCGGCCAGGGCCGGCTGTCCGCCGCCACCGGCGCGCCCGACAGGGCATCGGCGAGACTGGTCATCGCCGCCTCATCGCAGCAGGCCCGCGACATGCTGGAACCAGGCGATCAGCGGCGGCGGCAGATAGACGCCGGCCGCCAGCACGAGGCCGAGATGGGCGAGGATCGGCAGGTACGAGGCGCGCACCGGCGCCGCACTGCCGGTCGGCGCGCCGAACGCCATGCCCTGCAGGCGCAGCAGCAAGGCGCCGAAGGCGATCAGCAGGCCGGCGACGAGCGGGATCGCCAGCCAGGGCGCACGTGCGAAGGTCGAGCCGACCACCAGGAACTCGCTCATGAACATGCCGAGCGGCGGCAGGCCGGCGATCGCGAACACGCCGACGACGAGGCACCAGCCGAGCAAGGGATGGGTGACGGTGAGGCCGCGCACGTCGGCGATCTTCTGCGACCCCTTGAGCTGGGCGATATGGCCGACGGTGAAGAAGATCGCCGATTTGGTCAGGCTGTGCATGATCATGTGGAGGAGCCCGGCGAAATTGGCCAGCGGGCCGCCGATGCCGAACGCGAAGGCGATGACGCCCATGTGCTCGATCGAGGAATAGGCGAACATCCGCTTGATGTCGCGCCGCCGGTACAGCATCAACGCGGCGAAGACGAGCGACAAGAGGCCGAGCATCGCCATCAGCGGCCCCGGCGCGATCGCCGCCGGATTGCCGTCGAGCAACAGCTTGAACCGCAACACCGCATAGAGCGCGACGTTGAGCAGCAGGCCCGAAAGCACCGCCGAGATCGGCGTCGGGCCTTCCGAATGGGCGTCGGGCAGCCAGGCGTGGAGCGGGACGAGGCCGACCTTGGCGCCGTAGCCGAGCAGCAGGAACACGAAGGCGAGGTCGAGCTGGGCGGGATCGAACGCCGCGACATGGGCGATCAGCACCGTCCAGACCATGCCGTCGAGCCCTTCGCCGACCACCGGCCGCGCGGCCATGTAGACCAGGATCGTGCCGAACAGCGCGAGCGCGATGCCGACGCTGCCGAGGATGAAATATTTCCACGCCGCCTCGATCGCTTCGGGCGTGCCGTAGATCCCGACCATCAGCACCGTGGTGAGCGTCGCCGTCTCGATCGCCACCCACATCAGGCCGATGTTGTTGGCGACGAGCGCGAGATTCATCGCGAACAGCAGCAGCTGATACATCGCGTGATAGAAGCGCAGCTGGATCGGCGCGAGCCGGCCGGTCTCGCGCTCATGGGCGATGTAGCTCGCGCTGAACACGCTGGTGGTGAAGGCGACGAAGGTGTTCAGCACGATGAAGACGATGTTGAGATCGTCGACGAGAATGTAGGAGCCCGTCTGCGTCGCCGAATTCGACGCGAACAGCGACAGCGCGGCGAGGAAGGTCAGCAGGGCGGAGGCCATGTTGAGCCGCGCCGAGGCGCGATAGCCCGGCGTCGCCGCCAGCAGGACCGCGGTCGCCGCGGGAATGGCGAGGATCAGCGTCGTGCCGTCGGGGAGATGGGCGATCATCGGCGCCGGCCCGGGCGGCGGTCGAGCGCGCGGTCGTCGACGGTGTCGAACCGCTCGCGGATGCGGAACAGGAACACGCCGATGACGATGAAGGCGAACAGGACGGAGAACGCGACCGAGATTTCGACCACCAGCGGCATGCCCTTGGCGCCGGTCGCGGCGAGGATCAGCCCGTTCTCCAGCGACATGAAGCCGATGACCTGGCTGACCGCATTGCGCCGCGTCACCATCATCAGCAGGCCGAGCATCACCACCGACAGCGCGAAGGCGAGATCCTCGCGCGCGAGCGGGTCGGCGTCGGCGGTGACGCGCAGCATCACCACCATGGAGAGCGCGACCAGAGCCAGGCCGGCGATCATGATCGGGCCGAATCCGCCGACGATCTCGACCTCGCGCCGCATGCCGAGGCGGGCGATGATCCGATGCAGCGCGATCGGGATCACAATCGCCTTGAACGTCAGCGCGATCGCGGCGGTGACATAGAGATGCGGCGCGTCCTGGACATAGGCCTGCCAGGCGACCGACAGGGTGAGGACGACGGCCTGCAGCGCGAAGACGTTGAGCAGCGAATAGAGCCGGTTCTGATACAGCAGCAGGAAGCTGACGAGCACGAGGCCGCCGGCGAGCAGATGGGCGAAATCGAAGGCGAGGCCCTTCATCAGAGGCTCCGCGAAACGAAACGCAGCAGCACGGCGAGAAAGCCGAGCATCAGCGCGACCCCGACGAAATCGGGGACGCGGAAGACCCGCATCTTGGCGATCGTCGTCTCGAACGTCGCGAGCGCGATTCCGGCGACGGCGAGCTTGCCGACATAGGCGAGGACGCCGATCGAAAGCGCGCCGAGTCCCCTGCCGACCGGCGCGATGCCCCAGGGCGCGAACACGCAGGCGATCAGCGAGACATAGAGCAGCAGCTTGAGCGCTGCGGCGAGTTCGATCACGGCGAGATGGCGGCCCGAATATTCCAGCGCCATCGCCTCGTGGACCATGGTCAGCTCGAGGTGGGTCGCCGGATTGTCGACCGGAATGCGGCCGTTCTCGACGATCGCGACGATCACCAGCGCGACCAGCGCCATGCCGAGCGAGACGCGCAGTCCGACTTCGGGCGAGGTCATGAACGCGGCGACGGTCGAGAGCTGGGTCGAGCCGGCGACCAGCGCGAGCGTGAACACGATCATGATCAGCGCCGGCTCGGCGAGCGTGGCGAACATCGCCTCGCGGCTCGCCCCGATGCCGCCGAAGCTGGTCCCCACGTCCATGCCCGCCAGGGCGAGCAAGAACCGCGCGCTGCCGAGCAGGGCGATGATGGCGATGAGATCGGCCGACCAGCTGAACAGCAGCCCGGTCGCGAAGGTCGGCGTCAGCGCGGCGGCGACCCAGGTCGCCGCGAACACCAGATAGGGCACGAAGCGGAACAGCCACGAGGCGCCGTCGGCGACCACCGCCTCCTTGCGGGTCAGCCGGATGAGGTCGCGATAGGGCTGCAGCAGCGGCGGCCCGCGCCGGCGCAGCAGGCGCGCCTCGAGCTTGCGCACGAAGCCGGTAAGCAGCGGCGCCAGCAGCAGCACCAGCAGCATCTGCGAGACCTGGACGCCGAGGTCGCCGATCAGGGCCATGACGCCAGGACCAGCAGGAGCAACACCAGCGCGCCGAAGACGACGCTCAGATATTGGCGGATCGTCAGGAATTGCAGGCGGTTGAGCCGCCTGGCGAGCAGGCTGACCGCGCCGACGACGGGACGATAGAGCGCGTCCCAGGCGAGATCGTGGATGACGACGGTCAGCCGCGCCGGCCGCAAATCGCCCGGCGCCGGCATGTCGACCCGCGCCTCGGCGCGAAACGCGAAGCCGCCGAAGACGCGCCGGATCGGCTCGCTGAAACTCTCGGCGGTGTATTGCGTGGCCGGATCCGCGTCGGGAAAGCCGCAATCCCACGCCGGCGCCCGGCGCAGCGCGCTCGACCCCAGACGGTGGATCGCGAGTGCGGCGAGCGAGGCCGAGGCCGCGATGAACAGGAACACGAGCAGCCCGTTGTAGGAGCTGCGGCTCGCCGCGACCGGCGCGATCGACAGCCAGGGCAGGCTCGCCTGGACCGGCATGCGGGCGCCGGCGAGCAAGCGCGCGGCCGGCGCGATGGCGTCGATGACGAAGGCGGGAAATACGCCAGCGAGCAGGCACAGGCCGGCGAGCAGGCCCATGGCGGCGCGCGAAACGGCATCGACTTCGCGCGCGGCCGCCGCCGCCGCGCTGCGCGGACGGCCGAGGAACGCAATGCCGAACGCGCGCACGAAGCAGGCGGCGGCGAGCGCGGCGGAGAAGGCGAGCATGGCGCCGATCGCCGGCGCGAGGATTTTCAGCGCCCATTGCGGCAGCTGGGGGCTCAGCAGGATCGCCTGCAGCAGCAGCCATTCCGAGGCGAAACCGTTGAACGGCGGCAGCGCCGAGATCGCCGCGCAACCGATCAGGACGAACAGGCCGGTCGCCGGCATGCGGTTCAACAGCCCGCCGAGGCGCTCCATGCCGCGCGCGCCGGTCGCGGTCAGCGCCGCCCCGGCGCCGAAGAACAGCAGCGACTTGAACAGCGCGTGGTTGAAGACATGGAACAGCGCCGCGGTCGCCGCCAGCGCGGCGGCGGCGGCCAAGCCGCTCGCCTTGAACGCGAGGGCGAGCCCGAGGGCGGCGAAGATGAGGCCGATGTTCTCGATCGTGCTGTAGGCGAGCACGCGCTTGAGGTCGTTCTGCATCAGCGCGTGGAGCACGCCGAGCACCGCCGTCGCGGCGCCCAGCGCCAGCGCCGGAACGCCCCACCACCAGGCCGGCGTCCCCAGGAGATCGAACACGATGCGGATGAAGCCATAGACCGCGACCTTGGTCATCACGCCGCTCATCAGGGCGGAGACGTGGCTCGGCGCCGCGGGGTGGGCGAGCGGCAGCCAGATGTGCAGCGGGACGAGCCCCGCCTTGGAGCCGGCGCCCGCCAGCGCGAGCCCGAGGACGAGCGCGGCGAGGCCCGACGTCGCGCCATGGGCGCGCATCGCCGCGAAGGCATAGCCGCCGAACGCGCCGGCGTCGCCCGCCAGCAGCGCGAAGGCGAGCAGCAGCGCCATCGTGCCCAGACTCGCCATCACGATATAGACATAGCCCGCCTGGGCGTTGTCGCGTTCGCGGTGATGCGCCATCACCAGCGCCCAGGAGGCGAGCGACATGAATTCCCAGGCGGCGAGGAAGGTGAAGGCGTCGTCGGCGACGAGCGCGATGTTCATGCCGGCGAGGAAGGCGGGAAAGAACGGCAGCACGCGCGCCGGCTCGCTCTCGTGGCGGCCGTAGCCGAGGCCGTAGAGGCTGGCGGCGGCGGCGCCGAGATCGACCACGCCCAGAAACAGCGCCGAAAGCGCGTCGACCCGGAAATGGGCGCCGAGCAGCGGCAGGCCGACCGGCAGGACGATCGCGCTCGGCGCGGAATCGGCGAGGATGGCCGCCAGCGCGCCGGCGAGCGCGACGAGGCTCAGCGCGAGCGCGCCGCAGTAGACGACCGCCGTCGCGATCGCGCTCCGCCGCATGAGGACCGCGACGCCCGCGAGCGCGAGCAGCGCGGCGTCGCAGACGAGGAAGCCGACGACCGGCATCAGGCGCCGCCCCTGCCGCCGTGCGGCGCGGACGCGGTCTCGCGCAGCCGCACGCCGCGCCCGCCGGCGAGGCTGGGCGCGCCGTCGCGGATGATTTCGACGCCGGCCGCCTCCAGCGCCGCGACGAGCTTGGTCAGCGATTCGACATTGCCGCCGATTACGCCCTCGCTCGCCTCCATCCGCTGGATCGTCGGCGCCGACAGGCCCGCGAGCGCGGCGAGCGCGCGCTGGTCGAGCGCCGCAAGCGCGCGCGCCGCCCGCAACTGGGCCGCCGTGATCATGTCCGAGACATCGCTTGTGAGTCTTCGCGCTCGACGACTCCAGCCTAGAGCATCGAATCTCGCGGCTCAACCAGCCAGGCGACCCGGCGCCCAGCCGGCGGGCGGGCGCGGGGACATTTTGCGCCGGACAGAATCGACCGGAGGAATCAGAGCGCGCGCGAGCCGCGGACCGCGGACGACGCCGCCGCGGCCGCGGCCGCAACGCGCGGCCTTTCCCCGGAGAAGCTGACGATCGTCGCGTCGGCCGCGGCGTCGCCGTCGACGAGATGGAAGAACTTCTCGATCGGCGCGGGCCGGCCCAGCAGATAGCCCTGCCCCTCGACGCAGCCCGCATTGGCGAGGAACTGCAGTTCGCCCGGCGTCTCGATTCCCTCCGCGAGCACGAGCAGCCCGAGCCCCTGTCCCAGACCCATCACGGCGCGGATGATCGCCTTCGCCTCGTCGTTCTCGTCGACGGACCTGATCAGCGAACGATCGATCTTGATCTTGTCGAAGGGAAAGGCGCGCAGGGTCGACAGCGAGGAATAGCCGGTGCCGAAATCGTCCATGACGATTCGCGCGCCCAGACTCTTCAGCTGGCGCAGGGTGGTCAGCGTCCGGGCCATGTCCTTGATCAGCGCGGTTTCGGTGATTTCGAGCTCGAGCCGATGAGGCGCGAGACCGGTCTCGGCGAGCGCCTCGCGGACGAGCGGGGCGAATTTTTCGCTGCGGAGCTGAACCGCCGAAACGTTGACCGCCAGGGTCAGCGGCCGCTTCCAGCCGGCGGCGTCGCGGCACGCCTTGCGAAGGACCCATTCGCCGATCTCGTCGATGAGGCCGCATTCCTCGGCGATCGGGATGAAGATGTCGGGGCCGATCGGGCCGCGGCTCGGGTGCGTCCAGCGAAGAAGCGCCTCGAAGCCGACGATTTCGCCGCTCGAAATCTGCGCGATCGGCTGATAGGCCAGCTCGAGTTCGCCGCCGGCGACGGCGTGACGCAAGCCATGTTCGATCTGGCGACGGTGGCGGACCTCCGCGCCCATCGCCGCCTCGAAGAACCGGTAGGCGCCGCCTCCTTGCGCCTTGGCGCCGAGCAGCGCGGCGCCGGCCCGGTTGAGCAACGTTTCGGGATCCGACGAATCGCCGGGAAACAGGGCGACGCCGAGGCTCGCCGAAGTGAAATGGGTATTGGGCGAGGCTTCGCTCTCGATGCGGATCGCGTCGAGTATATTCTCCGCGATGCGGCCGGCGGCGGCCGGATCCGACAGGCCCGGCGCGATGACGGCGAATTCGTCGCCCCCGATTCTGGCCAGAATCTGGCTCTCGCGAAGGACCCGGGAGGCGCATCCGGCGACCGATTCGAGCAGACGGTCGCCCGCCGCATGGCCATAGAGATGGTTGACTTCGGTGAATCCGTCGAGATCCAGATACAGCAGGGCGACGCCGGTTCCGTTCGCTTTTGCCGCTGCGATCTCGCTCTCCAGCCGGCGTGCGAAATTTCGTCGGTTCGGCAGGCCCGTCAACGAGTCGTGATCGCCAAGATGTCGAATGTGCGCCTCGGCCCGCTTGCGGATCCGCAGATCGCGCACGGCGATCGCGAGATGCGGCTTGTTCGCGAAGACGATCGATCGAATGATCAGTTCGACCGGGATCAGCGCGCCTCCCGCGTTGGCCAGACTCGCCTCGACCAGTTCATTGGGCCGATCGAGCGGCCATGATCGGATGTCCTGATCGGGAAACGCCTTGGCGAGCGGGGTCGCCGCCATGTGGTCGGCGGGGATGCCGCTCAGCGCCGCGAAGGCTTCATTGGCCGCCGCGATCGTCTCCCCGTCGCAGATCACCAGGCCCTCGACCACGGCGTTGGCGAGTCCGCGCATATGGTCGGCCTCGAGATCGGAGCGACGCCGACCCCTCACGTCCGCCACGAGCCCGCCCGCGGTCAGCAGAAGAACCACGAAACTCGCCAGCGCGACCGGGATCGCGACCCAGCCCGCGGGCAGAGCGAATTCCGACACGACGATCCGCGGATCCGGGACGATGGTCGCCGCGGCCATGGCGATGAAATGAGTGCCCAGGATCGCGAGCGTCAGCAGGAGGGCGCCGAGCAATCGCGCGCCGGCGGAATTGGCGCGCAGTCCCACGAAGATCGCGGCGGCCGCCAGCATGATTCCGAGCGCGACCGACGCCGCCGCGAGTCGAAGATCCCACACGACGCGGCCCGCGATCTCGAAGGCCGCCATGCCGAGAAAGTGCATTCCAGCGATGCCGCCGCCGACGATCGCGCCGCCGACGACGCTCGCCCTGCGTCGGGCGCTGGAGACGGCGACGGCGAGGCCCAGTCCCGTGAGGGCGATGGCGAGGACGAGCGACAGCGCCGTCAGCGCGACGTCGTAGCCGGTCGGAATTCCCGGCGAGAATGCGAGCATCGCGATGAAATGGGTCGCCCAGACGCCGAAACCGCCGGAGGCCGCCGCGACGATCAGCCAGACCGAGCGGAGGCGTCCGGACGATTTGCGCAATTGCTGGAGAAGGCCGACGACCTTCAACGAGGCGAGCGCGCATGTCGCCGCGGCGAGGGCGACCAGCCTGAGATCGTGCGCGTTCGCCACGCAGTCGTAGACTCTCAGCACCGGCGCCGATTCCGGCGGAAGTCGGCGTCGCGCCGCAGGTCGGACATGCAAGTGCCTCTCAGAATGCGGCGCCGACGGAAGATCTGCGCCGTCGACTGACGGCCAAGCCCGATTCGAAGGCGCAGAACGGACAACGGACCCGGGTCGTGCGCGGCCCCCCGCCCCGACTCGTGATCACGAAACCATGATCACGCTCGACCGCGGAAGTTAACAATTCACCAATGGCCTCGGCTGGTTGCGCCGGTCCGGCGGAGCGATCGGCGGCGCGCGGGGGCCGCGGCGGGGGCGCAGTCGGTTCAGATTGCGAAATAGGACGGCCGGTCGAGATCGGCGATGAGGCCGGGCTGGCTCGGCCGCCAGCCCGTGAGCTCGCGGGTTCGCTGACTCGAGGCCGGGCAGTCGAGCGCCGCGAAATGGGAGAACCAGCCGAAATGGTCGGCGGCTTCCCCGGGCGTCTTGCCGACGACCGGCACGCCGAGTCGCCGGCCGATCACCTCGGCGATCTCCCGGAACGGCACGCCTTCCTCGCCGACGACATGATAGCGGGCGTCCGCGGCGCCCTTGTCGAGCGCGAGCCGGTAGGCCCGCGCGGCGTCGAGCCGGTGCACGGCGGGCCAGCGGTTGCGCCCGTCGCCGACATAGGCCGATGCGCCCTTGGCGCGGGCGATGGCGATCAGCATCGGAACGAAGCCGTGATCGCCGTCGCCATGGACCGAGGGCGGCAGGCGCACCACCGACACATGCGCGCCGCGCGCCGCGCAGGCGGCCGCCGCGACCTCCGAGGCGATGCGCGGAAACGAATTGGCGTCGAAGGTCGGCACGAAATCCTCGACCGCGAGGCGGCCGGGAGTCAGCAGCGCGGTCCCGGAGGTGACGAGGAAGGGCCGGTCGGAGCCGGCGAGCGCGGCGCCGAGCGCCTCGATGGCGCGCCGGTCGGTCGCGCAACTGGCCGCGAAGTTCGAGAAGTCGTGGATGAAGGCGGTGTGAATCACCCCGTCCGACCGGGCCGCTCCGGCGAGCAGGCTGTCGACGTCGTCGAGATCGCCGCGATGCGCCTGCGCGCCCGCGGCCGCGACCGAGGCGGCGGCGGCGTCCGAGCGCGCGAGGCCGAGCACGCGATGGCCCGCGTCGATGAGTTCGCGGACGACCGCCGAACCGACAAATCCGCTGGCGCCGGTGACGAATACGCGCATGGCCACTTCTCCTCGATCTGGCTTCACGGCCGCGTTTCGCGGCGCGGCCGGCAAGCTAGGCGATCGAGGCAATACGATCTATGCTGTTGCGTCCGTATTATCTTCGCGATCGTCCGGGGTGACCGATGGACCCGCTCTCCGACGTGTTGTCGCTGCTGAAGCCGCGCAGCTATATGTTCCGCGGCTTCGACGTCGGCGGACAATGGTCGATCCAGTTCCCCCGCCATAGCGGCATCAAATGCTACGCCGTCGTGTCCGGCCGGGTCTGGCTGTCGGTGGAGGGGGTCGCCGACCCGGCGCGGCTGGACGCGGGGGACTGCTTCCTGCTGCCGCGTGGGCGGCCGTTCCGGCTCGCCAGCGACCTGACGCTGCCGGCCGTCGACGCCCTCGAGGTGTTTTCGACCGGCCGCGAGGGCGCCGTCGCCACCTACAACGGCGGCGGGGATTTCTTCGGCGTCGGCGGCTATTTCGACTTTGCCGGCGAGCACGCCGACATCCTGCTCGGCGTGCTGCCGCCGATCGTCCATATCCGCGAGGAATCGGACCGGGCGGCGCTGCGCTGGTCGATGGAGCGGCTGATGCAGGAGCTGCGCGCGCCGCAGCCGGGCGGCTTCGTCATCGCCCAGCACCTCGCCCAGCTGATGCTGGTCCAGGCCCTGCGGGCGCATCTGGCGGAAGGGTCGAAGGGCGGCGTCGGATGGCTGTTCGCCCTGGCCGACAAACAGATGGGCGCGGCGATCAACGCCATCCACGCCGATCCCGCGCATCGCTGGACCCTGCAGGGGCTGGCGGCGCTGGCCGGCATGTCGCGATCGAGCTTCGCGCTGAAATTCAAGGCGACGGTGGGGGCCTCGCCGATGGACTATCTGACGCGCTGGCGAATGCTGCTGGCCGGAGACCGGCTGGCCAATTCCGGCGATCCGGTTTCGGTCATCGCGCTGTCGCTCGGCTACGAATCGGAAAGCGCGTTCAGCACCGCGTTCAAGCGGATCATGGCGCGTTCGCCGCGCCAATATGGCCGCGGCCGGAATCCGGCTTCCGCTTCGCATGGCGCGGCGCAAGCCGGCCGCCCCGATCGGCTCGAAACCGTCGGGGGGTGAGATCGGAGGCGCGGCCAGGCGTCCAGCTTCGGCCGCTACGCCCAGCACCGCCCGGCATAGTCGATTCCATAGCCGTCCGGCTGCGCGGCGATCGCCGCCATGCCGACCAGCACCGCATCGGCGTGGGTCACCAGCCGGGTCGGCATTCGGCGCGCGAGCGCGTCGACCGGCGCCTTGGCCTCGAAGGCGGCCCGGAACGCCTTCTCGTCGATGAGATCGGCGATGCGCGGCAGCACGCCGCCGGCGAGCGTCACGCCGCCGGTGGCGACGAAGGTGACCCCCATGTCGCCGGCGAACCTTGCGATGATCCGCCAGTAGAGCGCGACCGTCGCGGCGGCCTCGCCCGACCGTTGCTCGTGCGCGCCGGCGACGATCGCCGCGGCGTCGAGCGCCGCGGGCGGCTTGCCGCCCAGGGCGAGCCGCGCCGCGTGGAGCCGCTCGAGCCCGACGCCGGCCATTACGCTCTCGGTGGTGATGCGGCCATGGGCGCGCTCGAGCAGCGGCCAGATCGCATATTCCTCGTCGTTGGTAGGCCCGAAATCGGCATGGCAGGCCTCCGAGGCGAGCGGCGTGTGGCGCCCTCCCGCGCTGACCAGCGCGCCGATGCCGAGCCCGGTGCCGGGGCCGAGGATGACCTGCGGCCCCTCGCCGAACGGCTGCGCCGATCCGATCCGCCGCGCCCATTGCTCGGGAATGGTCGGCAGCGACAGCGCCTGCGCCTCGAAATCGTTGAGCAGCAGCCCCTGGTCGAGCCGCACGGATTTGGC
>JBEKZS010000109.1:0-15201 GCA_049509635.1 Roseiarcus sp.
GAGATCAGCAGCCGGCCTTCCTCGACCAGCATCATCAGCGCGACCGAGACGATCGGCTTGGTCATCGAATAGATGCGGAAGATCGCGTCCGAGCGCATCGCCGGTCCGCCCGGCCGCAACGCCCCGACATTGCCGCGGTACCCCACCTTGCCGCCGCGCGCGATCAGCATCGAGGCGCCCGGCAGCCGCCCGGCCTCGACCTCGCGCGCCATGACCGCCTCCAGCCGCGCGAGGCCTGCGGGGGAAAGGCCGACATCCTCGGGCCGGGCGGCCGGCAGGGCGAGCGAGAGGCTGATCGGCGCATCGGTCATGGCGGGCTCTCCGGAACTTGCGGATCGGCAAGAGTGTCGCAAACGGCGGCGCCCGGCAAGACCGCCGCCGGCCCGCGCTGGACTTGGCCGCCCCGCCGCGACAATGTCCTGGCATGACCGACCTGTTCCAGGCCGCGGGGTTCGCCGACGACGCGCCGCGGCCGCTCGCTGACCGGCTGCGCCCGACCGATCTTTCCGAGGTCGCCGGGCAGGACCATCTGCTCGGGCCCGACGGCGCGCTGACCCGGATGATCGGCGCGCCGACGCTCGGTTCGATGATCTTCTGGGGTCCGCCCGGCACCGGCAAGACCACGGTCGCGCGGCTGATCGCGCTCGGCACGAAGCTCGCCTTCGTCCAGGTCTCGGCGATCTTCTCCGGCGTCGCCGAACTGAAGAGGATTTTCGAGGCCGCGCGCGAGCGGCGCGCGATGGGGCAGGGCACGCTGCTGTTCGTCGACGAGATCCATCGCTTCAACCGCGCCCAGCAGGATTCCTTCCTGCCGGTCATGGAGGACGGCACGGTCGCACTGATCGGCGCGACGACCGAGAACCCGTCGTTCGAGCTCAACGCCGCGCTGCTGTCGCGCGCGCGGGTGCTGGTGTTCCGCGCGCTCGACGAACCGGCGCTCGAAAAGCTGCTCGCCCGCGCCGAGGCGCTGATCGGCCGCCCGCTGCCGCTCGACGAAGGCGCACGCGCCGCGCTGGTCCGGATGGCCGACGGCGACGGCCGCGCCGCGCTGACCCTCGCCGAGGAGGTCTGGCGCGCCGCGCGCCCGGGCGAGGCGTTCGACGCCGCCGCGCTCGCCGAGATCGTCCAGCGGCGCGCGCCGATCTACGACAAGGCCCAGGAGGGCCACTACAATCTGATCTCGGCGCTGCACAAGAGCGTGCGCGGCTCCGACCCCGACGCCGCGCTCTACTATCTCGCCCGCATGCTCGACGCCGGCGAGGACCGGCTGTTCATCGCCCGCCGCGTCGTGCGGATGGCGAGCGAGGATGTCGGCCTCGCCGATCCGCAGGCGCTGGTCGTCGCCAACGCCGCCAAGGACACGTTCGATTTCCTAGGCAGCCCGGAGGGCGAACTGGCGATCGCCGAGGCGGTCGTCTATGTCGCGACCGCGCCCAAGTCGAACGCGCTCTACCGCGCGTTCCAGGAGGCGAGCCGGCTGGCCCGGGAGCACGGCTCGCTGACGCCGCCCAAGGCGATCCTCAACGCGCCGACCAGGCTGATGCGCGGCGAAGGCTATGGCGCCGGCTACGCCTATGACCACGACCAGCCCGACGCGTTCAGCGGCCAGGACTACTGGCCCGAGGCGCTCGGCCGGCGCAGGCTCTACGAGCCGGTCGAGCGCGGGTTCGAGCGGGAGATCCGCAAGCGGCTGGACTATTGGGACAAGCTGCGCAAGGAGCGCGGGCAGGGGTGAGCCCGGCGCGCGGCGGGGCCGACGAACTGGCGGGTCCCGGTCCGCCGCCTCGCTTCCCCGCTCGCCGCGCGCTCGCGGCATTGGCGCCGCCCTGCGTCTGAATTAGGGTCGCCCGAAAACGCTCGCGCTTCGGAGGTCCTTCTTGTTCGCTTTGCCCGATCTGTTTTCCGTCGCGGGCCGGACCGCGCTGGTGACCGGCGGGGCGACCGGGATCGGCCGGATTTGCGCCGAGGCCCTGCTGAGCGCGGGCGCGCGCGTGCTGATCGCCTCGCGCAAGGCGGAGGCCTGCGCGGCGGTCGCCGCCGAACTCGGCGCGATCGGTCCGTGCGAGGGCTTCGGCGGGACGGTCGCGACCGAGGCGGGGGTCGCCGCGCTCGCCGGCGAGGTCCGCCGCCGCGCCGGCGCGCTCGACATTCTCGTCAACAACGCCGGCGTGAACTGGGGCGCGCCGTTCGAGACCTTCGAATGGAAGGGCTGGGACCGCGTGCTCGGGGTCAATCTGACCGGCCTGTTCACGCTGACCCGCGACCTCATGCCGCTGCTGCTCGAATCCGGCAGCGCCGATCGGCCGGCGACGATCGTCAACATCGGCTCGGTGATGGGGACGGTCACCCAGTCGGAGAGCGCCTACGCCTATTCGGCCTCGAAGAGCGCGGTGCATCACCTGACCCGCATCCTCGCCTGCGAATTCGCCGGACGCTGCGTGACGGTCAATGCGATCGCCCCCGGGCCGTTCAGGACCAGGATGACCGCGTTCACGCTCGACGCGAACGCCGGGCTCGCCGCCGCGCTGGCCGGCGTGCCGATGGGCCGGCTCGGCCGGCCCGAAGACCTCGCGGCGACGCTGCTCTACCTCGTCGGCCGGGGCGGCGCCTATACGACCGGCGCGGTGATCCCGGTCGATGGCGGCGTCAGCGTCTACGCCCCGCCGGCCATGCTCTCGGAGACCGAGCGATGAACGCCCTGACCCCGCCGCGCCCGATCCCGATCGACCGCTACATCGCGATGGCGGGGGGCGAGATCGGCGTCTCCCGCTGGTTCCTCATCGATCAGAAGCGCATCGACGCCTTCGCCGAGATCACCGAGGATCGGCAATTTCTCCATGTCGATCCGGAGGCGGCGCGCGCCACGCCGTTCGGCGGCACGATCGCGCACGGGTTCCTCACCCTGTCGATGCTGTCGGCGCTGGCGATCGACGCCCTGCCGCGCATCGAAGGGCGGACGATGGGAATCAACTACGGCTTCGAGAAGCTGCGCTTCCTCGCGCCGGTGCCCGCCGGCGCCCGCATTCGCGGACGCTTCTCGCTGGCGAGCGTCGCGCTGCGGGCGGCCGCCGAGTTCCTGTCCCGGATCCATGTGACGGTCGAGATCGAAGGCGCCGCCAAGCCGGCGCTGGTCGCGGAATGGCTGACCCTGTTCGTGCTCGATCCCGAATCCGTCAAGGGCGACGCCCGATGACGATTCGCTTCGACGGACGGGTCGCGATCGTCACCGGCGCCGGCGGCGGGCTCGGGCGCTGCCATGCGCTCGGCCTGGCCGCGCGCGGGGCGAAAGTGGTCGTCAACGATCTCGGCCGCGACGGCGCGCCGTCGGAAGCCGCGCTGCGGGTCGCCCGCGAAATCGAGGCGGCGGGCGGCGTGGCGATCGCCGACGGCGCCGACGTCGCCAATCCCGACGAGGTCGCCGCCATGGTCGAGACCGCCAGGGCCAATTGGGGCGGCGTCGACATTCTCGTCGCCAACGCCGGCATATTGCGCGACAAGACCTTCGCCAAGATGGAGCTCGCCGAGTTCGAACTGGTGCTGCGCGTCCATCTCCTGGGGTCGGCGATCTGCGCCAAGGCGGTCTGGGCGGGAATGCGCGAGCGCAATTACGGGCGGATCCTGTTCACCTCCTCGGCCTCCGGCGTCTACGGCAATTTCGGCCAGGCCAATTACGGGGCGGCCAAGGCGGGGATGATCGGGCTGATGAACGTGCTGCATCTCGAAGGCGCCAAGACCAACATCCGCGTCAACACGCTGCTGCCGACCGCGGCGACCGGCATGACCGAGGGGCTGATCCCGCCCGAGATGGCCGCGCTGCTGAGCCCGGAGACGGTCACCCCCGCGGTGCTGTTCCTGGTCGGCGAAGATGCGCCTTCGAGGGTGATCATGGGCGCCGGCGCCGGCGTGTTCGCGGTGACCCATATCGAGGAGACGCCCGGCCTGTTCCTGCCCAAGGCCGAGCGCACGCCCGAGACGATCGCCGCGCGCTTCGCCGAAATCGCCGACATCGCGACCGCGCGCCCGCTCGACAATGCGTTCGGCCAGACGTTCAAATTCGTCGAGGCCGCCGCGCGGGCGCTCGGCGTCAAGCTTTCACCCAAGGGAGTCGCCTGATGCGCGAAGCCGTCATCGTCGCCACCGCGCGCACGCCGATCGGGCGCGCCTATCGCGGCGCGTTCAACGACACCCAGGCCCAGACGCTCGGCGGCCATGCGATCGCGCAGGCGGTCGAGCGCGCCGGCGTCGAGCCGGGCGAGATCGACGACGTCGTGATCGGCGCCGCCCTCCAGCAGGGCTCGACTTATATGAATGTCGCGCGCCAGGCCGCATTGCGCGCGGGCCTGCCGACTTCGATTCCCGGCATGTCGGTCGACAGACAATGCGCCTCGGGGCTGATGGGAATCGCGATCGCGGCCAAGCAGATCGTCTGCGACGGCATGCAGGCGACGGTCGGCGGCGGCCTCGAATCGATTTCGCTGGTGCAGAACGATCACGCCAACAGCTACCGGATGCGCGATCCCTGGCTCGTCGCCCATCGCAACGATCTCTACATGAGCATGCTGGAGACCGCGGAGATCGTCGCGCGGCGCTACGGGATTTCGCGCGAGCGCCAGGACGAATACGCGCTGGCCTCGCAGCAGCGCACCGCCGCCGCCCAGGCGGCCGGCCGCCTCGACGCCGAGATCGCGCCGCTGGAAAGCGTGATGAAGGTCCAGGACAAGGCGACCGGCGCGGTCAGCGACAAGGCGGTGACGCTGGTGAAGGACGAGGGCAATCGCGCCGACACGACGCTGGAAGGGCTGCGCGCGCTGAAGCCGGTGTTCGCCAAGGGCCAGCGGGTCGAGAGCGGCGCCTTCATCACCGCCGGCAACGCCTCGCAGCTTTCCGACGGCGCCTCGGCCTGCGTGCTGATGGAGGCCAGGCAGGCCGAACGGCGCGGTCTGCAGCCGCTGGGAATCTATCGCGGCATCGCGGTCGCCGGCTGCGACCCCGACGAGATGGGCATCGGCCCGGTGTTCGCCGTGCCCAAGCTGCTCGCCGCCCACGGCTTGAAGATCGACGACATCGGCCTGTGGGAATTGAACGAGGCCTTCGCCGTCCAGGTGATCTATTGCCGCGACAGGCTCGGCATTCCCGACGAACGGCTCAACGTCGACGGCGGCGCGATCGCGATCGGCCATCCCTACGGCATGAGCGGCGCGCGGATGACCGGCCATGCGCTGATCGAGGGCAAGCGGCGCGGCGCGCGCTTCGTCGTGGTCACGATGTGCGTCGGCGGCGGCATGGGCGCGGCGGGGCTGTTCGAGGTGGCGTAACCCCCTCTCCCGCTTTGCGCGAGAAGGGACTATCCCTGCAGCAGTTCGCCAAACACGCTCCAGCTCTCGCCGTTGAAACTGGCGAGCTGCATCTGGCGGATCGGCGAGAAATTGTCAGGCGATGTGTTGATCTTCATGCCCGGCAGCAGCATCGGCAGTTCGAGATCCTTGATGTTGGCGGCCTGTTTCATGATGGTCTCGCGCGAAAGGTCGTCGCCGCATTGCTTCAACACCTGGACCAGGGTCTGGGCGGCGCCGAACGCATAGGCCGCGTTGGCGTCGATCAGATCGGTCGGCGTCAGATATTTGCCGCGACGAAGTCCGTAGACACGCTAAGCGTGCTCCACTGGCGATCAGCCGAGGCCTTCCGGGCGTCCGCCGTCTGGACGATTTCGAGTGCATCGCTGCCGAGCAACAGGCGTATAGGCGGATCGTCCATTCTGACGACCTTGAGGATCACTTGGGCAGCCTTGGCCGGATCGCCTGGTTGTTTGCCGTTGTAGTCGAGCTGGAACCGTGCCGCTTGGCCGACGGTGGCATCGTATTCCGGGCGGATTTTGTGGATCGTCTGGGACGAGCCGGCAAAGTCGGTCCTAAAGCCGCCCGGCTCAAAAATGGTCACCTTGACGCCGAGCGGCGCCAACTCGGTCACCATTACCTCCGAGAAGCCCTCGACACCGAACTTTGCGGCTGAATAGGGAGCTCGGCCGGTTGAGCCAATCCGTCCTCCGACTGACGAGAAGTTGAGGATGTGGCCTGCGCCCTGGGCGCGCATGATCGGGATCGCAGCCTTCGACAAGTGGATCGGCCCGAAGAGATTGGTGTCGATCTGCGCGCGGAAGTCCTCGATGCTGGTGTCCTCGATCGGGCCGAGGTTTCCGTAGCCGGCCACATTCGCCACCACGTCCAGTCGGCCGAAACGTTCGACCGCGGCGTTCACTGCGGCTTGCGCCGCGCCAAAGTCGGTCACATCGAGTGGCCGCAGGATCACCTGGGAGGCGTACCGATCGGACAGGTCCTCAAGGCCGCTGGTGTTTCGGGCTGTGGCGACGAGATTGTCGCCGGCGCCGAGCACCGCTTCGGCGAGTGCGCGGCCGAGGCCACGCGAACTTCCGGTTATGAGCCATGTCTTGGACATTCGGGCCTCCATTGGGTTGGTGAGGCAGATGTGACACCGCAGCACTGATCTGATAAGCCGATCAAAATGGCGCAGGCTGATGTAAAAAATCGCGCAATGAGGGCGAGCCAGCTGGAGCTCGAAGCCGTGGTGGCTGTCGCCAGGCACGGCGGCTTCCGGGTTGCGGCGCGCGAGCTCGATATGTCGTCCTCGGCGCTCAGCCACGCGGTGGCGGCGCTGGAGGCGCGCCTGGGCGTTCGCTTATTCAACCGCACCACGCGCAGCGTCGCCCTGTCCGCCGAAGGCGAGCAGTTCGTCGCGGAAGTCGCCCCGGCTTTGGCTGCGATCCGCACCGCCATGGAACACATCGATGAACATCGTGCCGAACCGGCAGGCGTCTTGCGTCTGAATCTGCCGCTCGGCGCAGGGCGGATGATCCTCGCGCCGCTGGTGTTCGAGTACATGCGCCGCTATCCGAGGGTGGCGGTGGACATGGTGACCGAAGGGGCGATGGTGGACATCGTGGGGCACGGCTTCGACGCCGGCGTGCGGCTCGAAGAGTTTGTCCCGCCCGACATGATCGCCGTACCGATCACCCGTCCGATACGCTCTATCGTCGTCGGCTCCCCCGCCTATTTTTCGGGGCGCAGGCGGCCAAAGACTCCGGCTGAGCTGGCGCAGCACCGCTGCATTCGCCGACGCACGGGGAACGGGACGATCTATCGCTGGGAATTTGAAAAGCGCGGTGAAGCCGTCGCGGTGGACGTCCCGGGCCAGTTGACCCTCGACGACGGCGACCTCATGCTGCAGGCCGCCCTGGCTGGGGAGGGCCTGGCCTATCTCTCGGACATCGCGACGGCTGTGTCGATCGAGGCTGGCCTGTTACTGCCGGTATTGGAAGACTGGTCGCCGGAATATCCGGGTCTTTGTCTCTACTATCCGAGCCGCCGCAATATTCCGGCCAGGTTGCGCGCGTTCATCGACCTGATCCGGCAACAGGCGCGATGATCTCAACCGTGAATCTCAGCCTTACCCACCGTTGTGACAGAGCGATCGGGTTGCGTCCGCTGGGTTGAGAACTGCCCTTGGACCTAGGGCGGCGAACGTCCGTTATCGTGCGTCGCGCCAATGTCCGCAAGTGGCGCTAAGCGGTCGCCAGTCGGCGATAGGCTGAATGACTGCAGTCCCCCCGAAGCAGCCGTTCCCTGCATGGCCTCGCTATTCGAGCAATCATCCGCTGGAACGCCAGCGCGTTTCAGTTCATTCCGTATTTCGCGTATTCGTCGGCGGAGCTCGGCAAGGTGGCGCGTTGCATGATATCGCCACGACGCGCCCGCTTCTGTTGGCTCTGACGCTTTCGCCGAGCGGCCGCTCTCCCCCCATAGCTCTGCTACGAAGCGGGCGCCAAGCGTTTGATTTTGACCACTAGGAGCGCTCCCGCAACTGAGCGGTGAGCGCCCGAAGATCGTTGACGCTCTAGCCATGCCGGGCGTGGCGGACGTCGATTTTGGCCCGCCTCGCGCTGATCGAAGGCAAGAGGCGCGGCGTCAAATATGTCGTGGTGACGATGTGCGTCGGCGGCGGCATGGGCGCGGCGGGGCTGTTCGAGGTGGCGTGACTCCTTTTCCCGCTTGCGGGAGTCGGGGGAACGCTTCGCGTTCCCCGAGAGGTGGCCGCGCAGCGGCCGCGGACGAACGAAGTTCGCCTTGGGTGACGGGCGGCGGCGCGCGTCGTGACGCGATGCGGCGGTGCGCGCCGTGTCGTGGTATAGGGCGCGGCGGCGTGGCGGGGCGATAGGATGCAGCGGCGCCGGAACCCGGGCGACGAAGCGTCGTGAGCAAATCCAGAACATCGCGTTTGTTCGCGATTGGGGGGCGAAGCCTCGCCGCTGTCGCCCTGATCGCCCTGATCGGCTTGGCGCTCGTTGCGGCATGGAGGCTGGCGGCGCGGTCTCTCGTCCCTTCCGCTTCTCTGCATTACAAGCTTTCGATCGATATCGACGACAATGGCGTGTTGCGCCACGGGGCAGGGGTCGTCGAGGTGGGGTTTCAATCGCAGGGACCTGTGTTGATCGGAAATACGCCGCAGTGGTCGGCGAGCACCATCGGCGAAGCGTTCTGGGTCGATATCGGCGAATGCGGCACGCTTGTCGTAACCCTCGTTGGAGAGTTCCGGCGCAGTCGGCGTGATCCCAACGCGACCGGCGTCCAGGAGGTTGGTTCGACGACGGCGGTGCCCGCCTCTCTGTTGGCGTATTTCAACTTCGACGTCACCGGTCTTCCCAACGGCTTGGAATCCAAAGCCAAAATCGACGCCTTCGCCGCGAGTGGCGCGAGAGTGGATATCAACCCGTATACCCTGCCCTTGCTGTTGCGGTTTTGTGATTTGAAGGACCCCTCGTCACTCGAAGTCGTCGATCCCGACGATCTCGCGGCGTCATTCGGCGCCGGTGTGAGACTGATCGGAGCGCGTGTCGAAATAACCAACGAGCCGCTGACATCAGGCATAAGGGAACGCCTGCCCTGGCTGAAGCTCGGCTATCGCGAGAAGTACTTAGTTAGATTGCGCGCCGGGTCGGCTGCCGGAGAAACGGACGAGCAAGTCATCACCTACGGCGATTTCTGGAGTTCGACGAGATGAGTTCAAACGACCTCATGGCCGCCGTACCGGCGACGGACGCATACGATCGCGGGTACTACGTTGGCGTCTATATGCCGACGCCGCGACTGGGTTCCGGTTCCCGCGCCTTCGAGTCGTCTCTCTCCCGATCGCAGCCTTCGGCCCGGCCCCGTCATATCAGCGCTTTGTGACGCGATGCGTGTTTTGTTGACCCGGCTCGCCGCTCCTGCCGGTCCCGCCGCGTCGGCGCGCGCCCGCCCCCGGCCCGGCGCCGCCCATCTTTCTCTTTTACAGAAATAATGCTTGACTCCAGCCCTACCCCGGTCCACTATCACGGTGCGGATCGATCGCCGGTCCGAGCCATGCGAACCCAAGGAGATTCACCGCCGCCCCGAAGCCAAGACCCCACGGCGCGCTAACTCCCAAGGCGCGGTCGCAAGGGGGGCAAAATGCTTCCACTCGCGCGCAAACCCTTGAAATCCCACGGAATCCCATGAAGCCCGGGAAATAAAAAACGTTCCAGGGAAGTTCCAGACCGTTCCAAGTGTTTCCAGAATGTTCCAAATGTTTCCAAAAATTTCCGCCGGCCTCCCAGCCCGGGCGACGCGGGGCGATGGCGGGCTGGTTACGGCGACGGGCCTGGCGGCGCCATTCGGCTTCGGCCGGCCCCAAAAGGCCCGGCGCGCCGTCGAGGAAGCCTCACCCGGCGCGCTTCGATGGTCGGCCGCCTGCCCGACGGCCGGTCCTGCGCCGCGCGCGCCGCGGCGCGCGGGCGCGGCTCACCCCTGCAGCAGCTCGCCGAACAGAATCCAGCTTTCCCCGTTGAAGCTGGCGAGCTGCATCTGCCGGATCGGCGAGAAATTGTCGGGCGAGGTGTTGATCTTCATGCCGGGAAGCAGCATCGGCAGCTCGAGATCCTTGATGTTGGCCGCCTGCTTCATGATGTTCTCGCGCGAGAGGTCGCTCCCGCACTGCTTGAGCGTCTGGATCAGCGTCTGCGCGGCGCCGAAGGCGTAGGCCGCATTGGCGTCGATGAGGTCGGTCGGGGTCAGGTATTTGGTCGCGAACGCCGCCCATTCCTTGTAGCCGGCGTCGTCCTTCCATCGCGCGTCGGTCGGGTCCTTGCCGTAATAGGCGGTGATCAGCCCCTTGGATTTCTCGAGCCCCGCCGGCTTCAGCACGGTGGCGACCGAGGGCGAGACATTGCTGAGATAGCGCGTCGCCTTCCAGCCGATGTCGTAGGACTTGCGGATCGCCTGGGCGGCGAATTTGGGCGTTGCGGCGATGAGGAACGTGTCGGCGCCCGAATCCTGGAGGCTGACGATCTGCGAGTCGATGGTCGGCTCCGAGACTTCGTAGGACGCCTCCTTGACGATCATGGCCGCATGATCCGCGCCGAGCCCGTCCTTGAGGCCGATCAGATAGTCCTTGCCGAAGCCGTCGTTCTGATAGAGCACCCCGATCTTGGCGCCGGGCGCGGTCTGGAGGATGGCCTGGCCGTAGATGCGCGCCTCCGTCTGGTAGTTCGGGTTGAACCCGATCGTCCAGGGGAAGTTCTTGGGGTCGTTCCACATGCTGGCGCCGGTGGCGACGAACAGCTGCGGCACCTTGTTCTCGTTGAGATAGGGCCGGATCGCCGCGTTTGACGGGGTGCCGAGGGTCTGGAACATGAACGCGACCTGTTCCTGTTCGACCAGCCGGCGCGTCTGCTCGACGGTCTTGGGCGGGCTGTAGCCGTCGTCGAGGCTGATCAGGTTGAGCTTGCGGCCGTTCACCCCGCCCGATTCGTTGAGCATCTTGAAATAGGCCGCCTCGGTCTTGCCGATCACCCCATAGGCGGAGGCCGGCCCGCTGTACGGCATGGTCTGGCCGATCTTGATCTCGGCGTCGGTGACGCCGGGCGCGTTGGCGGCGCGGGCGGAGCGCAGGCCCGACGCCAGCGCGGCGGCAGATACGGCGCCCGCCTGCAAGAGAGTGCGACGCGAAATCATTTGGGGTCCTCCTGTTGCGACGCTGCGGCGCCGACGTTTCCTCGATGGCGAATGTCGTTCCGGCTGGGCGCCGGTATCGTCGTCTTCAATCTAGACTCGGTTCGGCCGGGAGAAAAGCCGCCGCAACAGGCGCGGCGCCGCGCCGACCGCGCCGGCGACGCCGGCCGGCATCAGATACATCAGGCCGATCAGCAGGATTCCGTAGATCGCGCCCGGCAGCGCCTTGGCGCTCTGGCCGAACAGGTCGGACAGCTGGTCGGCGTAATTGGGGACGAATTCGATGAACAGGGCGCCGAACAGGACGCCGCGAAGCGAGGCGAGACCGCCCACGACGATGCCGACGAGGAACGACAGGGAGACGAACAGGCCGAAACTGTCGGGCGAGACGAAGCCGACCACGATCGACCCGAGCGCGCCCGCCACGCCCGCATAGAGCGCGCTGACGCCGAAGCACATCGCCTTGTAGAAGGAAATGTTGACGCCCATCGTCTCGGCCGCGATCGGCTGGTCGCGGATCGCCACGATCGCGCGCCCGACCCGCCCGCGCACGAGATTGGCCGCCGCCCAGTAAAGCGCGGCGGCGCAGATCAGGCACAGGAAATAGAGCCACTGATCCGGGCTCAGCGGCAGGCCGAACGGGGCGTGCGCCTTGGCGAGCTGCAGCCCGCCCGAGCCGCCGGTCCAGGCGTCGAGACCCTTGTAATTGAGCAGCTGCGGCGTCGCGACGGCGAGCGCGAAGGTCGCGAGCGCGAGATAGAGGCCGCCGAGCCGCAGCGCCGGCAGACCGAACAGGAAGCCCGCGCCGAAGCAGACGAGGCCGGCGGCCGGCAGGGTCGCCCAATAGGGCGCGCCGAACCTGGTCATGAGGATCGCCGCCGCATAGCCGCCGATCGCGAAGAACGCGCCATGGCCGAGCGAGATCTGGCCATTGTAGCCGGTCAGCAGGTTGAGCCCGAGCAGCGCGATCGCATAGATCAGCACCTGCGAGAACTGGAACAGATGATAGCCGCTGGCGAGGAACGGCAGGCCGAGCGCGAGCGCCGCGAAAGCTGCGAAGGCGAGCCGTCGCCAGCGGCGGCCGGCGACGCCCGGGGCGGACTGAGCGGGCAGGGCGGCCTGATCCTCGCGCGCTATGCTCATGGCTCAGACCCGGGTCACGAGCAGGCGGCCGAACAGGCCCGAGGGCCTGACGACGAGCACGCCGACGATGATCAGCAGCGCGACCGAGAGCTTGATCTCGGGACCGACGACATAGGCGCCGGCGATGTTTTCGAGCACGCCGACCATGAAGCCGCCCGAGGCCGCGCCCCAGGGATTGTCGATGCCGCCGAGGATCGCGCCGGCGAAGGCGTAGAGGAGAATCCCGCTCATCATATTGGGGTCGAGATAGACGATCGGCGCCGCCATCATGCCGGCGATCGCGCCGATCGCGGCGGCGAGGCCCCAGCCGATCGCCAGCATCCAGCCGACCCGGATGCCGACCAGCCGGCTCGACACCGGGTTTTGCGCGGCCGCGCGCATGGCGAGGCCGAGCGGCGTGAAGCGGAAGAACGCGTAGACCAGCGCGAGCACCGCGAAAGTGACGAGGATCGCCCCCGATTCGTGGGACGACATGAAGGTGTTGCCGAACCACGACCGGTCGGGGAACGGGCTGTCGAAGCTCTTGATCTCGTAGCCGAACAGCCAGCCGGCCAGGCTGTTGAAGATCAGCAGCAGGCCGATGAACACGATGACGACGCTGAGCTCCGGCGCGCCGGCGAAGGGGCGCACGATCAGCCGCTCGATCGCGACGCCGCCGAGGAAGGAGACCACGACCGTCAGCCCGAACGCCGCCCAATAGGGCGCGCCGGCGTCGATCATCGCCCAGGCGAGATAGGTCGAAAACATCGCCATCTCGCCCTGCGCGAAATTCACCAGATGGGTCGCCTGGTAGATCATCACCAGCGCGAGCGCGAGGATCGCATAGACGCCGCCCATCGCGAGGCCGGAGAACAGCTGATGCAGCAGGGCGGACATGGCGCGCGGACTCCGTCAATAGCCGAGGTAGGAGCGGCGCACCGAATCGTCGGCGCGGATCGCCGCCGCCGGGCCGCCGATCGCCACCCGCCCGGTCTCGATGAGGAAGGCGTGATCGGCGAGGTCGAGCGCGAGACTCGCGTTCTGCTCGACGATCAGCATGCTGACGCCGTCCTCGCGGTTGATCGCGCGCAGGATGCCGAAAATGTCCTTGACGATGATCGGCGCGAGGCCGAACGAGGGCTCGTCGAGCAGCAACAGTTTCGGGCGGAGCATCAGCGCGCGCGAGATCGCGAGCATCTGCTGCTCGCCGCCCGACAGGGTGCCCGCCTGCTGCGCGCGGCGCTCCTTCAGGCGCGGGAAATAGGCGTAGACGCGCGCGAAATCCTCACGAACGCCGTCGCGGTCCGGGCGCGTATAGGCGCCGAGCCGCAGGTTTTCCTCGACGGTGAGGTTGACGAAAGTGCCGCGCCCGTCGGGGACGTGGGCGATGCCGAGCCGGACGATGTCCTCGGTCTGGCGCCCCGCGATCGGCGCGCCGGCGAACTGGATCGCGCCCTCGCTGCGCACCATCGCGCACAGCGCGCGCAGGGTCGTCGTCTTGCCCGCGCCATTGGCGCCGAGCAGGGCGGTGATGCCGCCCGCCTCGACGGTGAGGTCGAGCCCGTGCAGCGCCTCCACCGGTCCGTAGAAGGCCTTGAGGCCGTGCGTCTCCAGCAGCGCCGCCATCAGGCGGCGTCGCCGAGATAGGCCCGGATCACCTCCGCGTCGCGCTGCACCGCGCCGGGTGGCCCGTCGGCGATCTTGCGGCCGAAATTGAGCGCGACGACCTGGTCGGATACGCGCATGACGAGGTTCATGTGATGCTCGACCAGCAGGACGGTGACGCCGCGGCGGTCGCGAATTCCGACGATTTCGCCGCGCAGCCGGTCGACCTCCTCGTGGTTGAGGCCGCCCGCGGGCTCGTCGAGCAGCAGCAGCTTGGGCGCGCTCGCCAGCGCCCGCGCGAGTTCGACCCGCTTCTGCGTGCCGAACGGCAGGGCGCCCGCCGGCGCGGCGGCCACCGGCGCCAGCCCGAATTCCTCGACCAGCGCCATCGCGCCCTCGCGCAGCCGCCGCTCCTCGCGCGCGGCGAGCGGCAGGGCGAAGGCGTCGGCGAGAAAGCCGCCGCGCGCGCCGCCATGGGCGCCGATCATGACGTTCTCGAGCACGCTCATGGTGCGGAACAGCGCGAGATTCTGGAAGGTCCGCGCGATGCCGATGCGCGCGATGCGATGCCGGCTCTCGCGCAGCAGCGGGCGGCCGTCGAAGCGGATCGCGCCCTGCTGAGGCGCGTAGAGACGCGACAGGCAGTTGAACAGCGTGGTCTTGCCGGCGCCGTTGGGCCCGATAAGCCCGCAGATCTGGCCGCGCGCGACATCGAAGGAAACGCCGTCGAGCGCCACGATGCCGCCGAAGCGCACGCAGACGCCTTCGACGCGGAGCAGCGGAGCGGAGGCGGCGGGCCCAGGAGTCATGCGCCCGGGCCGGCCGGACCCGTGGCGAGGCGACGCGCAAACCTTCCCCGACGGCGCAAGTGCCGCATGCCAGTCCTCCCGTGCCGTCGATAGTCGCGTCGATTTCCATGATGCCCGGGAATCGGCCGCCGAACAAGGGCGCGCCGCCGCGCCATTGTCCGCCCGCCCCGCGTGGGTCTATCCTGTCGGCCGTCCCACAGCCCCGGATCGCCTCATGCCCGCCGCCCACAACTTCCTCAGCAAGCTCGTCGGCTCCTTCGCCACGCCCGCGGCGGAAAATCCGACGGTGGCGATGATCGAGGCGGCGTTCGTCCATCACGGAATCGATGCGCGCTACATCAATTGCGAGGTTGCGCCCGCCGATCTCGGCGACGCGGTGCGCGGCGCGAAGGCGATGGGCTGGCTCGGCTTCAACTGCTCGATCCCGCACAAGGTCGCGGTGATCGGCCATCTCGACGCGCTC
The DNA here is from genome assembly GCA_049509635.1 of Roseiarcus sp. Taxonomy (GTDB): domain Bacteria; phylum Pseudomonadota; class Alphaproteobacteria; order Rhizobiales; family Beijerinckiaceae; genus Roseiarcus. Next base: position 15,039 of record JBEKZS010000109.1, read on the forward strand.
GGGGAATCCGCGGCGACGATCGGCGCGGTCAACTGCGTGGTGAAGCGCGGCGGCAGGCTGATCGGCGAGAACACCGACGGCAAGGGCTTCGTCGAATCGCTGCGCACGCTGGTCGATCCGGCCGGCAAGGCGCTCGTGCTGTTCGGCGCCGGCGGCGCCGCGC